>QHRS01000223.1 GCA_003221435.1 Candidatus Rokuibacteriota bacterium
GGCTTCGAAATGGTGGACCAGGCCGTCGCCCGCCACGGATACCGGATTCTGAAGGACGGCCGCCAGATCGGCGTCGTCACGTCCGGCTCCTACGGGCCGTCGGTCGACAGGTACATCGGAGTGGGCTACGTCGAGACAGGCAGCGACGCCGTCGGGTCGGTGCTGCAGATCGAGGTCCGCGGGGTGCCCCGGACGGCGCGCGTCGTGAAGACACCGTTCCATCCTTCCAACGTGAAGCGAAGCTGACTGGAGACGCGATGGCCAGTGTGCCGGGGGATCTCAGATACACGCGAGAGCACGAGTGGGCGAAGGTCGAGAGCGCACGGGTGCGCGTGGGCATCACGGCGTACGCCCAGGAGCAGCTCGGTGACGTCGTCTTCGTGGAGCTGCCGAAGGTGGGCGCGAAGGTGACGCAGATGCAGGGCTTCGGAGTGGTGGAGTCGGTCAAGGCGGTCTCGGACCTGTTCGCGCCGCTCGACGGCACCGTCGGGGAGGTCAACGACGCGCTCCGCTCGGCGCCCGAGCTGGTCAATCAGGACCCGTACGGCAAGGGCTGGATGATCATGATCACGCCGAGCCAGCCGGGGCAGCTCGAGGCGCTGATGACGGCGAAGCAATACGAAGCCTTCCTTGCAGGCGGCGGACACTAGGTGATGCGCTATATCTCGAACACGCCCGCTCAGCAGCGCGACATGCTCTCGACCATCGGCGTCGGGTCGATCGAGGATCTCCTCGCGCGCGTGCCCCCGAAGGCCCGGTTGTCGCGGCCGCTCGACCTGCCGGCGCCGATGGCCGAGCAGGACCTGGTCCGTCACATGCGGCGCCTGGCGGCCGAGAATGCCGACGCGGATGCCTACGCCTGCTTCCTGGGCGGCGGCTCCTACGATCACATGATCCCGAGCCCGATCAACCACCTGATCTCGCGCGGCGAGTTCTTCACCGCCTACACGCCCTATCAGCCCGAGGCCAGCCAGGGGACGTTGAGGACGATCTACGAGTACCAGACCATGATCGCCGAGCTGACGGGCATGGACGTGGCGAATGCGTCGATCTACGACGGCGCGTCCTCGCTGGCGGAGGCCGTGCTGATGGCCCACGCCGTCACCGAGCGCGACCAGATCGTCCTGTCGGCCGGTGTGAACCCGCTCTACCGACAGGTCGTCGAGACGTACGCCGAAGGCCCGGCGCTCAGACTGAAGACGATCCCGATCGACGACGGCGCCAGCGATCTCGACGCCGCGAAGAAGGCGGTGTCGGGGAAGACCGCGGCGCTGGTGATCCAGTCGCCGAACTTCTACGGCTGCCTCGAAGGCGTCGCGGATGCGGCGGAGATCGCCCATGCCGCGGGCGCTCTGCTCATCGCCGTCGCCGATCCGGTGAACCTTGGAGTTCTCGAGCCGCCGGGCGCCCTCGGCGCCGACGTCGTCGTCGGTGAGGGGCAGGGGCTCGGCGTGCCGATGTCGTTCGGCGGTCCGAACCTCGGCGTCCTGGCGGCCAAGAAGGATCTCGTACGCCGCATGCCGGGGCGACTGGTGGGCGCGACGGTGGACCTGGACGGCCGGCGCGGCTACGTGCTGACGCTCCAGACGCGTGAGCAGCACATCCGGCGCGAGAAGGCGACGTCGAACATCTGCACGAACGTCGCGCTCTGCGCCCTGATGGCGACGATCTACACGGCCACGATGGGCTGGCGGGGGCTCGCGCGCGTGGGGGAACTGTCCGCGGCGAAGGCTCACTACGCGGCGCGCAAGCTCGCCGAGGTGCCCGGTGTGAGGCTCCGCTTCGGCGCGCCCTACTTCAAGGAGTTCACGCTCGAACTGCCGAAGCCGCCCGAGCGCGTCGTCCGGAAACTCCTGCGAGACAGAATCCTCGCGGGCGTGCCGCTCAAGCCGTTCGACCGCTCGCTGAAGGACTGCCTGCTCGTGGCCGTGACCGAGAAGCGGAGCCGGGACGAGATCGACGCGTTCGCCGACGCGCTCATCCGGGCGGTGGCCTGACATGGCGATGCCACAGTACGACAAGCTGATCTTCGAGCTGTCCGCGCCGGGCCGGTTCGCGTTCTCGCTGCCCGAGACTGACGTGCCGGTCGCCGACGTGAAGACGCTGATCCCGGCGAAGTACCTGCGGACGAAGCCGCCGGAGCTGCCGGAGGTGTCGGAGGTCGACGTCGTTCGCCACTACTCGCGGCTCTCCCAGCTCAACTACGGCGTCGACACGCACTTCTACCCGCTCGGCTCCTGCACGATGAAGTACAACCCGAGGCTCAACGAAGACGTGGCGCGCCTGCCCGGCTTCGCGCGGCTGCATCCGCAGGCGCCGGCGAGCGTGAGCCAGGGGGCGGTCCGGCTCATGCACGAGCTGTCCGCATACCTGGCGGAGATCGCAGGCATGGATGCGGTGTCGCTCCAGCCCGCGGCGGGCGCGCAGGGCGAGCTGGCGGGCGTGCTGATGGTTCGCGCCTATCACCTCGCGAACGGCGAGAAGCGCACCAAGGTGCTCGTCCCGGACTCGGCCCACGGGACGAATCCGGCCTCGACCGCGATCGCCGGCTACCGCGTGGTGCAACTCAAGTCCGAGCGGACCGGCGAGGTCGACCTGCTCGATCTCGAGCGCCACCTCGACGGCGAGACCGCGACGTTCATGCTCACGCTGCCCAACACGCTCGGCCTCTTCGAGACGCGCATCACCGAGATCATCGAGATGTGCCATGCCAAGGGTGTCCAGGTCTACATGGACGGCGCCAACCTGAACGCGATCCTCGGCATCACGCGTCCGGGCGACCTCGGCTTCGACGTGTGCCACTTCAACCTGCACAAGACGTTCACGACACCCCACGGCGGCGGCGGCCCCGGGGCCGGGCCCGTCGGCGTCAAGGCCCATCTGGCGCCGTTTCTGCCGGCGCCCGTCGTCACGAAGGATTCCCACGGGGAATACGTGCTCGACTGGAAGCGCCCGCAGTCGATCGGCAAGCTCCAGGCGTTCTGGGGAAACTTCGGCATGCTGGTCCGCGCCTACGCGTACATCCGCACGATGGGCGCGCCGGGCCTCCGCAGCGCGTCCGAGAACGCGGTTCTGAACGCGAACTACGTGATGAAGCGCCTCGAGCCGTACTACGATCTCGGCGCCCCCGGGCCGTGCATGCACGAGTGCGTCCTGTCGGCGCGCCGGCAGAAGCAGCAGGCCGGCGTGACGGCGACCGACATCGCCAAGCGGCTGCTCGACCTCGGCTTCTACGCCCCGTCGACGTACTTCCCGCTGATCGTCGAGGAGGCGCTGATGATCGAGCCGACCGAG
>QHRS01000001.1 GCA_003221435.1 Candidatus Rokuibacteriota bacterium
GCATCCTTGTACGGCTTGATGAACGACATGTAGTGCCCGTCGGGCGAGAGCTGCGCGGTGGAGATCTCGGGGTCGCCGTAGATGAGCGCGCGGTCGATCAGGGGCGGCAGCTCGGCGCGAGCCTTGGCGCCGATGCCCATGGCGGCCCCAAGAGCCGCAATGAGCGTCGCGATCAGCAACGTGGATCGCTTCATGGGCAATTCCTTCCGGAGAGAGAGGGGAGCGGGGACCCGTAAACGCACGTTATGGAAGCACATCGCGAGCGGGCGGTCGAGCGGGAAGGGATCGTGGATCCGCGCCGGCCCGACGCAGCGGCACACACGGCAATCGCCGCCGTCCTTGTCCATCGCAACCGCCGGCCCTACGCTCCGCGCTTTCCGTTCGCAACCCAACCCTCTGGAGTGCGCCCTCGTGGAACTGCTCCCCGACCCGGTCGAGATCCGCGCCATCGGCGCTCTGGTCGAAAAGCAAGTCACCACGCCGGAGTACTACCCGCTCACGCTCAACGCGCTCGTCAACGCGTGCAACCAGACGACGAATCGCGACCCTGTTACCTCCTATGACGCGAGTACCGTGGAACGTGCGCTTGAAAGCCTGCGGCAGAAAGGTTTGATCTGGTCGGTCAGGGGCGGGCGCGCGCTCAAGTACGAGCAGCGCTTGAGCGAGAAGCTCGCGCTGGGCGCGCGCGAGATGGCGGTGCTGTGCGTGCTGATGCTGCGCGGCCCACAGACCGCGGGCGAAATCCGCGGGCGAACCGGGCGCCTGCACGAGTTCGCGAGTCTGGAAGAGGTGGAGCCGGTGCTCCATTCCTTGATGAGCGCGGAGCCGCCGCTCGCGATCAAGTTGCCGCGGGCTCCCGGAACGAAGGAAGCACGCTTCGCGCACCTGCTCGGCGGCGAGCCGCCCGTGGCAGGCCGCGAGCCGGCGCCGCCGGCGGACTCCTCGAATAGCGAAGCCTCCACCGACGGGGAGCGGATCGGCCGGCTCGAGGCGGAGATCCAGGCGCTGCGCCTGGAATTCGACGAGCTTCGCCGGCAGTTCGACGACTTGAAGCGGCAATTCGAGTGAGACCGGGCCGGTTTACGTCGTAACTACCGGCCTCGCTGCCGCGGCCCGCTCCGCCTCGGCGGTGAGCCGAGCGTGGGCGCGGCCGATCTGGATCACGATCAGCAGCCACGCGAGCACGAGCACGACGTTGACCGCGGAGAACCGCTGCGGGGTCATCGCGAGCTTCGCGCCGAGGAACACGAGCCCCGCCGAGAGCAGGTCGCCGGAGCGGTAGAAGAAGGTGTCGATCGCCGCCTTGCCCTTGTACTTCGCGTCACGCGACGTGGGCAAGAACAGCGCCTGGCGAGTCGTGTTCTGCAGCGAGTAGTCGGTCGAGTTCTCGGCGATCTTGACGAGCCGGATCGTGCCGATGATGGGAGCGATCGCGAGCATGCTGTACCCGGCGAGCGAGATGAGCGGCATGAAGAACAGCGCGGCGCGCACCCCGAACCAGCGCAGGATCCGCGACACCAGGAACAGCTGGACCACGGCGGCGACGACGTTCACGGTGAGCTGGAAGCCGGCGTAGAAGCCGCCGATGAATTTCTGCTTGTAGTCGTCGGCGGAGATCGCCCCCGCGAGCCCGGCCTCCACGTTGTGCTTGGCAAGCAGCGACAGGGTCTTGCCGAGGATATACTCGCCGTTCGTGTTCACGATGTTCAGGACCAGCACGAGGAGTCCGATCAGCAGCAGGTAGCGGTCGCCGAGGACGAGCCTGAACCCGCCCTGGCTCCCGAGTTGCTCGTTCGCCTCCGAGCTCGCCTGCGCGTGGCGCGCTCCTTCCCGCGCCTCCACGATCCGCGCGATCACGACGCTCACGAACAGGACGCCGGCCGCCACCAGCATGAGCTGCTTGACTCCGAGCGGCGCGATGAGCGCCTTCGTGATCGTGGCGCCGGCGATCGCGCCCATGGTGGAGCCGAACGCGACGATCGCGAACAGCCGCTTGCCGGCCTCGGGCGTGTAGACGTCGTTCGCGTACGACCAGAACTGGGCGATGATCGAGACGTTGAAGATCCCGACCCAGATGAAGAACACGAGCCCCAGGTGCGGCATGTGCGCCCGCGCCAGCAGGTAGAACGCGCCGAGGCAGCCGATGAAGAACGCCGTCACCCAGGTGATGAGGCGCATGCGGTCGACCCGGCTCGCGATCGCGCTGTAGGCGGGAATGTAGAGCGAGAGCAGCAACACCATCGCCGCGGAGGCGTAGCTCTTCACCTCGGCGCCCTCGTTGCCGAGGATGAGCGCCTCCCGCACCGGCTTGATGATGTAGTAGCAGGTGAGGAGCAAGAACACGTTGAGCGTGAGCAGGAGCGCGGTGCCAGCCTCGCCGGCATGGACTTCGGCGAACGGCGCGAGGAGCCGCTCGAGCAGTCCGCGAGAGGAGGCTTTCGCCACGGGGGCTCCGGGAGTCCGGCTCACGACGTCCACGGCTCGCCTCGGCCCTCGCCGGCAGTGAACACTACGGATCGGTCCTGGCGGCGGTGGGGGCGGTGGCGCCCAGCCAGCGGTGCACGATCTTGTCGCGGCGCTCGAGCAGCACGCGCACCAGGTAATCCTCGGCGCGCGGGTCCGAGTACCGGGCCTGCTTGACCGCGGCGCGGATCAGCTCCTCCTTGAAGCCGGCGACGATGCGCGCGCCCCAGCGGATGTCGCGCAGCGTGCGCTCGTCGAACGCCGGGTTGGGGAGAAACGGCCGCCAGCCTTTGGGATCGAAGCGCCGCGACTCGATGAAGCCGATGCTCGGGAGCTCGGGATCGACGGCGGCCTCCCAGCGGTACGGCACGAGCCCCAGCGTGGCGAGCGACCTCGCTGCCACGCCGTAATCGAGCAGGTACTCGGTTCCGCTCCGGTCCGAGTGCTTGTCGATCGAGGCGGCGCCGAGCGTGCCGTTGAAGTCGATCAGGTAGTGGCGCACGAACGAGCGCCCGCCGTCCAAGACCCACATGTCGAGCGTGTTGCGGGCGCTGCAGTCGTCGTGGTGGATCCATGAGTTGATCGTCCACAGCCCGCGGAGCTCGCGGCGGTGCTGGTGCGCGATCAGGTCCTCGGGATCGTCCTTGCGCCGCCCGCTGTACTCGAACTCGCCGAGCGGCTTGCCGCGCAGGAACCGGCTCGCCACCGCGCGGTAGCTGCCGTCGGGATTGCGCGCCGCCTTGGCCAGGACCTTGTCGAGGAACTCCTCGGACATCGGGATGTTGCCCTTCAAGGGATCGTCGTACTTGGCGTCGGGGGCGATTTCAAGATCTTCGCGGCGGAACGTCACGATGACGTTGTCGGGCACGTTGTACCCCGCCGCCCAGTAGAGGTAGGTCGCGACGACCTCGGCCCCGGTCGTGAGCTCCGGGTACTTGGGCACGTCGAACTTGATCGCGAACCGGGTTCCCTGCGCGTCCTTGATCTGGAAGCCCGCCGACACCCCGCGCGTCTTGGCCTTGGCCACCCTCCACTTGCCGGGCGCAGGCCCCGTGCCGGGCCCCGGACCACGGAGCATGTCGTCCGCCGTGACCACTCGGAAGCCCACGCGTGGCTGCCACCAGGTGCTCGGCAGCCGCACCTGATCGCTCGCGTCCACGTTCGCCGCCTCGCGCGGGTTTCCCGACAGCCGGCGGATCAACGTCGGCAGATCGCAGGCGCGAGTGAGCGGCCGCACCGTCTGCTCGAACCCGTCGCGGTAGTAGGAGACGTCTCGCGGCCGGGGCACGGGCGCGGCCTGCGCCTCGGCGCCCTCGCCCGGCTTGGGATCGACCGCTGCCTCAGGTGCTACCGGCGCCGCCGCGAAGCCGAGCGCCGCGAACCCCGCGAGTCCCGCGAGCAGCGCCGGCGTCATTCGATCCCTCCCAGGGAGAAGTTCACGCGCGCGCCCTCGTCGCACCAGTCGACGCCCACGAACCCGAGCAGCGTGGTGAGGCTGCGGATGCGGAGCTGGACGCCGTACGAGTTCTTGAGGCTCGAGACCCGCGCGTCCCGGAGGCGCGAGTACACGCCCCCCGCCTCGGCGTGGGTGTCGAGCTCGACGTAGCGGCCGAGCGGGAACAGGTAGGTGAGCTTGCCCACCGCCGAGTCGAGGGCCTGGAAGCGTCCCGGCTCGAACCCGGAGAGCCCCTCGCGCCCGCCGAGGCGGGCGAGGTCCGGGACCAGGAACAGGCCCGACCCCGCGCCGAGCTCGCTGTCCACGACCCTGAGCGCGAGCCGCACGGTGCGCGGATCCCTCAGGAACGAGATGCCGGCCTCGCCCTCGGCGACGTAGCGCGTGAACGGACGCTCGGGCGCGTCGCCGCTCCGGAGCGCGAGCCAGTCGAGCGACTTGTCGTAGCGCTCCGCCTGGCCCGAGATCCGCCAGCCGTTCGTCCAGTGGGGCGATCCGCGACGCGTGTCGAGCGCCGCCCGCACGCCGTAGACGAAGTGCTCGACGTGGGTGTCGAGCTCGGCCGCCGAGGTCGAGGGGAAGCTCTCGGTGATCGAAGGTTTGCGCGGGTCGCGCCCGCGCCGCAGCACGACGTCGCGCGGCCCGGCCCAGGCGCGGGCCTGGAGCCGCGGCCACCGGCTCGCGGGCGCGCCTCCCGGCGTGTACTCGAGGCCCAGCCGCGCGAGCTCGACCTGCGAGGCGTAGGCCGACACGGAGCGCTTGCTCGAGCCCAGCCCCTCGCCGAAGAACAGCTCGCGCGGCCGCCAGTCCGATTCGTATTCGACGCTCGCGAACGAGCGCGAGAGCCGGACTCGCTCCCGGTTGTAGCCGGCGGTGCTGCCCGAGACGTCGGCCACGAGCGCGCGGAACCAGCGCGGGTTGTACTGCGCCTCGCCCCCGAAGCCGGTGCGATCCCCGAGCCCCGCGGGCCGGACGTCGAGGCCGACCGTCGCACGCAGCGCGAGCAAGGCCTCGACCCGGGGGAGCAGGTTGCTCGACTCGACGTACTCGAGCGTGGCCTCGGTCGCCGCACCGAGCGCCTCGAATGGCAGCGACACGATCTTCCCCGGCACGCGCAGCGCAGCCTCCCAGGGCTCGGATCCGGGGACCGGTGACGGCGGGTTCCACGGCGCGGCGGTCGAGGGGCCGAGGCCTGGATCTCCGGCGAGGGAATCGGGCGCCGGTGCGGCCGCGGCACCCGGCGCGAGGCTCGCCGGCAAGATGACCGCGAACAGCGCGGCCCGGATCGTTTGGCGGGAAGGGAGCATCGACCGGCGGACACTACTCTACCGACCCGCAGTCCAGTCAACCGCAGCCGTCAAAGCGCCGCCGGCGCGGGGGTAGTGACTCCATATAATGGAGTCACTACCGGCGCGGGAAGTTGCTCGTGGTGCGGAGCGCCGCTAGTGTCTTGTCGGTGATCACTCGCATCGCTCGCATCCTGCGTCTCGAGCCCGAGGAAGCCCGCCACGCGCTGGCGTTCGGCGCCATCCTGTTCGCGCTGACCTGCTCGTACACGCTCGTGAAGACGGCGCGCGACGCGCTGTTCCTCGCGGCGCTCCCGGCGACCCTGCTGCCGACCGTGTACCTCGGCGTCGGCATCCTCACCACGCTCGCCGCCGGACTCTATGCGCGGGCGACGCGCCAACGGCCCGCGTCGCGATCGCTCGAGATCGCGTCGTGGGTCTCGGCGGCGACGCTCGCGCTGTTCGCGGCCCTGGGCGAGACCGGCGCCCGCTGGGTGCCGGTCGCGCTGTACCTGTGGGTGAATGTCTACGGGGTCATCCTCCTGTCGCAGTTCTGGTCAAGCGCCAACAGCGCGTCGCACCCGCGCGAGGCGAAGCGGATCTTCGGGATCGTCGGCACCGGAGGGATCGTGGGCGGGCTCCTCGGCGGCATTCTCGCGGCACCGCTCACCCACGCCTGGGGCGTCCGCGGTCTGCTCGTGCTTGCGGCGCTGCTGCTCGCCGCGGTGGCGCCGGCCGCGCGCGCGGAGATCCACGTCGAGGCGGCGTCGGCGGGGGAGTCGCCGCTCGCCGAGGCCGAGCCGGCGAACCCGCTGCGCGTTCGCTACGTGCGCTGGCTCGCGCTGGCCGCGCTGTGCTCGGTGCTCGTCGGCACGCTGCTCGACTACCTGTTCAAGCTCGAGATCCAGCGCCGCTTTCACACGTCGCACGAGATCGCCGCCTTCATCGGCCTGTTCTACACCGCGACCAACCTCGCCGCGCTGACGCTGCAGCTGTTCTTCGCCCGCTGGCTCCTCGTCAGGCTCGGCGCGGGGTGGACCGCGGCGGTGCTGCCGGCAGGCCTGGGGCTGGGGGCGGCGCTGATCCTCGCGGCCCCGAGCTTCGCCGCGGTGATCACGACCCGGCTGTGGGACCAGGTGATGCGCATCTCGGTCAACAGGTCGGCGGTCGAGCTGTTCTACTTCCCGCTGACGCCGGGCATACGGCGCCGCGCCCAGACCGTGATCGAGGCGGGCCTCGAGCGCATCGGCGATGCGCTCGCCGGCCTCCTGATCCTCGCCGCCGCCGCGACCATCGGCGCCACGGCCGCCCCTGTCGCGTCCCTGGTCGGCGCACTCGTCGCCGTGTGGGCGATCGCCTGGCTCGAGGTGCGGCGCGGCTACGTGCGCGAGCTCGGGCGCAACCTGCGGCGCCTGAATCTCAGTTCGCTGCACTCGACGGTCTCGCTGCGCGAGTCGAGCCTGCTCGCGGAGATGGCCCGCCTGCTCGGGAGCCCCCGCGAGCTCGTCGTGCTGCACGGCATCGACATGCTGGAGACCTACGCGCCCGAGGAGCTCGGGCCCCACGTCGGACGCCTGCTCGAGCATCCCTCGCCGCGGGTGCGAGTGCGGGCGCTGTCGCTCGCGGGGCGGGGAACGACGGGGGCGGTCGAGGCGATCGACCGCCTGCTCGGCGACCCGCACCCCGAGGTGCGGATCGAGGCCATGCGGGCCAAGTGCCTGCGCGGAGGCGAGGATCCGCTGGAGGTGCTGCATGAGCACATCGAATCGAGCGACCCCCAGCTGCGGCGCGCGGCGCTCCTGTGCGCCGCCGAGTTCTCCCCGCCCAGCGACGACGAGGTCCTGAAGGCCACCTTCGACCGCCTGCTCGCCCAGGGCGCGCCGGAGGACCGCGCGGCGGTGGCCGAGGCGCTCGGGCTCCGCCCCGCGGGCAGCGTGCTCCCCGACATGATCCGCCCGCTCCTGGGCGACGCGAGCATCGCGGTGCGCAACGCGTCGCTCGAGAGCGCGGGCCGCGCCGGGCGCCGCACGCTGATCCCCGCGCTCATCGATGCGCTGGCGGCCCGCCCCACGCAGGCGGCCGCGCGCGCCGGCCTCGCCGCGTTCGGCGACCGCGTGATCGGAACGCTCGGCGACTACCTCACCGACGGCGGGGTTCCGCTGCCGGTGCGCCGCGAGATCCCGCGCGTGCTGGGGCAGATCGGGACCAAGGAAGCGGTGCAGGTGCTGTTCCGCTATCGCGACCACGCCGACGTGCGGCTCTCGTACCGGGTCTTGAAGGCGATGAACCGGATTCGCTGGCGACACCCCGACCTGCGCTTCCCGGACGATCTCGTGACGGAGGACATGGACTTCGACGCGCGGAGCCACCTGTTCGCGTTCGTCCACTATCGCGCCTGCCCGATCGGGACCGCCCGGACCGGCGAGCGGCTGCTGTGCATCGCGCTGAACGAGCGCATGGAGCAGGCGCTCGACCGCGTGTTCCGCCGGCTCGCCTTGCTCTACCGGCCCGGCGAGGCTTACGCCGCCTACCGCGGCATCGTCTCCGAGAGCCCGCGCATGCGCGGCAATGCGCTCGAATACCTGGAAAACGCGCTGTCCCCGGCGCACGCGGCGCTGGTGATGCCGCTGGTGGACGACTCCGGAGACGAGGCGCGGCTCCGGTACGCCGAGGCTCGCTACGGCCTGCGCTACGCGAGCTACGTCGAATCCCTGAACGAGATCTTGCGGGGGAACGACGCCTGGCTCCGCACCTGCGCGCTCTACATCGTGGGACGGCGAAAGGAGCTCGAGCTGCTGCCGCTCGTGGAGCAGAGCCTCACCGCGCACGAGCCGCACGTCCGTGAAATCGCCGCGTGGGCGCTGGCCGCCGCGGCGGGGTGATGCACGTGGATCAGACGCTCACCTTGATCGAGAAGACCGTGTTCCTCAAGACCATGCCCGAGGCCGCGAGCATCCCCACCGAGGCGCTGGCCGAGATCGCCGCGCGCGCCGAGGAGATCCATCTCGACCCCGGCGACGTCCTGTACCACGAGGGCGACCCGGATCGCGGGTTCTTCGTCGTGATCGACGGATCGCTGGAGCTCCGGAAAGGGCGGGCGATGGTGCGCGTGGTCACGAGCGGCATGGCCATCGGCGAGCTGTGGCGCGGCGTCGACGAGCCGCACCAGTACACGTTGACCGCGACCGAGCAGTCCCATGTCTTGAACGTCGCGCGCGACGACGTGATGGAGGCGATGGTCGATTTTCCCGAGTTCGCCGTCGTCATGGTGCGCTACTTCGCGCTCCGGGTGCACGAGCTCACCGTGCGCGTCCTCGACCTGGAGGACACGGTGGCGAAGCTCCATCGCGCGCTCACGGCCGCCGGAATCGAGCCCCCCGACCCCCGGAACTCGTGACAAGGCTCCGGCGCGGGGCCCGCCGCTTTCAGCGGGACGCCGGAAACAGCCCATCGAGCGAGAACCGCTCGCGCGTGTAGTCCTCGCGCCAGTTCGGTCGCACCACGTCGAGCAGCAGGGCCTCCGCGGCCCCGGTGGAGTAGACCGCGACACGCCGCCACTCCGACAGCCTCAGCGACGCCTGCTCGTTCACGATCTGGTCGAGCACCCGGTCCGCCTCGACCTCGAACGAGGTGTAGTCGGCGAGGCTCCGGTACTGCGGGCTCGGGCGGTACTCGTTCGCGGCCGCGACTCGCGCCAGCCGGTACTCGGTGTAGCGCGCCACTCCTTCCTTCCACAGCTGGAACGCGACGTAGCGCCCATCGTCGGGCGCGAGCCGCCGCTGCAATCGGACGCGCGCCTCGTCCCACCGCCGAAATGCGGGGGCGAAGTCCGCGCCGCCGCGGGCACGCAGCGCCGCCGCGCTCAGCCGGCACCACTCGTCGAACGATCGGGAGATCGTCGAGTCGGCATAGGGAAACGGGAAGTCGAGCATCCACATTCCGGTGGAGTCGCCGCGGGCGAGCTCCAGGCCGTTGACGGCTTCGATGTAGCCCGGGCGGCTCTCCTGCCATTGATGGAAGTGCTCGTGCAACACGGTCAGCACCCAGCGCGTCGAGTTCTGCTGCGGCCGGGCGTTCTCCGCCTGGCCGATCACGATGGTCGAGACGCCGCCCACCGCCGGGAACGTCGCCTGAAACGCGGCCGGGAACACGCGCCGGCGCCAATAGACGCGGGAGCCGAGCAGCGAGTCGTACGCAGCGGGGGCAAAGCTCCGGTCCGGCGACGGATGGCGCACGAGGAACTCGACCTCGGGCGTGACCAGCAGCACCGCGAACGGGGCCGTGCTCCACTGCGGCCACACCTCGTCCTGCACCGCCGCCGCCACGCGAAAGGCCTCGGCCAGCCGGATGCGGTCGCGCTCGGGAATGCGCGGCGTCGAGTCGGCGGCGGCCGCCGCCGCGCGCGCCTCGTGCGGCCGCATGCCGCCGGCGAGCGCCGCCGTCGCAATCCAGATGCCCACCCAGCGCATGGCTTTCCTCCGCAGTCGGGAGATTGGACGCGGCAAGCGGCGTGAAGGTTGGAATCGATGCGGGCTTCGGAGCCCGTCGATGGAGCAAGGCGCGCCGGGGCCGCGGAAGCCGTCGCCCGCGACGCATCCCGCGGCGTCAGGGATTGATCCAGTAGTTCACCTTCACGAGGAAGATGTCGTTCGGCCGCGTGCCGAACAGCGCCCGCCGGTCGCGTCCGAAGTCGAAGTTCCCGATGCCCGCCACGTCGCTGCGGAGCTGTTGCCAGGCGAAGTACATGGTCGACCCCGCGCGCCATTCCCAGCGCAGCACCGCGTTGCCGCGCAGCGAGCGGAGGTTGAAATCGAGGCTGGGCGCCTGTCCCGAATAGCCCGTGAAGTCGTACGTCCGCGGCGCCACGAGCTGCTCGAGGCGCCCCTCCTCTAGTGTTCACTAGGAGACGGTGTTGCCACCTATCCGGGCCAGCTCCGCCCGATGGACGCGAAACGAAAACGCATCGAAGCACACCATGGTTGCGCGCTCGAGGCTGCTGGCGCGCGCGAGCCCGTCCGCGATCTGGGCGACGGCGATGCGCGCGGCGCGCTCCACGGGGAAGCGGTAGGCGCCGGTGCTGATCGAAGGAAACGCGATCGTCTTCGCCTGCTGCTGGTCGGCGAGCACGAGCGCGCTCCGGTAGCACGAGGCGAGCAGCTCGTCTTCGCCATGGCTCCCGTCCCGCCACACCGGCCCCACCGTGTGCACGACCCACCGCGCGGGCAGGCGATAGGCGCGCGTGATGCGCGCCTCGCCGGTGGGGCAGCCGCCGAGCGTCCGGCACTCCTCGAGCAGCTCGGGACCGGCCACGTGATGGATCGCCCCGTCCACGCCCCCGCCGCCGAGCAGCGTTGCGTTCGCGGCGTTGACGATCACGTCGACGCGCTGGCGAGTGATGTCGCCCTGGATGACGAGGATGCGACCGGTGTCGGTGCTCATGGCGCCTTGAACCCCCTGTGGATGCTACTCTCAGGGCGATCAGCGAGGGAATTGCGACGATGCGCGATCAGATGACCATGCGCGATCCGGAGTGCCTCTACGCCCTCGCGTTCGTTCCCCTGGAGCGCCTGGAAGGCGTCCTGCTCGATCCGTTCGCGCCGATCATGCGCGAGATCCAGCACCACCCCGACCTCGACTCGCTGTTCTTCGTCCGGTTCTCGGAGCCGCGCTGGCAGATCCGGTTCCGCGTGCTCGGCCGCCGCGAGTGGGTGGGCGGGGCGCTGCGCGATCGGCTGCGCGCCTGCCTCACCGGGCTCGAGGAATCGGGCCGCATCGAAACGTTCCAGTTCGCGCGCTACGATCGCGAGCTCGAGCGCTACGGGGGAGAGGCGGGCATGGCGCTCGCCGAGCGGCTGTTCTTCGCGGACTCGATGGCCGCGATCGAGCTGTGCGAAGCGGACCGCCGCGGCGTGCTGCGCAAGTCCCGGCGCGAGATCGCTCTGCTCCTCGTCGACCGCATGCTCGACCTCGCGCACCTCGACCCGGCCCGGCGGCTCGCGTTCTACCGCCATGGCTACGCGTGGGCGCTCGAGGACGGCTTCTGGAACGAGGCGGATCTGCAGCTGCTCGAGGCGCGGTTCCAGCAGAACCTGGCCGGGTTCAGGCGATTGTTCGAGGACGCCCCCGGGGGTGCGGAGCTGTGGGGAGGCGATGAGGCCGCCGCGATCGCGCAGGGATTCCTGGAGAGGGCGGCTCCGATCCTCGCGACGATCGTGGGCGAGCAGGCCGCGGGGCGCGTGCACCAGGAGCTCGTGTATCTCCTGTGGTCGTACGCGCATATGTTTACAAATCGCATGGGGATCGACTCGGGCGCCGAGGCGATCCTGCGCTTCTGGATGCACCGCTACCTTCAGGAACGCCGCGCCATGGCGGTGTGACGAGCATGGACGCCTCCCGGCCATTGGTCCTGCTCCGGGTCGCAGCACTGCCGTTCGAGACGCTCGAGCCGTTCCACGACGGCGAGACGATCGCGCGCCTCGAGCGCGCCCTGGCCGACGAGCAGGCGATCGAACGCTCCGCGCGGGACCTCGAAGTGGCGCTGTACCGGGCGGCGGGGCCGGGAAATCGTCCCACGGGTGAACCGGAGCGTGGCGCGAACGACCCGGAGCGTCCCCCGAGCGCCGCGCGCGCGGCGATGACGAGCCCGGGTTCCGGCGCGCCGGGCGCCGCGGCGGCGGCTCGAGCCTCGCATGCGGTCGCGGCCGCCGATCCCGTCGGGCCCGCGGCGGTGAAGCCCGTCCTGAGCCCGAGGGTCCGGCTGCTCGAGGCGCGCCGCCACGTCCACCACCGGGATCTCGCAGGCGTCGCGGCCGCGGCGATCGCGTTGCGCGACGACGCGCCCGGCCTCGCTCCGCGGCTCCTCGATTTCGGCCGCGCGCTCGAGCGGCGCGCGGGCTCGAACGCGGAGCTGGAGGCGCGGCACGGCCGCGCGCTCGAGGCGGGCTTCCGGGCCCTCGCGACCGCGGTGGGCGAGCCGCTGGTGCAGCAGGGGCTCTATCTCGTCGGTCGCTCGTTCCTCGACAAGGCGCTCCGGCTCGCGACCCGCTCGGCGCGCGAATGGAACCATCGCGACCGCTACACCGCGCTCAAGCTGCTCGCGTACCTGGTCCGCTTCGCCACCAAGACGAGCCCGCAAGGGGTTTTCTGCTCGACGGCCATCGCGGGGTGGGCCGAGCGCGCTTCATGCCGGGGCGAGAATCGCATCGTGCGGCGTCTGGCGCTGCTCGGGATCGGGGAAGCGCGCAAGGTCATGGCGTGCCTCGCCGCCGATCCGCGGCTTGCGGCCGCGATCGTTCCGCGCGCGAATCCCACGCTCCGCGAGCAGGATGGGTTCTGGGTGTTCTGGAGCCCGGCGTCGCTCCGCCAAGCGGAGGATGAGGAGGTGCTGCGGAAGGTCCGCGTGCAGCCTGCGGCGCGCCGGATCCTCGAGCGCTGCGGGGAGGGAACGACGCTCGCGATGTTGATCGAGACGGCGTCCCGTGAGCTGGGAGTGTCCCATGCCGAGGCCGGTACCTTCGTCCAGCGGCTCGCCGACGTCGGCCTCGTCGTCGCCGAGGTCGAGGCGCCGTGGAGCGAGGCCCGCCCGCTCTGGTTCCTGTCCGAGCGCGCCCGCGCCGCGCGGTGTGACGTGCCGTGGCTCGAGGAGGTGGAAGCGATCGAGCGCGAGGTGCAGCGTCTCGACGATCTCGAGTGGCCGGAGCGCCGGGCGGCGATGGACTCGGTCGCCGAGCGCCTGACGAAGCTCCCGCACCGGCGCCCGATCCAGATCGACGAGCTGTTCCGGGTCGACGCCGCGACGGCGCTCGCCGTCGCGCTGCCGCGGAGCGTGCTCGCCGAGCTCGACCGATTCGCGGCCTGGTACGCGCGCTTCTACGCCGCGCTCTACCCGGAACACGGCTTCCGCCAGAGCCTCGCGCGCCGGTTCCTGGCGCGGCATCCCGCCGACACCTGGATCGACGCGGTCGACGTGTATCACGGCCTGTTCGAGCCGGGAGCGCCGGTGCGGCCCTCCGCGTTCCCGGCTCCGCCCGCTGCCCCGAGGGATCCGGCGCCCGCGGCGCCGGACGGTGCCGGGGAGCAACGCGACGCGAGTGCGCATGCCGCCTACGTCGGCGTGCGCGACGCGCTGGCGGCCCGCGCCCGCGGTACAGGCGGCGCCATCCCCGGAGATGTGTCGCTCGAGGAGTTCGACTGGGACGCCCTGCTCGGGAATGCACCCCGGCCATGCCCGCCGTGCGGGCTCCTGTTCCAGGTCGCGGCGCGCGATCTCGACGCAATCGCCCGCGGCGATTACCGGCTGTGCCTGAACGCGGTCTATCCGGGAGCGGGCCTCGCGCTCGCCCGGCTCGCCGGCCTGCACGACCGGGGAATTCCCGGGTTCGCAAGCGCTGCCACCGGTGCCCGCGCGCGTCACGTGCCTGGCGGCGACGACCCCATCTCGCGCGACCTCTCCGAAGGCTGGCGCGCGCTGGAGCGCGACGGCGCGGTGCCGGCCGAGGTGAGCTACATGCACGCGGGACGCACCGCGAACGCCGGGCTCCGGCCGGCGCTGCTCGAGCACGAGATCGAGCTGCCCGGGCACCGCGCCTCGGGCCACGCGATCCCGATCCCGCTTGCCGATCTCCACGTGCGGTTCGAATCGGCGACGCGCCGGTTCCGCCTGCGATCGCGCGCGCTGGATCGCGACGTGCGGCCCGTGGTCTCGAGCGGGATCAGCCCCGAGGGGTTCGTCTCGTTCCTCCTGATGATCGGAAGCCAGGGCTCTCAGCCGCTGGGATTCTTTCCGGGGTTCGACGCCGACGGCATCGCCTACTGGCCGCGCTTCACGCTAGGCCGGGTGGTCGTGTTCCGCCGGCGCTGGATCGCGAGCCTCGCGGAGCTGCGGCAGGGATCGGATCCGCCGCTCGCGCCGGGCCGCCTCGCCGTGTGGGCGCGCTGGCGCCGCGCTCGAGGGGCGCCGCGCCACGTGTTTCCCCGTGGATGCTGGAGGTGCTCGAGCGGCGGCTGGCCGCCGAGCGCGACCGCGTGCCCACCGTGCACGTGACCGAGATGCTGCCGGGCCCCGAGGAGCTGTGGGTGCGGGATCGCCGGGGTCGCTATGCGGCGGAGTTCCTGATCAGCTATCGAGCGGAGTGAAAGTGATGGGTGAGCGGAGCGCCCGAACCGCCTGGCGCGGGCTCTTCGAGAACTCGGGGTTCGTTCGCCTGTGGCTGGGCCAGGCGGTGTCCCAGATCGGCGACGGCCTGTCGGGGCTCGCGCTGCTCGTGGTCGTGTACCGGCTGACCCATACCGCGTCCGCGGTCGCGGCGCTCTCGATCCTCATCTCGCTGCCCCAGGTCGTGCTCGGGCTTCACGCCGGAGTGCTCGCGGACCGCTGGGACCGCCGCCGCGTCATGATCGCGAGCG
>QHRS01000224.1 GCA_003221435.1 Candidatus Rokuibacteriota bacterium
GGCTCGTAGGGGTCCTCACGCTGATCGGCCTCGGCGGCGCGCTGCTCGCCGGTTCGCTGTACGTGCTCGGCAGGTCCGGCGCGCCTGCGCAACTCCGCGCGACCCTGTCGGTGGCGGAGGCGCTCAGGAATCGGAGCGATGCGGGGTTCGCGCGCGCCGTCGCGACGCGGGCCTTCTCGTTTCCCCGCGATCACGGCCCGCATCCCGACTACAAGACCGAGTGGTGGTACTACACGGGCACCTTGAAGACCGCGGCCGGCCGGCGCTTCGGCTTTCAGCTCACCTTCTTCAGAAGCGCGCTCGTGGCGCGGCCTGTCGAGCGGTCGTCCCCATGGGGGGCGAACCACGTGTACATGGCCCACTTCGCAGTAAGCGATGTCACGGGCCGGCGCTTCTACGCGTTCGAGCGATTGAGCAGGGCGGCGCTCGGGCTCGCAGGGGCGGCGGCCGAGCCGTTTCACGTCTGGGTCGAGGACTGGTCGGCCGGACCGCCTTCGATGCGGCTCTCGGCCGCCGCCGAGGGGGTCGCGATCGACCTCACGCTCCGGAGCCTCGGGCCGGTCGTTCTCGAGGGTGACCGCGGCCTCAGCCGGAAGGGACCTGAGCCGGGCAACGCATCCTACTACTACTCGCTGACGCGGATCCCGACCCAGGGCGTCGTGGCCATCGGCTCGGACACGTATCAGGTCAGCGGGTTCTGCTGGATGGATCGTGAGTGGGGCACGAGCGCGCTCGGCCGGGACCTTGTCGGCTGGGACTGGTTCGCGCTTCGTCTCGCCGACGGACGGGACGTGATGTTCTATCGGCTGCGGCGTCGCGACGGCAGCGCGGACCGCCGGAGCGCGGGGACGCTGATCGCACCCGACGGGTCGACTCGCGCGCTCGAGCGGGAGGACGTTGCGATCGAGGTTCTCGACACGTGGCGGAGCGCGCGGACCGGCTCGGCGTACCCGGCGCACTGGCGCTTGGGCATTCCGCGCGAGGGGCTCGCGCTGGAGATCACGCCGTGGCTCCCTGACCAGGAGCTTGATCTCACGGTGCGCTACTGGGAAGGCGCCGTGAAGGTCACCGGCGCCGCGAACGGCCGGCCCATCGACGGCGACGGATACGTCGAGCTCACCGGCTACGGGGGTACAATCTCGGCAAGCAAACGGAGCAGCGTCCAATGAATCTCACTCGTCGAGATCTGCTGAAGCTTGGCGGTGCGGCCGTCGCCGCCGGAACGGCCGCGATCGATTTCGTGAATCCCGCGGCCGCCCAGGTCGTGAAGCCGAAGCACGGCGGGATCTTCCGGATATCGGGATTCGACCCGCAAGGCTTCGATCCCCAGCTCACGCTCTCCTACCGGACCATGACCATCCTGTCGATGACCCACAGCCGGCTCGTGAAGGTGAAGGCGGGGCCCTCGGTGCAGCCCGGGTCCACCCCGCTCGAGCCGGACCTGGCGGAATCGTGGAGCCGGCCCGACGACCGGACGTACGTGTTCAAGCTGCGGCGCGGCGTCCGCTGGCATCCGAAGCCGCCTGTCAACGGGCGCGAGCTCACGGCCGAGGACGTCCGGTACACGTACGAGCGGTTCATCAGCCTCAAGGGCAATCAGGCGCGCAGCTTACTCGATCCCGTCGAGCGGATCGAAGCACCTGACCGCTACACCGTCCGGTTCACTCTGACCGAGCCGTTCGCCTGGTTCCTCGACGTGCTGTCGTCCACCTCGATGCTGATCGTCGCGCGGGAAGCGGTCGAGCAGTACGGCGACCTCAAGAGGGCCGAGGTCTGCATCGGCACCGGACCCTGGATGCTGGAGCGGCACGAGCCTAACGTGCGGGTCACGCTGACTCGGAATCCGAATTACTTCGTCCCCGGGTTGCCGTACGTCGACGGGGTCGAGATCACGGTGGACCCGGATCACGCCACCCGGTTCGCCAACTTCGCGGCCGGCAAGTACGACTTCGGGCCCGAGTACAACATGGTCCTGCGCCGCCTGGACCTCGATGTCGCGCGGCAGCGCAAACCGGGGCTCCAGACGGCGGAGTTCATCCTGCCGAACATGAACATGACGTGGCTGAAGCTCGACCAGGCGCCCTTCAGCGACGTCCGCGTGCGGCGGGCGATGGCGCTCGCCACCAACTGGAGGGACCTGGTCGCGGCCAACGCGTGGGCCCACGGCCATGGAGTTCCGAACCCGGCGGTGCCGGCCGCGTTCCGCGAGTGGTCGATCCCACTCGGCGACCTGCCGCCAGAGGGTCGGGCGCTCTACGAGCAGAACATCCCCGAGGCGAGGCGCCTGCTCACCGAGGCGGGCTACCCGAACGGGTTCTCGACGCCAGTCGAGACGACGGCGGGCTATGGCACCGACTACATGGACGGCGTCCAGGTGATGCTGGCCAACTGGAAGGCGGCGGGCATCGAGACCGACCTGCGGCTCAAGGAGTACGGCGCGTTCCTGTCGACGACCCTCGTCGGGAAGTTCGAAAAGCTGGCGGTCGGGCTGTTCGGGAGCTGGACGGATCCTGACAGCTACCTCTACCGTCTCTACGTGCCCGGTCAGGCGAGCAACTCGGGCGGCGTGGACGACCCGAAGCTCACCGAGATGATCCGGCTCCAGCGGCGGACGTTCGACGTGAAGAGGCGCCGGGAGATCATCTATGACATCCAGCGCTACCTGTCCAGGCAGATGTACTACCTGTACGGCCCGTCGTTCAGCGTCGTCGTCGCGTGGGACGCCGCGGTGAAGAATTTCGCGCCGAACATCGGCCACGACTACGGCGGCCGCCTCATGGCCGCGTGGCTCGACCGCTGAGGTGTATCGTTACGTCCTGCGGCGGCTCCTCGTCGCGATCCCGTCGCTCCTGATCGCGTCGCTCATCGTCTTCACGCTGCCGCGGCTGCTTCCCGGCGATGTCGTCCAGCTCATGCTCGAGGAGAAGGCGTACGGAAAGGACCTCGACGACCTCAGGGAAAAGCTCGGGCTGAACAGGCCGATCGCGATCCAGTACGTCGGATGGCTGGGGAAGGTTGCGTGGGGCGATCTCGGAGAATCGCTCTGGACCGGGCGGCCGGTGCGGGAGGAGCTGGCTCGCCGCGTTCCCGTGAGCCTCGAGCTGGGGCTGCTCGCGCTCTGCTTCTCGGTCGCCATCGCGCTGCCCATCGGCATCGTGGCGGCTATTCGGCAGGACACGCTGACGGACTACGCGGCGCGGAGCGCGGCCATCCTCGGGCTGTCGGTGCCGGGGTACTGGGTGGCGACGCTCGTCGTCGTCTTCCCCGCGATCTGGTGGGGCTGGAGCCCGACCGGGGAGTTCACGGCATTCCGGGCGAACCCCTGGGCGCACCTCGCCCAGTTCGTGCTCCCGGCGGTGATCCTCGGTATCGCGTCGGCGGCCGCGCTCATGCGCATGACGCGGACCATGCTGCTCGAGGTCCTGCGTCAGGACTACATCCGGACCGCGTGGTCCAAGGGGCTCCGGGAGGCGGCGGTGGTCCTCAAGCACAGCCTGAAGAACGCCGTCATCCCCGTCGTGACGATCCTCGGGATTCAGGTGGCGCAGATCTTCGGAGGGACCGTGATCTTCGAGACGATCTTCGGGCTGCCCGGAATGGGCCGCTTCCTCTTCGATGCCATCACGCAGCGCGATTACCCGGTGATCCAGGGCGTCAACCTCCTGATCGTGTCGATCGTCGTCGCGATGAACCTCGTCGTGGACGTCTTATACGCGATCCTGGATCCGCGGATCCGGTACTAGTGCCGCTCCAATTTACTTCGCCATACTTCGTTGCCCATCGGAGGGGGCCGCCGAGGCCCCCTCCGAGCCTCCCCCAAGGGACCGATGGCGCCGGCGAAGCCGGCGCTCGAACTCGGGTTCTCCGACAGGCGCCATGCGGCATGGTGACCGTGGGCGAGACAGCGCGCGTGGCTGCGTACGCACTGGTCGGCTCCTCCCTCGGGCCTTGTCTGGCTCGTTATTTGGCCCGGCACGGGGAGCCGAGCATGACTTTTAGTCCGAATTCGTTGGAG
>QHRS01000002.1:0-1240 GCA_003221435.1 Candidatus Rokuibacteriota bacterium
TGGCGATCCGGTACGGAAGACCGAGGAGCTTCGCGGTGAACGGGATCAGCGCGGTCGCGCCGCCCCCGCCGCCGACGAGGACCGCCTGACTCCGGTCGAGGCCGTACTCCCCGAGCAGCGTCTCGACCAGCGGGATCACCTTGCGCGCGGCCGTCGCGAGGACCCTCTCGGCGACGGCGTCGACCGAGACGCCCAGCCGGGCGGCCAGCGGCGCGAACGCGCGCCGCGCGCTCTCCGCGTTTCCGTGGGAGTAATCGCCCGGCTTCGGCAGCGCGAGGACGTTCGCGGCGCACGTCGTGGTGAGCGCGAAGAGCTTCCCCGAGACGCGCACGGCCGCATAGTCGTCCGGGTCGCCCGGGCGCGGCCTGAGGAGGACTAGCTCCGGCTCCAGGATCTCGTCGGGCGCGGCGAAGGTCGAATACGGCAGGCCGGCGATGTGAGCGCTCCTCGGTCCGACGTCGACGACCTCGCGGCCGGCCAGACGGATCAGACTTCCACCCGCGACGCCCAGCACCCTGACGTCGAGCGAGTGGACGTTGGTCCGGTGTCCGCCCAGCTCGACATACTTGAGCGTCGGGCGGCCGTGGCGGATGACGCCGATGTTCGTACTGGTCCCCCCCACCTCGAAAAAGATGCCGTCCGAGACCCTGAGATGCATGAGCGCGCCGGCCACGCTGGCCGCAGGCCCCGAGAGCATCGTCAGGATCGGCCGCCGCCGCATCTCGGCCGCATCCATCACGCCGCCATCGCCGCGCATGATCATGAGCGGCGCCTTGATGCCGGCGGCCGCGATGCTGGCCTCCACCATCTCGGCGGTCTCCGTCATCTTGGGCAGGATGCTGGCGTTGATCACGGCGCTTCGGGTCCTGACCGTGAGCCCGTAGAGTTTGGAGATCTCGTGGCCGCCGGTGGCCGGCACGCCCATGTCCGCCGCGGCCTGTATCACACGACACTCACGCTCCGCCCCGTCGACGCCGAAGGCTTCGCTCGCGACGATGACCTGTGCGCCCTGGTCGAGGAGGCGCGTGATTGCCTCTCGGACGGTGTCCGGTGAAACGCGCTGCCGATCCAGGAATCCGTGAAAGGTCCGGAGCAGGCGCCCGGGACCCAGCTCGAGGGCCTTCACGGCGGTCGCGCGGCGGGCGAGAAAGCCTTCGAGCATGCCCGAGCCCATGCCGAGAATGCCGACGGGGGCGACGTCGCCTTCCAGGAGGGCGTTGGTCGCCTGGGTCGTGCTGTG
>QHRS01000002.1:1263-5711 GCA_003221435.1 Candidatus Rokuibacteriota bacterium
AACACTTCGACGACCCCGCGGGCGACCCCTTCCGGCGCGTCGTGGGTCGTCAGGACCGCCGCCTTCCCCAGGATCTCGTGGGTCTCGTTATCCAGGACGACGGCCTTGGTGAACGTCCCGCCGACGTCGATGCCGATACGGATTTTCACCGGATCGTCACGAGCCTCCGAGCATCGCATACGCGATGAAGGCATTGATCGCGACCATGAGCCAGCCGAACGGCAACGCCGTCTTCAAGAAATCCTTGTGCGTCACCTTTGTGAACCCGAGCGTCCAGAGCGTCCAGGAGTTGGTGGGATCCTGGCTCCCCTGCAGGCAGAGCGGACCGCGCCAAACGGCGTAGAGGTACGGGACCGCGAGGAACTGCGCCTGCAGCATGATGGAGAGCAGCGCGGCGCCCGTGCCGACCACCGCGAACGGCCCTCGATAGATCGCGAGCGGTGCGAGAGCGGCGAAGAAGATCGCCGCCTGGAGCGGTGTCTTCGGCAGGATCGGCTGGAAGATCGGCTGGAGCGCCTGCTGGACATTCGGGAGCTGGCCGGCCACGATCAGCATGCCGCAGATGATCCAGAGCGCCGCGATGGTCGCGATGTCCGGGAAGGCGTCGTAGAAGGCCTTGTGGAACAGATCGACCGCGCCCCGGAGGCTCCGGCCCCGCCGTGTTGCGAGGAGCGCGAAGAGAGTGCCGAGCAGGAAGGCGGGAATCATCGGCCACCCGAGGAACGCCACCGCCGCCAGCGGGATCGCCGGCGCCAGGTACGCATACCGGGGCACGCGGGTCCAGGCAGCGGCGGGCTCCGCCGGGGCCGCGATTGCCGCGAAGCGCCGGGCGCCGCCGCGCGCGAGATGGTAGGCCGACATCGCCAGCGCCATTCCCAGATACACGGCGAAGCCGGTGACGAAGAAGCGGAGATGCACGCCTTCGTACTTGATGCCCGGGAAGAATTTCTGGAAGATGCCGAACTCGACGAGGTTCAGATAATTGCCGGCGCCGATCGCCATGGTGAAGGCAGGGGCCGCCACCCTCGGCGGGATCCCCATGGACATCATGATCGGCAGCGCGATCACGCCGACGCCGATCGCCGCGCCCACGCCGTAGAGCGACGTGAAGAGAAACGCCGTGACGAGCGAGACGACCCAGGCGACGATCAGCGGCCGATCTCCCGCCAGCTCGACCGCCGACCGGATCAAGCTCTCCGCGATTCCGGTCTGCACGAGGATCTGTCCGAACCAGGCGCCGAAGACGATGAGGATGACGGCGCTCGCGTACGCCGTCGCGCCGCCGTCGATGACCTTGCCCAGGACCTCCTTGAGCGAAGCCCCCGTGGCTGCCGCCCACACGATCGCCAGCAGCATGAGGACGATGATCGGGCTCTGCCCTCGCATGACGGCGATGACGCCGGCGAGGAAAAATACCAGGAGCAGGATTCCAAGGGCGAGCTGCATGCGCGTAGACCTCCGTGGAGGTGCGGCCCGGATCGGTATGGGCGACGATGCCGTCCCCGTGCTGCGCCAGGCTCCCGCGGAGTCTAGGCGCGAGGGGTTGGCGCTGTCAACGAACCTGGCGCGCCCCCCAATCCTTGCTTGACGGGGCGCGGCTTCGGGCGGATCCTCAGTCGGTCGAGCGACTTGCGGCGGCGCCATCGCGGATGCGACGGCGAGGAAACGGACCTGCGCACCGGGACGAGGCGCCGGAAAGGACCCACCGAAGATGAGCGGACGGCTGGACGATCGCACAGTGTTGATCACGGGAGCGGCGTCGGGAATCGGCGCAGCGTGCGCGCGCAGGCTCGCGGCCGAGGGCGCGCGGCTCCTGCTCGCGGATCTCGACGGCCCCGGAGCGGACAAGGTCGCCCGTGAGCTGGGCCAGTGGGCGGTTCAGGCCGACGTCACGCGCGCGACCGACATCGATCGCATGGTGAACGCGGCCTACGAGCGCTGGGGCCGGCTCGACGTGCTCTTCAACAACGCCGGCGTCGTGCAGGCCAAGCCGCTGCTCGACGTGACGGAAGACGACTGGGACCGGATCATGAGCGTCAACCTGCGCGCGGCGTTCTTCGTGCTCCAGGCCGCGGCCCGGCGCATGGCCAAGCAGGATCTGCTGCCCGCCTCCGAGTTGCGGGGGAAGCTGATCCACACGGCCTCGATCGCGTCGTACCGCGGCGGCCTGCCGCTCCTCGCGCCGTACTCGGCGTCGAAGGCGGGCCTGGTCAGCCTGAGTCGAACCGCGGCGCAGGTGCTCGCGCCCCACCGGATCACCTCCAACTGCATCTGCCCGGGCGTCGTCGACACTCCGATGTGGAAGCAGATCGATCGGGACTGGACCGCGCTGGAGGGCTGGGCGCCAGGCGAGGCCTGGAAGCGACGCGCGGCCGGCATTCCGCTCGGAAGGCCCGAGCGCGCCGAAGACCTCACGGGCCTGGTGGTCTTCCTGGCCAGCGCCGACTCGGATTACATGACGGGCCAGGCCGTCAACGTCGATGGCGGCCTCGTCATGGGCAACTAACCATGATCCCGGTCGGGGAACGCGAACGCGTTCGTCCGACCGAGATGGCGTCGGCGAGAAGGCTGGCGTTGAGTGGGATCACTCCCAAGAGGAGAGAGCCTCCTGCCGGTCTCCATGCACGACAATGTGGTTGGTCAAGCCCGTCATTTCCAAAACCGACCATACCTCGTCCTGGAGCGCGCACAGCCGCAGGTCACCGCCGGTAGCCCGCGCCTGCTTCATCGCCGCGACGAGCACGGCGAGCCCCGAACTGTCGATGAACGGGACAGCGCCGAGGTCGACGACCACCTTCGAGTGGCCTTTCTCGATGCAATCCGCGAGGATGAGGCCGGTGAGCCCGTGCTTGATGTGCTCGGCCGCGCTGAGGTCGAGGTCGCCCGTGAGGACGACCACCGTCACACCGCGCGTTTGGACGGTCTGCAGTTCCATTCCGGAATCATGGGTTCCAACGTGTTGCCGGGCGATCCGTGGCGCGCTACGGGCGGACCAGCCAAGACGCTCCGCTGCTTCTACGGGGCCCGTCCTCGGGTGCTCGGCCGTTATGTGCGGGAGCTTTGCCTACTGGCGCTGCCGCGGGTGATCGCGAGCAGGCCGCCGAAAGAGGCCGATCGGCGCCGCTGGCTCGGTCGCTCCTCCCTGCGACGTACCGCCCGCGTACGGCTCGGTCGTCGTTCCTTCGCCGCCCCGCGCCTGGACCCGGTGAGCGGCCCGCCGGGGTTTTCGGCATCCCGCCAGATGACGAGTGGGTCGGCGGCCCGCCGATCACGCCAGCGAGGTGGATGGCCTCGAGATCCGAGCGCAGTTCCTAGCGCACGCACGGCTCGAGCTAGCGGGCCAGGGCCGCGCCGCCGTCCCCATGACAGCAAGGAAATCGAGTCCGTTTACGAAGAGCTTGCTCAACGTGCCGTCTCAGCGGACTGCGTCGTGACCAGAAAGTGCGCCCGGCGGTTCTCGCCCCAGCACGTCTCGTTGCGCTCGTGGCACACGGGGCGTTCCTTGCCATAGCTGACGATCGTGATTCGACTCGCGGGCACGCCCTGCCCCAGCAGATAGTTCTTCGCCGCGTCGGCGCGGCGCTCGCCGAGAGCAAGGTTATACTCGGTTGTTCCGCGGGCGTCCGCGTGCCCCTCGATCAGGATGATGTACTTGGAGTTTGCCCTCATCCAGGCCGCGTTGTGGTCCAGAATCCCGGTGTCCTCTGGGCGCAGCTTATACCGGTCGAACTCGAAATGAACGTCCTCGAGCGTTTCCGGCTGGCGGAACTCTTCGGGAGGGGATTCGGTCCGCTCACTCGGCGATGCCGCCGGCGGCGCTGGCGCCTCGACCTGCGCGGCCCGGGGCTCGGGCCTGCTTTCGGGCGCCGGCGCTGGCGCCTCGACCTGCGTGCCCTGGGGCTCGGGTGCGCTTTCGGGCACCGGCGCTGGCGCCTCGGAGGCCGGCGGGACCATCGCCTCGACCCGCGCGGGTCGCGCTGACCGGCCGCCTGGCGCACCCTATGAAGAAGAAAACCACCATCAGAGCGAGTAAGCCCGTAACGCACACTCGCACCCGTTGTTGCCCCATCCCTTGTCCCTCCTCGTCTCGCAGGCCGCTCCCCAAGGCCCATCTGCGTCGTCCGCCTCGGTGAGGCCGATCGGCTCCGCGCCTGGTGCCCGCGCCCGATGGGAGTCTCACTGTTGATCCGGCTCCGTGGAAGGGGTTGCGGCGGTCGCCTTCGACGCACCCGGCGGTCCCGACATGAGATTGAGCGTGACTCGACGCTTCTTCGCCTGCGCCTCCGGCGTGTCGGGGCCGGCAACGATGCCAAGACCCACCCAGTGGATCCGTGCCAGCTCCACTCCCTTTTCCGCGAGGTAGGCGAGCACCCTCATCGCCCGTCGCTGGCTGAGCTGAAAGTTGTAGTTGCCCGTGCCGACCGAATCGGTGTAGCCCTCCAAGGCCA
>QHRS01000002.1:5731-20595 GCA_003221435.1 Candidatus Rokuibacteriota bacterium
GAACGTGACCTCCGTACTCCCCACGAGCTCACCCAGGGCGTGCCATTGAGGGCTCTCGCGGCCGTCGGTCTGACCGACCTTGCCGAGGGCCTGCTTTGCCAGCGTCGACGCCTCTTCTGCCGCGATGGTCGCCGACTCGGCCATCGCGCGCATCTCGGCCATCTGGGACGCCAGGTCGGAGTCCGGAGTCTTTGCCTGGCTGCCGGCCACCGCTCCGGTGTCGGACCGCGCCATGTCGGTTGCGGCCCCCCAACGGACAGAGCGCGACAGAGTCAGGCGGACCGGCGCGCTCGTGCCGTGAACGTGGCCGACCATCTGCTCACCCTCCACTTGGAAGTGAGCCGTGAACAGCCCGCCCCCCAGCTCGTGCCTGACGGTAAGCTCCGAACCGGATGCCTTCAGCAAGACCGGAATACCGAGGCCCCCAGCATGACGAAGTACCACTGGGATTTCGTCAGACGCGTTGATGTCGTGCAGCACCAATGTCCCCGCGCCTCTCGAACCCCACGACAGGCCCACTGCGTGCAATATCCCTCTCCAATGCGATCCAGCGGCCGTTCCAGCGACCCGAAACATTGATGGGAGGGTGAAGAGAGAATACGGACGCGATGGACGAGCAAGCGCCGGTGAGTGTGAGCGCTATGAGCCAGAGGCCGAATCGTCGCATGAAACTGTCCCTCCTCTTCGCGCAGTAATCGACCACTCCAGCCCGCCCCCGGTCAAACCAGCGGGTGAAAAGGGTAAGGATGCGCAGACCCGCCACAGGGGTGTCGTCGCTGCGCGGGGCATCGACCATCCAGAAGCGAGCCCAAGTTTTTGCTCGGCGAGTCATGTCAGGCCTGAAAGGAATGGCGTGAGCACCTATCGTGCCATCTGTTCATCGACGGAAGACATCGCCGCAATCTTCTTTACTTGGCAATCACGCCGGTCGGCACTCGTCGGCGGGAACGTCGAACGAGCGACATGACAGGTGTCAGAACCGAGGAGGTCACGTACTGCCGGGTCACCTGGGCCCGCGCAAGGCCCCGCCGGGATGGCGCCGCCGCGGCGCGCATCCTCGGCCGTTTCCACGGCTCCCACTACTGCGACTGGGCGTACACGAACAGCCGCTTCGGCTTCTTCCAGCGCCCGGTGAACATCAAGCGGGAGGGAACGGTGGTGTCGAACCCCGTTGGAGTCAGTCTGGTCAGCAGGACAGACTGCGGGTCGGCGCGTCTGAGCTAAAAAACGACGACGGCGCGCGTCACTTCGCCGCGCTGCATCCCTTCGAATCCCGCGTTGATGTCGCCGAGCGCCAGCCGTTGCGTGATCAGCTCGTCGAGCCGGAGCTGCCCCGCGAGATAGGCCCGGGCGATCCGCGGGAAATCGACGCGGGGGCGCGCGCCGCCGTAGCTCGAGCGGACGATCCGCTTCTCGCCCATCAGCGAGCCGAACCGCAGCGACACCTTCGCATTGACCGACGTCTTGCCAAGGATGACCACCGTCGCGCCCGGACGCGCCGCCTCGAGCGCCTGCTGGAGGCTCGCTTCGTTGCCCGCGGCCTCGAAGGCGTAGTCCGCCCCGCGGCCGCCAGTGAGCGCACGGACGGCTGCCGTCACGTCCTCGCGGGCCGCGTGGATCGTCTGCGTCGCGCCGAAGCCCGGCGCCATGGCGAGATGGCGGTCGCTGATGTCGACGGCGATGATCGTGCGCGCGTTCGCGAAGCGCGCGCCCTGGAGGACGTTCAGGCCGACGGCGCCGCAGCCGACCACGACCACGCTCGAGCCGGGGCTGACCCGCGCGCAGCGCACGACCGCGCCGACCCCGGTCATCACGCCGCAGCCGATCAGGCAGGCCCGGTCGAACGGAAGTTCCCTGGGCACCGGGACGGCGCCGGCCTCGGGCACGACGCAGTACTCGGCGTGCGACGACACGACCGAGAAGTGATGGAGCTTCTCGCCGCTCACACGCAGACGCGACTGGCCGTCCGGCAGATGGCCGCTCGCGGCCGCGGCGACGACGGCCTCGCACAGAATCGGCTGACCCTGATCACAGTAGAAGCAGTGGCCGCAGTTCGGGCTCCACGAGCACACGACGTGATCGCCCGGCCTCACCAGCGTGACCTCGCCGCCGACTGCCTCCACCACTCCGGCGCCCTCGTGGCCGAGCACGATCGGGAGCGGCAGCTGGAGGGAGCCCAGCATCACCTCGAGATCGGTGTGACAGAGCCCGCTCGCGCCCAGCCTGACCAGGACGTCGCGCGGCTTGAGCGCCCCGATCTCGACCCGCTCGATGGTCAGCGGCTTGGCCACCTCGCGCAGGACCGCGGCGTTCATCTCCACCGGGCGGAGCCTCGTCAGCGCGCGGCGGGCGTCTTGGTCAGGGCCGCGAGCAGCCGACGGGCAGTCTCGGCCTGGTCGGCGATGGCCCGTTCGATGCTCTTGGTCGGCGGCCCGGTCAGCAGGTCGAAGTGGTGATACTCGTCGTGCCCGCGCGCGAGCACCGCCGGCTGCGGTGCTCCGATCTGTTTCGTCTGGGGAGTGATGAACCGGATGGCGAACCCGACGCGCTTGCCGCTGGACCGGTTCGGGTTCGAGCCGTGGATGATGTTGACGTGGTGCAGCGACATCTCGCCGGCCTTCAGGACCACGTCGGTCGCATCCTCGTCCTTGACCTCGACCTGGACCTCCTGGCCGCGGCTCAGCAGGTTGTCGGGAGCGTATGTCTCGGTGTGGGGGAAGATCCGATTCTTGTGCGAGCCCGCGAGCACCCGCATGCACCCGTTCTCGATCGTGCTGTCGGTGAGCGCGATCCATGCGGTCGTGACCTGCGTCGTGTCGAGCCCCCAGTACGTCCCATCCTGATGCCAGGAGATGTACGCCGCGTCGCGCGGCTGCTTGGGGAAGATCGACACGGTCCAGACCATGATGTCCGGCCCGAGGACATCCTCGACCGCGTCGAGGACCGCCGGGTACGTCGCCAGATCGTAGGCCCACCGGAAGTGCAAGTGCGTCTGCGAGAGCTGCTGCGCCGACGGCTTGCCGCCGAGGCGGGCTTCGAGGTCCATGTACCCGGCGCGGAACCTCGCCACCTCGTCCGCCGAGAGCGCGGGAACCGGAAACAGGATTCCGTCGCGCCGGTATCGCTCGACCTGCTCACGCGAAAGCGCCGTCGGCATAACTCCTCCCCTCCTTCGGGGTCGGGTCCGAACCTGTCAGCCAAGGATACACCGAGCGCGAATCTTCGTGCGAGCGCGACCCGCGCCCGCCGCGATACGCGGCCACGACCCCAACACCCGGATTGACTCCGGTCGAGGTGGAGTCTAGTATCCCATCCCGCCGGGCGATACCAACCGCCAGGCTGCTCGTGCCGGGTTCCGGCAGGCCGCCTCCGGGGTCGTGCGCTACGCGAGCTTTGCAGGCACCCGAATCAGCCCGGTCACGAGAAAGGGAGGGTATCATGCGAATCATCGACCTGCTCAAGCGGAGCATCTTCTGCCTCGTTGTCCTCGCGCTCACCGGACTCGCGCTCACGCCGCCGGCGATCGCCGCCGAGGACGCCGGATTCCCGCCGCCCACCGGTGATCCAAGCGTCGTTCCGCCGGGCGCCAGGGTCGAGCGGCTCTGGGACGGCGGCTGCATCCTGACGGAGGGCGTCGCCGCCGGCCACGACGGGATGGTCTACTTCAGCGACATCACCTTCTCCAAGTTCTGCAAGGACCCCTCGGGCAAGTACATCCAGGCCGGCAACATTTGGCGGTACAACCCGCGGACCGGTGAGTTCAGCATCTACCGTTCGCCGAGTGGGATGTCCAACGGCATCAAGTTCGACCGCGAGGGCAACATGCTCGCAGCCCTGGGGGCCGACTACGGCGGGCGCATGCTGGTGAAGACCGACATGAAGTCCGGCCGGAGCTGGATCCTCACCGGGCTCTTCGACGGCAGACCCTACAACGCCCTCAACGATATCAGCATCGACGAGCGGGGCCGCACCTACTTCACCGACCCGCGCTACATCGGTCACGAGCCGATCGACCAGGCGGGCGTCGCCGCCTACCGCCTGGATCCCGACGGGTCGGTGCACCGCGTCGCCACCGACTGCGGCAAGTGTAACGGCATCCTCGTGTCTCCAGACCAGAGGCGGCTCTACATCGTCAGCAACGACAACGGGTGGTGGGAGTTCCAGAAGCTACAGGAAGGCGAGAAGACCCTCGGGGGCACTCATGCCCTGTTCGTCTACGATCTCGCCCCGGACGGCACGACCAGCAACCGCCGTTTCTTCAAGGACTACAGCAAGGACCGGACGCCAGCGTGCAGCGGGCCGGATGGGGTCGTGGCCGACGCGGAGGGCAACCTCTGGGTGGTCGAGCGCTGCGAGCATCGTCCGGGCGTCACCGTATACGCGCCTGATGGCAGAGAGCTCGCGCACATCTCCACCGGCAAGGAGCTGCCGACCAACGTCGGCTTCGGCCGGGGCGCGGACGCAAACCTCCTCTACCTGACGTCGGGCAAGAGCCTCTACCGGATCAGGGTGGGAAAGAAGGGTTATCAGCTCCCGTAGGCGAAGCGCGCGATCGCAGTCTGTCAACGCTGTAGGCTGAAGAGCGCGCTTGTTGGACTCGGCCTTCTTCTGGCGTGGGCTCCGGCGCCGGCCTCAAGCCAGGAGAAGGCCGTGGACCCGGTCGACATTTCGCGGACGCTCGGAACGCGTGCGTAGGTCAAGACAAGCAACACGAAGTGGAACTTTGAAGGGCAGCCTGGGGCTCCAGCGGCGTTGATCCCATCGAGGAAGCCCGCACGACGGCCGGCGTGGCCAGACCCACGCCGCCGTTCGCCAATGGCAACCGGGGAGGGGGGCGCTGAAAGGGCGTACACAACAAAGCCACCCGGGAGATCAAGGCGCTTCTCCGGGCGGACCTTGGATCAGGCCGGTACCGGAGGAACCTTGAGCGACGCATCGAGGCCGGCAAGGTGCCGCGCCTGCAGGTCGAGGACTACTTCTTCTCTTTGATCGCGGCCCTCACCTTTGCGGCCATGTCGGGCGCCACGGTCTTGACTCCGTGCTTCATCTTGGCGTGCTCCGATGCCTTGGCCATCACCTCGTTGTCGTCCTTGCCCTCGATGACTGCGTTGCAGCCCGGCATCAGGTCGCCGCACTTCATCATCTTGGCCATTGGCTAGATCCTCCTGGAGAGTATGTTGACTACCGAAACCATTTTGGCCCATTTTGCTCCCGGCGTAAAGGAATCCGTATGGCGGGTGAAAAGGGGCCGGGGAGGCGACTCTCCGGCTCGGCTCCGTTTGACGGGCGTGCTCCGCCGAACGGCCCCGTCAAGGCGAGGTCCGATTTGCTGACGGTATAATCCGAGCCGGGCGTCCGGTCCGGCGAGTCCGGCATTCCCTATGTGATCCCGGGGGAGGGGCAAGAATGAAAGACCTGATCCTAGTCGCGTCAACCGTTCTGCTCGCCGGCTGCGCATCGATGGTGGAAGGTCCGCGCGCCATGGCGACCGCCAATCTCCGCGACGCGGCCGGCCGGCCGGCCGGCACGGCGCGGCTCGAGCAGGTGAGCGGTGGCGTCCACATCGTGCTCGAGATGACCGGCGTGCCACCCGGCGCTCACGGCGTGCACATTCACGCCGTCGGGAAATGCGACCCGCCAGGCTTCACGACGGCCGGCGGCCATTTCAATCCGGGTAACCGGCAGCACGGCACGCTGAACCCGCAGGGCCCGCACGCCGGCGACCTGCCCAACATCACCATCGAGGCGGATGGTGCCGGCCGCATGGAGACCCAGACCGACCGCGTCACGCTCGAAGACGACGGCACCTCGCTCTTCGACGCCGACGGCAGCGCGCTGGTGGTCCACGCCGGGCCCGACGACTTCACGACGGATCCGTCGGGCGGCAGCGGCGCCCGCATCGCCTGCGGCGTGCTCGTCCGGCAGGAACCGGCGGCGGGCAAGCCGCCCAGAGGCTCCACCTACTGAGCGCGCGCCGCGGCCAGGATCTTCTTCACCTGATTGAGGTGGTCGATCTCATGCAATCGGAAGACGAGCGCATACGCTTTCCAGTCCAGCTCCTCGATCCAGGACAATGGCTCGACCCCGCCGTTCGGGCGCAGGGTGTTGACGACCAAGACGAGGGCTGCCGTCGCGTCGGTGTGGAAGTCGGGACGGACCGCCTCGAGCGTCGCGACCACGTCGCGCTGAACCGTCCTCAGCTCGCGCAGGAGCCACGGCCACGGGCGCAGGAGCGGCGCCCGGGATTGCAGGCTCGCGGGGATCGGCGAGCCCGGCGGCCGGCGTCCCGCGAGCAGGCACCATAGCTCGTCGAGGCTCGGCCGCTCCGTCTCCACGAGATGGTCGACCACCTCCTGCACCGTCCACTCCCCCGCGATACCGACCACCGTCGCCTCGCGGGCTCTGACCGAGTCCACCACCTCCTCGAACGCGGTAAACGCCGCGCGCACGCGCTCGGCGATGATGGCGACGGGCTGGAGAGTGCCCTTCGCGCGCAGGTACGCCCGCGCCTTCACCTTCACGTCGTTCTCCATGTGTCATCCTCCGTTACTCGACTCGACAGCATGAGCTTCCTCGGAGGGGGGCGCTGCCCCCCTCCCGAACCTCCCCCAGTTTGGGGAGCCGAGCGGTTCGCGGGGCTGGGGCCCCGCACCGCGCAGGCGACCACTCGAACGAACTGTGCCGGCAAAGCCGGCGCCCGAACGGTGCGTTGACAGTCGCGAGAGGAGGGTAGTCCAGTGCGAAGCCCGGCTGAGGGACTCGCGACGCCACCGGCGGGCCGACGCGCGGATCCTTGCGGAGCGTGATCGCCGTGCCCTCGACCCGTGCGCTCTCAGCGACGACGAACTACGTACGCGACAGATCGCGCCCGCGATCGGCTCGCGCGTTACGCCCAGGGGGTGCGGGTCACCGGCGGCGGCGCTCGGCCGCACGCTCGGCCTCGAGCCGCTCGAGCGCGACCTCTCCGTGATCGGCGAACTTCATCGCCTCGGCGATCGCGCGATGGCCCGCGCGCTCGGCGATGAGCCGGTGCATCTGCTGGCAGATGCGCCGGTACGCCGGGTGCCCCTGCGCCGCGGTGCGCAGCTCGATCACGTGCATGGCCTCTCGCGCGTTCATGTGCATGTAGAACCGGACGCGGTACGCCATCGCGACGGCGTACGGCGCAAGGTCGCCGCGCCCCGCGGCCGCGAGCGCTTCGTGCAGCCCGGCGGAGTCCCGCATCGCGCGGGTCCAGTCCGCGAGCGCGCCGGCCTCCTCGATGGCGGCGGGCGTCATGTAGCCATGCTGCGGCGACAGGGGCTGCCACTCGAGCGTCAGGAGCCGGTGGCGCTGCAGGTCCCGGAAGGCGCCATAGTCACCGAGAATGTCGAAGCGGTAGGCGGTCCGCTCGAAGGCGCGGCCCGGTTTGTGGCGACGATTGGTGCGCCTGCCGATGTACGCGGCGAGCACGGCGCGCCGCTGCTCATCCGTCATGCGCCGCACGGCCTCGAGGACCTGGTCGTCGGGGAGCGACGAGGCCGCATACAGCGCCGCCGCAACGACCTTGATCTCGCCGTCGGGATCGAAATCTGTCAGCGTCACCTCGTCGCGCGGCTCCGGGCTCGTCGCGCTCACGAGCCGCGCCGCGATCGTCTGGGTCGCCGCGTGGGCGCCGGCCAGGTAGGACGACCACGTCTCACCGCGGCCGGGCGCATCCACGCGCCTGAGGAACGCCGGAATCACCTTGCGCAGCTCGCGGAGCATCTCATCCGCGTACCACCGCACCTCGGCCAGTGGATGGGCGCGCATGCGTAACAGGAGCTGCTCGTAAGCCTGGCCCGTGCCGTAGAGGCCCACGTTGGACGTCGTCGCGGCGGGCAGGAGGCCCCGCAGCGTGTCGAGCGCTTTCGCCCGGATGGCCATCCGGTAGACCGCGTCGGACTCGCCGGGCGACTTGGGGTGCAACGCCGAGTAATGCTCCCGCATCCTCGGCAGCCACGCCCTGTAGGTGTCGAACGCGGCGTCGAGCGTCCGCACGTACCGCGCGCGCAGATCTCCCGTCAGCTCGGCGGGGACGTGGTAGCGATAGCGGCCGCCGGGCTGATCGTCGTAGGGCACGTACCGCGTGGACTGCTCGAGGTACGCCATGAGGCGCCCCCACTCCAGGACCTTTGTCGTGATGTTCGACACCCCTTCGCAGGCCAGGTGCACGCCGCCGAGCTGGGCGACGGAGTCGTCGCCGTACTCTACGAAGACGCGCTCGTAGAGATCTTCGGCGCGCGCCACGCCTTTCGCGGTGACGGTCGGCGGCCCGGCCGCCTCACTCGCGCCGACCGGCAACGGCTCGGAGAACTCATCGAGAAACAGCCGGCGGAGCGACTTCGGCGAGCGCGAGTACCGGGCGAAGAGCGCGCCCTTGACGACCTCGGGCATGTTGAGGAGGACGAACACCGCACTGTCGAGATTTGAGAAGTAGGGGGAGAGGGCTGCGCGCTCGGCGACCGTGAAGGCCTCGCTCATCAGGGCTCAGAGGGGAGCTCGGCCCCCCGGTCCGGCGGACACGGGATCGCTCATCGCTCCGCGATTTTATCAGGCTCGCGGGCGGCTCGGGAGGATCCGCGGGGTTGTCCCGGCAGGAAACCTGCCGGGACAGCCCCGCGTGACGGTCAGCCCTTCAGAGTAAGGTAGATCGCCCCGCCCTCACGATGGACGAGGAGCAGCGTCGGCTTGCCGGCCGTCCGCTTGTCGACCGCCCGCCGCAGATCCTCGACGGTTCTGACCGGCTGCCGGTTGACCTCGGTGATCACGTCGCCGGGACGGACGCCGGCCTCGTCGGCCGGGCTGCCGTCCTGCACCTCACGCACCAGGAGACCCCGCGTCTCCGTGGTACCCAGCTCGTGCGCGTTATCCGGCGTGAGCGGCTCCACCGCCAGCCCGAGCTTCCCGCGCTGGGCGCCGTCTGGCTCGGCCTCGGCGACCGCCTCCTTGTCGTCCAGGCGCGAGATCCTCGGCGACAAGGTCACCGGCTTGCCGTCACGCAGCACCTTCATGGTCACCGTCTTTCCGATGGGCGTCGCCGCGACGATGCGCGAGAGGTCAGAGGTCCGGCCGACCTTGTGGCCGTCAAACTCGACGACGACGTCGCCGGCCTTCACCCCCGCCTTCGCCGCGGGGGAGTCGCCCTTCACGCTCGACACGACCGCGCCGTCGAGCCCGGAGAGGCCGAACGTCTTCGCGAGGTCCGCCGTCAGCGGCTGAATCGTCACGCCGAGCCAGCCGCGAACGACGCGACCGTGCTCCGCCAGCTGCGCCACGACGAACTTCGCCATGTTGGTCGGGACGGCGAACCCGATGCCGATCGACCCGCCGGTCCGGCTGAAGATGGCGCTGTTGATGCCGATAGCCTCGCCCTTCGCGTTGACGAGCGGGCCGCCGCTGTTGCCCGGATTGATCGACGCGTCGGTCTGGATGAAGTCATCGTAGGGGCCGCCGCCGATCACGCGCCCGGTCGCGCTGACGATACCGGTCGTCACCGTTTGCTCGAGCCCGAACGGATTGCCGATCGCCATGACGGGCTCGCCCACCTGCAGCGTGCCCGAATCACCAAGCGGGATCACCGGGAGCTGACCGCCGTCGCCGATCTTGATCAGGGCGAGGTCGGTCTTCGGGTCCTTGCCGACGACCTTGGCGGTGAACTCCCGGCCGTCCGAGAGCGTCACCTGCACCTCCGACGCCTCGTCGACCACGTGATTGTTCGTCAGGATGTACCCCTCGGAATTGATGATGAACCCGGACCCCCGACCCGTCATCGGGTGGCGGTCCTGCGGGGGGCCGAAGCGCTTGAAGAACTCCCTGAACTCCTCGGGCATACCGCGCGGCATGCGGCCGGCGGGCTCGGCCGTGACCTTCGTCGTGATGTTCACGACCGCAGGCTTCACGGCCTTGGCGATCTCCACCCACGCCGGCGTCTGAGCGGTCATCGGCGGCGCCTGCGGGTCTCGCTCGGTCCACCATTTCCCCGGGGCATCCGTGAAGCCGATGCCCGGCAAAACGGCGAGCAGAACGGCGATCAGAAAGACAAGCGTGACAGACGCGATGGGGATCGCCCACCGCTTGGACAGGTCGATGCGGTACATTCAGGGCCTCCTTGTCGGCATTCGAAGTCTCCCCTACAAGACGAGCGACCATCCCCGCGTATTCGCTCGAGCCTGGCAAGGCAACCCCGCCGCCGGGGACGCCCCTACGCCTTGCTCTTCTTCGGCTTCTTCTTTTCCTTGCGGCCTCTGTCCTTGGACGCCATTGGGCTCACCTCCTCTCTCGCGTGCGTTCCCGGCCCGGCTCAGCGCTTGTCGGGCGGATGCAGGATCACCGTCGTGAGCGGCCTCAGGTAGGTCCGGGCGACCCGCAACAGGTCGTCGGCCGTGACCGTCTCGACGGCCGCCCGGTACCTGGCCGGAAATTCGTACCCCACGCCTTCGATCTCGAAGAACGCCAGATACCATGCCTGCCGCGCATTGGTCCGCCGGTCCATCGCCAACGCGCCCAGCAGGTACGCCTTCGCGCGGCGCAACTCCTCTCCGCTGACTCGCTCCGTGCGGATCCGCTCGATTTCGCGCGCGAGCGCCTGCTCGGCCCGCGCCCCGTTCTCCGGCGCCGTCCCCATGTAGACCACGAACGAGCCCGGGTCGCGGGACGGATCGAAGAACGCGTTCACGGTGTACGCGAGCCCCTGCCGGTCCCGCAACTCGACGAACAGCCGCCCCGCGAGGCCGCCGCCGAGCACCGTGCTCAGGAGCTTCACGGCGGCGTAGTCCCGGTCCCCGACCCGGGGGGCGAGGCTTCCCATCAGGATCTGCGTCTGCTGCGCCGGCTGTGCGGTCACCGACCGCCCCCCCGCGCGGGTCGGCGCGGGCAGCGGAGGATCGATGGCCGGCGCGGTGGCGGGGGGGAGCGCGGCGAAGAGCCGCCTGGCTTCCGCCACCACCTCGGCCGCCGGCGCCTGGCCGCTGAAGGCGAGGACCATTCGCTCGGGACGATAGAACCTCCGGTACCACGCAACGATCGCCTGGTGGTCGATCCGCGCCAGTGACTGGCGCGTGCCGAGCGTCGGCAGCGCGTACGGATGCGCGCCGTAGAGCTTTGCGAAGAACGTGTCGAACGCGCGGGTCGTCGGGTTGTCCTCCCGCTTCTGGAGCCGCGCGACGAGGAAGTCACGCTCGCTCTCCGCCTGGTCCGGCAGGAGCGCCGGTTCGAGCGCCAGCTCGGCGGTCAGGCCGAGCAGCTCGCGCCAGAACCGCGCAAGGGCGGTGCCCCGGATCTCGGAGTAGTCCGTGTCGCCGTTGGCGCTGAGCTTGCCGCCGAGCCCCGCGATCGCCTCCGCGATCTCGCCGCCATTGCGCTTGGTCGTACCTTTGACGATGACGGCCTGGACGAAGTTCGAGATGCCGGCGATCTGCGGGGTCTCCCAGCGCGAGCCCATCCTGACGAGCAGCGAGACCGCGACCACCGGCGCGGACGGATTCTCGCGCACGAGCAGCGTCAGGCCGTTGTCGAGCCGCTCCTTGACGACCGGCAGCTCACCGGCGAGGGTGGTCGGGGGCAGCATCAGGCCCAGCAGCGCGAGCAGGATCAGCCGGGTCATCGAGCGGCGCGCTCGGGGACGAATCGCACGCGCGCGTAGTCCTTGTCCCCGAAGTACTTCCGCGCAGCGGCCTGGATTTGGGCCCCGGTGATCTGGCGCAGCCGCGAGAGATAGTTCAGCTCGTTGTCGAGCGTCCAGTTCGTCTCGGCCTCGCCGTAATCGCGGGCGAGCCCCTCCACGGTCTCGATATCGAAGGCATAGTTCGCCTCGGCCGTGATGATGGCGCGCTGGCGCTCCGCCTCGGTGACGCCCTCCTCCTGCACGCGCCGGATCTCGTCGAGGATCGCGGCTTCCGCCTTCTCGAGGTTCTGTGGTTCGAGCCGTGCGGTCACGGTGACGAGTCCGCCGAATTGCCGCGTGACGTAGCCGGCCTCGATCGTCGACACGAGCCCCTTCCGGTCACGCACGGCCACGTTCAGCCGGGAGCTCGGGGAGTCGCCGAGGATGTAGGTCAGGAGGTCGGTGGCAGGGACGTCGTCGTTCGAGACCTGCGGCGTCTTCCACGCGAGCCCGAGATAGGCCTGCTTCTCGGGTCGCGGCACGTCGCTCGCGCGGCCGCCGGGATCCGGCTGCGGCGGCATCGCCGCCCGAGGCTTCCCCTCACCCCCAAGCCGCCCGAACGTCTGGGTCGCGGTCCGCCGGATCGACTCTGGATCGACGGCGCCCACGACCACCAGACTCATGTTCTTCGGCACGTAGCGCTCGCGGTAATAGCGCGCGAGCCGCTCCCGGGTCAGCTCCTTGATGAGCTGGGGCGTGCCGAGGATCGACCGACCGTATGGCGTCGGCGTGTACGCCTCCTCGGACAGCCGCCGCCCGAGAAACCGCTCGGCGTCGTCCTCGGTGAGCCGCATCTCGTCGAGCACGACCAGGCGCTCGCGGTCGAGCTCGGTCTGGTCGAAGCTCGCGTTGACCGCGATGTCCGCGAGCAGGGCGATGCCAACGGCCGCCTGGTCGGCCGGCAGCACGACGTCGAAGTGCGTGAAGTCGTACGACGTGAACGCGTTGCTCTGCCCGCCGACGCTCTCGACCATGAGGTCGATCGACCCCGGCGGACGCGTCGGTGTGCCCTTGAAGAGCATGTGCTCGAGGTAGTGAGAGAGCCCCAACTCCTCCGGCGCCTCATCCCGCCCGCCGACCCGCACCCACATCTGCAGCGAGACCACGTCGCTCGCGCGGTGCTCCTGGACGATCAGCACGACGCCGTTCGGCAGCACGTGACGCTGGGGGCGCGGCAAGGCCCCGCCCTGGGGCTCGGCGCGCGAACCGCCCGGGAAAAGCGGGAAGCCCGAGAGGAGTAGTGCGGCAAGAGCCAGCGAGCGTATCGGAGCGCGCATCCTGATCGAGCGTACCATCAAACCCGCCTCGGGAGCGAGGAAGCAAGACTTGCCGGGCTGGGCCGCGGCCCGCTCTATGATAGTCGTCCGTCTATGATAGGGGCCCGATGAATCTCGGCTGGCGAGCCTGGCTCCTTGCCGCGCTGCTGATCGGCGTCCTGCCGGTCCCGACCGGGGCCCAGGTGTTCCTGGGGTCCCGCCCCCATCCCGAATTCGGGATCGGGCCGCTCTTCGTCCGCGCGAGCGTCACGCCGGCGCTCGGGTCTGTGACCGTCGACGTGCTGTGGAGCCTCGAGATCCCACCGACGCGGAGCGCCCTCGAGCTGGAGCAGGACCTCTACATGCTGTGGCCCGGCGAGGTGGACGGCCTCACGAATAGAGGCACGCCCGACCCGTCGCTCTCCCGCTACGTCGAGGCGCGCGGGTTCACGGCCCTGTCGGTGGGACGGCTGCCGCTCTACGCGCAGAGCCTCTACCAGATCGGGCACGACCGGCCGCCCGAGGAGATCAGCGGCGGGGCGCCGTTCGTCACGTTCGTGCAGACGGGAGGCGCGCTCGGCCTCACGGCCCCCGCGACGTACATCCGCGTTCCGTGGACACCGAAGATGGCGAACCGTTCGTGGCTGATCGACCTGCGCATGAGCATCCCGGGCCTGATCAAGCCGAGACGGGCGACCTGGATCGAGAACGTGTTCTGGGGCACGCGGCACATCGTCTCGATCGGCTACAACGACGTGCGGCCGCGGGCGGTCTTCCCGATGTACTTCGAGCATCGCGATCGGGTGGTGCGGCTCGGCGATGCGCCCGCCGAGCTGGTGGTGAACTTCGCGGACGCCGAACACCTCAAGATCAACGAGGTGTTTCCGCAATCGAGCACGAAGCGCCTGAGCGAATCGCTCGAGCGCACCGAGGTCGTGTCGTCCTTCCTCGAGAAGTCCCGGGGCACCGCCCCACAGCAGCTGACCGTGGAGTTCGGCTACTTCTCGGGGCTCCAGGCGCTGGCGCCCATCCTGATCCCGCTGGTCTTCTTCGTGCTCGGCAACTTCGCCGGCCCCGTGCTCCAGCGCGTCGCCCTGAACGCCGCCCGTCGCGTCACGGCCCGCGTCCATGTCGGGCGGCCCCACCAGCATCCGCGCGGCCGGCAGAGCGGCGTGATCCTCTCGCGCGACGCGCTCGCGCGCATCGTCCCCGGAGAAACGACGTACGACGACGTGATCCAGATCTGCGGGCCGAACGCCGAGCACCACGAGCAACTCGTCATGCCCGGCCGCCGAACCCTCGTCTACCGCGGCCGCCGCATAATCCCCAACCGCACCCGCACCATCGGCTGGCTGGCCACCGTGAGCCACTGGGACCTTGAGGATCACACCACCCAGATTGAATTGGAAGACAACCGCGTGCGGGACATCCAGGCCCACGTCCGCCGCTCCCGCCTGCCCGCCCCCGAACTCCTCAAGCAGTAATCCCCCGGCCCAACCCGGAGGCCGCTCAAACGGGTCGAGAGGCGCGGGCCCGCCTGTCGGAGAAGCCTAGTTCGAGCGCCGGCTTTGCCGGCGCCATCGGTTCTTGGGGGAGGCTCGGAGGGGGCCGTCGCGGCCCCCTTCGAGCGTCTAATGCGTGAGGTGATAGGGGACGTCGGTAACGATCACGTCTTTCCGGTGTTGCCACCAGTGGGCGGGAATGAACTCCGGCACCACGATCGTGATGACCCGCCTGAACTCCCCCTTCTGCTCCTGCAGGTGGTCGATGTACTCGAGCAGCGGCGTGAGCAACGACCGGTACGGGGAGGTCAGGATGACGAGGGGGACACCCATCCCCCACTTCGTCCACTTCTCCTCGAGCCGGCGCGTCTGCTGAGGATCGGTCTCGACGTAGACCGCCTTCGCCTCCGGTGACAGCAACTT
>QHRS01000003.1 GCA_003221435.1 Candidatus Rokuibacteriota bacterium
AGCGCCGGCTTTGCCGGCGCCATCGGGGCCCCCTCCGAACGAAGTCAGAGCGAGAGGCCCTTCAGGTACGCGCGGAACTCGTCGGCAAGGTCCGGCCGCGCCAGCGCGAACTCGACCGTCGCCTTCAGGAAGCCGAGCTTGTCGCCGGTGTCATAGCGCTTGCCTTCGAAGGCAAGCGCGTACATCGGCCGCCGGGCGCGCAGGGTCCGGAGCCCGCTCGTGAGCTGGATCTCGCCGCTCTTGTCCTCGCCGGTCTCGGCGAGAATCGGAAAGAGATCGGGCGTGAGCACATAGCGGCCGATGATCGCGAGGTCGGATGGCGCCTCGGCCGCCGTCGGTTTCTCGACGAGGTCGGAGATCTCGTAGACGTTGTCGCCGAGGAGGCGGCCGGCGATGACGCCGTACCGATGGATGCGCTCTGGCGGCACGCGCTCGACGGCGATGACCGGCCCGCGGTATCGCTCGAACACGTCGAGGAGCTGGCGCATGCACGGTGTCCGCGCCGCCACGACGTCGTCGCCCAGGAACACGGCGAACGGCTCCTGGCCGACGAGAGGCTGGGCGCACAGGATCGCGTGACCGAGGCCGCGGGGCTCATTCTGGCGCACGTAGAACACCGAGGCCAGCTCCGAGATCGTCTTGATCTGCGCCAGCTCCTCCATCTTGCCGCGATCGGCCAGGTAGTACTCCAGCTCGACAGACGCGTCGAAGTGGTCCTCGATCGCGCGCTTGCCGCGGCCGGTCACGATGATGATCTCCCCGAGCCCGGACGCCACCGCCTCCTCGACCACGTACTGGATCGTCGGCTTGTCGACCAGCGGCAGCATCTCCTTCGGCTGGGCCTTGGTCGCCGGCAGGAACCGGGTGCCGAGGCCGGCCGCGGGGAACACGCCTTTCCGCACCTTCACTGGACTACCCTCCTCTCGCGACTGTCGCATCACTGTTCGAGCGCCGGCTTTGCCGGCGCCATCCCGGGGGGAGGTTCGGAAGGGGGGCGAAGCCCCCCTCCGAGGAAGTTCATGCAGGTTGCTCCTTCGCCCCATCCTGCCGGACGAGCACCGCGCGCGGGATGGACGGGAGCGGAATCTGTTCCCGATCGAACGCTTCCTTGATCCGGCGCCGGAGCTCGAGCTCGGCGTCGAACCGTCTCGCGGGGTCGACCTTCGCCATCAGCCGCAGCACCGCGGCGCCGTCACCGAAGCGGATGATGCCCTGCGCCTGGGGCGTGTCCAGCGCGGTCCCGGTTTCCGCCGCCCACACCCTCCCCACCTGCTGGAGCGCCGCGAGCGCCTTCTTCACGTCCACATCGTACGGCACGCCGACCTCCACCACCGCGCGCGCCCAGTCCCGAGTGTGATTCGCAAACTCGGTGAGCTGCCCGTTTGGAAAAACACGCAGCGCGCCGTTGAGCATGCGCACCTTCGTCACCCGCAGCCCGACCGCCTCGACCACCCCGGTATGGGGTCCGATCTCGACCGTATCGCCGACCGCGATCAGGCCCTCGAACAGCAGGAAGAAGCCGGTGATGAGGTCGCGGATCAGGGTCTGGGCGCCGAGGCTCACGGCGAGCCCCAGCACGCCGGCCGAGACCAGCAGCGCCTGGACGTCGACGCCCAGCTCGCGGAGGACGATGATGAAGCCGACGAAGAGGAACACCCACCGGATCGCATTCTTCAGCAGCGGCCCGAGGGTGCGCGCGCGCTGCACGCGCGGGGAGAGCCGCGTCTCTCCCTCGCGTTCGGTGAGCAGGCGGTCGACGAGATGCGCGAGCAGCCGGTGGACCGCGAAGAGGACGAGCAGCGCGCCCGCGACGGAGCCGATCCGCGTCAGCACGAGCGCGAGCGCCGGGTCCATCCCGTCCCACCGCGCGAGTAGGCGCGTCACGGCGGCGGTCGCGTCAGGCCGCGGGCGACCGCGGCGCCGGTCGCTTCGCCACCCCCACCTCGCGCGTGGCCGCCGCGATCGCGGAGCCGGCGAGCCCGAGGTGGAGCGTTCCCGGCACCCGGATCACCGGATCGGCCGGCCGCGCCCGACCGTCTCGAGCACGGCGACGATCGCCAGGATGCAGATCGCCTGGAGCAGGAGCAGCGCGGCTTCGTGGGGCGCGGCGTCTTTCAGCAGGATCGCGGACACGCCCAGCGTGAGCGAGATAAACAGGATCAGCAGCACGCTCTGCGTCTTCGTCATGCCCAAGGCCTCGAAGCGGTGATGGACATGGTCCTTGCCCGTGTAGGCCAGCCAGGCGGGTAGGCTGTGCACCTTGCCGGTGGCGATGCGGCTGATGCCGACGAACGCGATGTCGAAGAGCGGGACCCCGAGAATCAGCATCGGCGTCAGCAGGGCGACGACCGGATTGTCCTTGGCCCATTCTCCCATGACCGCCAAGCCCGCCAGCGTGAAGCCGATGAAGCTCGCGCCCCCATCGCCGAGGAAGACCAGCGCCTCGCGGCCGGGCCGGAAGTTGTACGGGAGGAAACCAAGGCAGGCGCCCAGCAGCGCGACCGAGAGATACATGAGATATTTCTGATTCGTCTGGAGCGCGGTGACGCTGAAGAAGAGCGCCGCCACGACGCCGAGGCCGCCCGCGAGGCCGTCCATGCCGTCGAGGAACTGCACGGCGTTCGTGACGGTGACGAACCACACCACGGTGAGCGCGACGTTGATCCAGATGAACCCGGGAACACCGTAGGGGACCACGTTGAGGATGACCCCGTACCCGACCGCGAGCCCGGCGCCCGCGATCTGACTGCCGAGCTTGAGCCAGGCCGGCAGATCCAGCACGTCGTCCGTGAGCCCGACGGCGACGACCAGCGTGGCGCCGAGCGCCACGCCCTTGAGCTGCAGCGAGAAGTTGAAGTTGTAGAGGATGGTCACGGCGAACGCCGCATAGACCGCCGCCCCGCCGAGCAGGGGCGTGGCCGTCCGGTGCACCTTGCGCGCGGCCGGATGGTCGAGGATGCCGCGGCGAATGGCGTACGCGCGCACCATCGGCACCGCGACCATCGAGAGCGCGCACGCGAGGGACACCAGGTAGAGCCACGCCAGCCCGCGGCCGTGAAACCAGCCGCGGACGGGCGGCGTCAGCAGCGCAGCGAGCGCCGCGAGGCGCGCAGCGGCGGCCGAGACGCTCAGGATCCCCGCGCTCGGTGGAGACGCGGCAACCGCTTCAGGTTGCGTGAGGCTCACGCGCCCAAGGCCTCGCAGAGCGCCGCCGCGACGGCATCGACCTCCGCGTCCGTCAGCCCGGGGTAGCACGGGAGCGAGAGGCGCTCGGCCCAGAGCCGGTCCGCCGTCTCGTACCCCGCGCGGCCGAGCGCCCGGTGAATGGGCCGGAACACCGGCCGGCGCGCCGTCACGCCGCGCGCGGCGAGCGCGTCGATGACCGGCCCGACCGGGCGGGCGGCGTCGACGATGAACCGGAGGTACACGTGGCGCCCGCCGCGCGCATCCGGGGGAAGCCCGCGGGGTCGGCCCGCGAGTCGCGACCGGAAGCGCGCCGCGATCTCCCGTCGCCGGGCGATGAACGAATCGAGGCGCTCGAGCTGCGAGCGGCCGAGGGCCGCGTGCAGGTCCGTCATCTTGTAGTTGAAGCGGGGCGCGAGATCCTCGCGCTCGTCGTAGTCACGGAGATCGCGCACGCGGTCGATCAGCTCCACCGGGCCCGTCACCATTCCACCCTCGCCCGTCGTGAACATCTTGGTCGCGTAGAACGAGAGCACGGCCAGGCGTCCCCGGGAGCCGGCCGGCCGGCCATCGTCGGTCGCGCCGATCGCCTGGGCGCAGTCTTCGACGATCGGAATGCCGAGGCCGTCGAAACTCGCCAGGCCCGCCGCGAGCCCGAACGCGTGCGGCACGATCACGCACCGCGTGCGGCGGGACAGCCGCCGCTTGACCTCCTGGCTCTCGACGGAGAGGGTCTCCGGGCACGCGTCGGCGAGCGCGGGTACGGCGCCGACCCGGGTCACCGCATGATAGAGGGCATCGCAGACATAGGTCGGGATCACCACCTCGTCGCCGGCCCCGACCCCGAGAGCGCGCAGGGCCAGCTCGAGCGCCGCGCTGCCGGAGCTGACCGCGGCGGCGGCCTCAGCGTGAAGGCGCGCCGCCACCTCGCGCTCGAACGCGGCGACCTGCGCGCCCTGGGCGACGTGTCCCGCGCGCACCACCGCCGCGACACGCTGAGCGTCCTGCTCGGTGAGCGTCGGTCGGGAGTGCGGGATCAAATGTCCAGCAAGAGCCGGACCGAATGGAAGGCCTCGGCGTACTTCACGCGGGCCTGGATGCCGCGGAAGTTCGCGCACGAGACGGCCGACTCGAGAATCGTCAGATCCTGGATATTCGTCTTCATGATCTGTGACCGGTGGGATTCGAGACAGGCGAGCTTCCGGTCGAGCACTTTCTGGATGTCGACGTAGCAATTGGGCATGAAGTTCTGGGTCGAGGGCACCTCGTAGAACAGGAAATTGGGGATGTAGCGCGTCGCGGAGAGCGTTCCCTGGGCGAGGTTGCGGTGATCCTGGTGAGTGTCGTCCGTGTAGTTGACGAAGATCATCTGCGGCTTCACCCGCTCGATGACGGCTTCGACCCGGATGATCAGCTCGCGGTTGAGCGGGATCTCGGTGTCGGAATACCCTCCCCAGAACAGCTCGCGCGCCCCGATGGCGAGCATCGAGTCTTCCTGCTCGCCGCGGCGAACCTCGGAGTCCCCGCCGAGGCCGCCGTCGGTGGCGACAAAAAGGTAGACCCCGTGCCCCTTCTGCGCGTACGCAGTGAGCGCGCCGCCACACCCGTACTCGATGTCGTCAGGATGCGCCCCGATCGCCAGGACGTTCATGCGCAAGGCACGTATGCATCGCCGGCTCGCAGGATGTCGAGGCCCGCGGGACCGTGATTCAATAATAAGTCAAGGCTCGAGAGAAACGGAACGAAATCTCCGTGCAGCTGCGCGTACACGGGGTGCGTGTACGACTGCTGGAGCACGGTGATCCCCGCCTCGGCGAACTGCTCGAGCCGCACATAGGCGAGCCCGTTCCCCCCGGCGAGATAGGTGTCGCCGCCCGCGGCGCGTGTGAGATCGATGAGTCGGAGCGTCGGGTCGTCGCGCGTCGGGCCGAGCTCCGACGCCAGCCGTGTGGGCGTGCGGATGGCGAAGGCCGCCGCGAGGAACTCGGCCGTCTCGATCGCGAGCGATGCGAGCGCGTTCCACCGGCGCTCGAGCAACGCGCCGAGGCGCGCGCCGTACAGGTCCGCGTGGGCCGCGCGGGCGTAGGCGAGCCGCGCCGCCTGCAGGTGCCGCCGCGCCCAGGGCTGGGCCGTGTCGATCCGGACGTCTCGAATGAGCGTGTCCCGCTCGCGGCATACCGGCACGGTGAGCCACTGAGGCCCGTCCTTCGTCTTGATGCGGTTCCGGTTCTGCCAGCCGTTCTTCTCGTACTGCACGGTGTCGAGGAAGACGAAGCAATCCGCCGCGGCCCACTTCGCCAGATACCCGAGCCAGGGCAGGTAGTGCGGCTGGTGAATCGCCACCTTCATCGCGCAGACACTCGCACCGGCACGGCGCCGCCGGGATCCGACTTCATTGCGCACGCAGGGGACGGAGGATGATCGGGTTCGAGAGCATGTAGGCGGTTTGAGGGCCGCGCACTTCGAGCCGGAAATACGCCGGGGCACCATCGAAGGTTTCCTGATGATCGACGGCGAGCGGTGTCGTGCCCGACCAGGTGCGGGCGATGTGGCCGTTCCTGATCAGGGTCACGCGGATCGGCTGCTCGGACGCGTCGCTCATGCGAACGCCCGCCTGCACGCCGATGGCCGTCGCCGGGGAAATGTCCAGGGTGTCGCCTGAAACACCGACCGTCGAGGCCGTCCTGATCGTGAACCGGTCCAGTACCGGCGTGTTCGTCCGGTCCGTCCGCAGCACACCGTAGACACGGCCGCGTCTCAGCGCGTCGAGCAGGGCCGCCTCGCTCTTGGCCGGAACGAGAAAGACCGTCTCGATGGCGCCGATCCACGTGCCGTCGCCGTCGCCGTGGAACCCCGACTCGCCGATGAGCCAGGCCGGGCGGCTCCGCTCGCCCCTCGCGTATTGCGCCAGCAGGTAGTCCCAGCCCGCGCCCGGCTCGGGGAAACGCGTGGTGTCCGCGTATACGCCGCCGAAGCCCGAGTAGCGGAAGGTCCGCAGCAGATCGTCGCCGTACGGGTCGGTCTTCCGTGACACGCGCAGGCCGACGACCCGCTCCTCGCCGTAGTCGAACGCGTCCGGAAACGACCACACGGCCGCGCCGCCCTGCTGCTCGACCGCATCGATCAACTCCTGGTAGGGCGTCATGCCGAGGTCCTGGTACGGCGAGAACGCGTCGGTCGTGAACGGGAGCCCGCGGGCGAGCGCCACGAGACCGACGGCGCACAGCACACCCCCGCTCGGCCAGCGCCGCTGCGGCCGGAAGACCGCGACCCGGCCGATCATCCGCCGGCGCAGCACCGGCCTCCTGAGGAGCAGCGCGCCCGGGATGACGAGCAGCGCCGGGAGCAGGTCGAGCGCGCTCTGCGCCGAATACCGGGCGGTCGCGGCGCTGCCGGTCGCCGGCAGGGCGCGCAGCGCGGCCCCCGTGGACACACCGAAGACGAGAATATTCTTCTGGATGTTGTGGAGCGTCAGGTCGCCCGCGAGCGGCGATCCGGTCCAGTGGTAGTGCGGGACCACCTCCACGCCCGGCACGATGATCATGTTCGGGTAGCGTCGCCGTGCGTCGGCGACCGTCGCCAGATAGCGGTCGACGCCGCGGGCGAGCACGGACGGCTCCGCGCGGGTGACGCGAAGCAGCGAGCGGAACGGAAACAGGCCGTAGTCGACCCGCAGCTGGTAGTTCTCCGAGAGGAAGATCGCCTCGACGCCCTGACTCTCGGCGCGCCGCACGATCTCGTCGAGCGGGAACTCCCCGGTCGTGAAATCGGTGTGCACGTGCACCACGCCGCGGACCTGATGCAGCTCCTCGGCGTGCGCGGCGGTGACGAGCGCCGCGCACAGCATGAGCCCGAGGATCGGGCCGCGCGGCGTCGGGGCCCGGCGCGGCCATGCGCGCGACGCGGCGCGCTCGGCGTCTCTCCGCCTCAACGGGAGGCCCTCGTGAGGCTCCGATAGAGCTCCACGATCCGTCTCGTCATCACGTCGACGGTAAACTCCTCGGCCCGCTTGCGGCCGGCCTCGGCGAATTTTGCGCGCAGCGCAGGATCCCCGAGCAGCTCGATCAGCGCCTCGGCGATCGCGTGCGGCGCGTCCGGCGGCACGAGCGATCCGAACTCGCCACCGGCAAGCACGGATGGGATGCCACCGACGCGGCTGCCGATCACCGGGACGCCGAGCGCCATCGCCTCGATCAGCACCCGCCCCATGCCCTCGTTGCGCGAGGGCGCGACCAGCACGTCCGCGGCGGCGATGTACGGGATGACGTCTCCCTGCGTGCCAGTGACCAGCAGGACGTCGGCCACGCCGAGCGAGCGGGCGAGCGCCTCGAGCGCCGGACGGTCGGGCCCGTCGCCGACCACCAGGACCCGCAGCGAGGGAACGGACGCCCGGACCTTCGGGAGCGAGGCGACCAGCATGTCGAAGCCCTTCACCGGAACCAGCCGTCCAACGCCAACGACGACCGCGGCATCGACCGGGAGTCCCAGCCGGCGGCGCGCGATCTCGCGCCCGGGCGCGCGCGCCCTCAGCCGATCCGTATCCACGCCGCTCGGGATCGCCACGTACTGCGGAGGTCTCCCGACGCCGCGCGTGAGATGCTCTTCGGCGCCGCGCTCCGTCAGCACGATGATCCGGTCGGTCCAGCGCGCAGCGATCCGCTCCAGCAGGACGAACACCGCGGTCGGCCAGGCGCCGTAGTACCCGTAGAACACGTGGCCGTGGGGCGTGTGCACGATCGCCGGCACCCGCGCGACCCGCGCGGCGAAGCGGCCGACGAAGCCGGCCTTCGAGGTGTGCGTGTGCACGAGGTCCGGCCGCCGGCGCCGGAACATCCGCATGAGGGCGAGTGACGCCTGCAGGTCCCGGACCGGCGACGGCTCGCGGACGAGCGACGGCATCAACTCGACCCGGCAGCCCCGCGCCTCCGCGGCCCGGACGACCGACGGCTCGGATTGCTCCGCGCCGGCGACGATGACGCAGTCGTGACCCGCCTCGACGAGCCCGGCGACCGAGAGAACGGTGTTCTCCGACGATCCGCCGAGCGAGAGCCGCGTGATGACGTGGATGACGTTCACGACGGCGCCACCGCGAGCACGCGCACCCGGCGCTGCGGGAACTCGTCGGTCTGGTGGACCAGCGTGAGCCCCGGCGGGGGCGGCCCCTCGAGGAGCGGCAGCAGATCGGGCCGGAGCCGCCGCATGTGCAGCTCGTCGATGACGATGAACGTGACCCCCGCGCGGCGGGCCTCCGCGATCACGCCGGAGATGCCCCTGTACGGCAGCTTCACCCACCGGGCTCGCGCGTAGTAGGCGATCTCGGGCGGACGGGACATCACGGTCGTGCCGGGGCCGAAACGGTCGCGTATCCAGAGCCCGGCGGCGCGCTGCTCGACGTTCTCGAAGCTCGGGGTGTAGCGGAGGGGAATCGCGAGCTGGGGCGCGTATCGCACGGCGAGGAGCGCGACGAACAGCCATGCGACCGCTTCCGAGCGGCCCTGGATTCGCGCCTGCCCGGCGACCCACACGATGCCGCGCGCAACGTACACGAAGACGACCACCATATACGGCTCGGTCCACCGCGGGACGACCTCGAAGGCTGGATAGAGGAGCAGCGGCACGAACGCGCCGAGCACGACTCCCTCGGCCGCCAGACGCTTGCGCCACTCGACGGCGCCGGCGAGGCCGACTGCCGCCAGGCCGAGCGCGAGAATGGACATCGCCTCGGCGATCACCCCTTCCTGACGGAAGAAATTTCTCAGGTAGCGCTCCGCCAGGACGGCGCCCTCCGTCCGCAGGCCTTGCCAGGGCCTCGGCTGGCCGAATGCGATCGCGTCGGCCTCGTGCGGTGACTCGGCGATCCGATAACTCAGGCCCTTGCCGGACAAGAGCCAGGCCCCCCTCATCTGGTGCAGGTACGCGACGTAGGGGACGACGAGCAGCGACAGCGCCAGGACGAATCCGGCCGCGCGCGCGCCGATACGGGCCGGGCGCTCGCCGCGCGCGATCCAGATCGCGACCGCCCAAACGACGCCCGCGCCCAGCAGGAGCCCCTCCGGGCGGAAGAGGTACAGCGCGCCGACGAGCGCTCCGCCGAGCGCGCTCATCCCGACGCTCGGCCGCTCGACCAGCTCCAGGCCGACCAGCACCGAGAGACAGAGGAGCGCGGCGTACATGCTCTCCGTGTGGACCGACACCGCCTGATGCGCGAGCGGCGGGTAGATCGCGGTGAGCGCCGCCGCGATGAGCCCGACCGAGCCACCCGCTAGCCGGCGACCGAGTACCCAGACGAGCGCGATCAGCGCCATGCCGGCGGCGAGCGACACGATCTGCCCCGCGCGGTGCGAGTCTCCCACGAGGGCGTAGACGGGTGCGACCAGCGCGGGATAGCCCGGGGGGTAAAACGTGTGATACTCCCAGCTGACATCCATCAACCGGCCGGACTGTGCGAGGTGCTCGGCGACCGACGCGTACAGCACGCCGTCGCCCTCGATCGTCTGGTGCACGCGGAGGAACAGGAGCCGGAGCCCCAGGCCCACGGCGAGAATCCCGGCGAGCTTGGCGCGGTCCGAGATCACCAGCGGCTCACCGATCGCCCGGCCGCAGGTCCCGTCGGGAGGCCCACGGGCGATGGCGAGACCAGGAGCGACTCGAGCGCGTCGACGTGACGGTCCCAGGAGTAGCGCGTCTCGGCGTACGCGCGGCAGCGGCGCCTGAAGCCCTCGTCCGCGGCGAGCGGCAGCGCCTCTGCCAGCGCGGCCACGAGCGCCGCCGACGAATTGTCCGAGGCGATCAGCCGCTCGTCGAGGGGCCCCAGGATCTCCGGCGTCGCGCCGACCGGCGTCGCGACGACCGGCGTGCCGCACGCGAGCGCCTCGACCGTGACGAGCCCGAACCCCTCGAGGGCGCGCGTCGGCAGCACGAAGAGATCCGCCGCCTGATAGTGGAGCGGAAGGGCCTCCTCGGGGATGTGGCCGGCGAAGCGGACGATCGCGCCGAGCCCGAGTTCTCCGGCGAGGCGCTCCAGGGCTGGGCGCAGTCCCCCGCTGCCGCCGATCACGCACGTGAGGCGGCGGCCCCGCCGGAAGGCATCGAGCGCGTGCAGCAGCGTGTCGAGTCCCATCCGCGCCTGGAGATCGCGAACTGTCAGCAGGACCGTGGAGCCCGGCGCGAGGCCGAGTTGCTCGCGCACGCGCGCGCGATCAGCGGGCGGCCGGAAACGCTCGAGGTCGACGGCGCCCGGAATGGTGATCACCGGCGCCTTCATCCGGCCGTGGGCGTGCGCGAGGACGAGGCTGGAGAACTCGCTGAGTACGACGACCTGGTCGGCCGCCTTCAACGCGCGCCGTTCGAGCCGGGCGAGGAGCGCGGCCACCGCGCCCGTCCCCGCGGGCGGGCGGCGCCCGTCGAGCCGGTCGGCGCGCACCCGGTACTCGTCCCCCGCGGGGGAATGAAAGACGTAGAGGCGCCGGAGCGCCGCCGGCACGAGCGATGCGAGCGCGACGGCCGAGAACGGCTGGTGGAAGACCACCGCGTCCCAGTCGCCCGCGCCCGGCACCTCCCGGAAGCGCCGCCGGGCGCCGGTGATCGAGGTGACCGCGAACGCGAGCGGGTGGCGCCGGTTGACCTCGTAGTGGAAGACCGGCACGCCCGAGATGTCACTCTGAAGCGGTGCGTTGCTGCCCGGATGCCGGGAGAATACCGTCACCGTGTGGCCGCGGGCCGCGAGCCGGCGGCTCTCTTCTCGGATCACGCGCGCCGCGCCGCCGTGCGTCTCGAGCGGCGAGACGTCGGAAACGACGAGGACGCGCCGTCTAGACACGGTCCCCGCCCTGCGGCGCACGATCCAGATCCGCCAGGACGGCCCGGCGCCGCGCCGGCCACTCGTCCCAGAAGGCCTGCTGCCACAGCTCCAGCACCATGAGCGCGAAGATTCGGTCCGCGTGGCTCCGCCGGCCCGTATGGTGATCGTCGATCACGCGGCGCACGCGCGCGACGTCGAGCAGACCGCGGCGGCGGAGACGGGATTCTGCGAGCAGATCGGCGGCGAGTCCGGCGAGCGGGCCGCGCAGCCAGCTCGCGAGCGGTACGGAGAACCCGCGCTTGGGCCGTCCGAGCGTCTCGCGGGGCAGGAGCGGTCGCATCACGCGCCTGAGCAGCGGTTTCAGACCGAAGCCGCTCCGCAGCGCCGGATCGATCGACCACACGGTCTCGCAGAGCTGGCGGTCGCAGAACGGCACCCGCAGCTCGAGCGACGCCGCCATCGTCATCTTGTCGCCGAGCATCAGGAGATCGTCCGGCAGGTACGTCGCCAGATCGAGCGCGGTCACCGCGGTTGCCGCCCCGGCTCCGGTCTCCCCTGCACCGGGAGCACGGAGGAGGATCTCGCGGTGACGGGCGAACGGATCGACCGCCGCGGGGAGTGAGGGCATCAGCTCACGGAGCGCGGGCGTGCTCCAGAAGGAGATCCACGCGAGGTAGCGCTCGTGCGGGTCGAGCGGGCCCGCCTCGAGGAAGCGCCGGAGCCGGCCGGTCGGATCGTCGCTCCGCGCCGAATCCGGCAGCCACGCGGCGGCGCGCGCGAGCCCGCGGCGGACGGCGGCCGGAACCACGCGCGCGTATCCCGCGGCGACGCGGGCGCCGAGATAGCGCGGGTAGCCGACGAACAGCTCGTCCCCGCCGATGCCCGATAGGGCCACGGTCACGTGCTCACGGGCGAGACGCGCGATCAGATGCGTGATCACGAGCGAGGAATCGGCGAGCGGCTCGTCCAGATGCCAGACGAGCGCGGGCAGGACATCGGCGACCTCGGGTCGGACGATGAACTCGCGATGGTCGGTCCCCAGTGCGCCCGCGACCGCGCGTGCGGCGGTGGCCTCGCCAAAGCTCGCCTCCTCGAAGTCGAGTGTGAACGTGCGGATCGGCGTGCCCGGCGCCGCGCGCCGCATCAGCGCGACGATGCTCGAGGAGTCGAGGCCGCTCGAGAGGAAGACGCCGAGCGGGACGTCGCTGACCAGATGTCGGGATACGCTGCCGGCGAGCGCCTCCAGCACGAGGATCTCGGCCTCGGCAGGCTCGGTGACCAGGCGCTCCGGCGGCCGCGGGCGCCAGTAGGCCCGGACGCGGGCGCGCCCGTCCTCGAACACGAGCGCGTGCCCGGGGGCGAGCTTCCGGATGCCCGCGAACGCCGTCGCCGGAGACGGGACGTAGAGGAACGTCAGGTACGCCGCGAGCGCGTCGAGGTCCGGTTCCCGCGGGCACGCCGGGTCGAGCAGCAGCGCCTTCGCCTCGGAGGCGAAGGCCAGACGGCCGTTTGCCTCACGGTAATAGACGGGCTTGATCCCGAGCGGATCGCGCGCGAGGAGGAGCCTCCGGCGCGCGCGGTCCCAGAGCGCGAAGCCGAACATGCCCTCGAGGTGTTGGAGGCAGCCGTCACCCTCCTCCTCGTAGAGGTGCAGGATCGTCTCGCCGTCGCTCCGGCTCCGGAACGTGTGCCCCTTGGCCTCGAGACGCGCGCGCAGCTCGGGATGGTTGTAGATCTCGCCGTTGAACGCAAGCCAGCAGCCCTCGTCCTCGCTGGCCATCGGCTGATGGCCGCCGACCAGATCGATGATCTTGAGCCGGCGGACCGCGAGCCCGACGTCGCCGTCCTGCCACACACCCTCGTCGTCGGGACCGCGATGCGCCATGATCCGGGCCATCGCGCGCAGCAGGCGCGAGTCGGCCCCGCCCACCATCCCCGCGATCCCGCACATCAGCGCCCGCCCTCGAGCAGCTCGTGGTAGACACCGGTGAGGCGCTCGATCATCGTGGCAAGCGCGTAGCGGGCGTCCGCAGATGGACTTCGCCGCCCGCCCAGCCCCGCGGACTCCGCAACATGGACGATGCGGCTCACCGGGCTACCCCCTCGCGTCTGTCGACGCACTGTTCGAGCGCCGGCTTTGCCGGCGCCATCCCGGGGGAGGTTCGGAAGGGGGCGGAGCCCCCTCTGAGGAAGCTCATGGACGGAGCGCCGAGGCCTCGAACGACGCGCCGACGATCCAGCGGCTTCCCGAGACGACGTACGCCGCGCGGGCGACGCCATCCGCCGCGAGCTTCACCACCGCGAGCGGCCACTCGCGGGCGCCGTCGAGGGCGCGGTAGGGGTCGCCGGGCGAGGGCGGGCTCGGGATCACGCGCACGTCGACGAAGCCCGCGCGCCCGAGGAACAGCCGGATCGTCCGCGCCGAGAATGCGGTCGCGTTGAAGATGAACGCCAGGTACGGCCGCCGATCGAGCCAGCCGCGGGCACCAACGGCCCGGGCGGCGCGCGTCGCGGCGAAGGCCACCCGCTGGAACGGATAGTTCTGCGTCCGGAGGTGCAGCGTGCCGCCGGGGCGGATGAGCGGGTGCACGCTCCGAAGCAGGCCCAGCGGATCCGGGATCACCTCGATGACGTTCCAGAGTGTCACGAGGTCGAACGAGCGCGGCTCGAAGTGCTGCGCGTCGAGCGTCCCCTGCCGCGCGTCCACGCCAAGCTTCTCCCGCGCGCGGCGCACGGCTTCGGGTGAGAGGTCGATGCCCACCGCGCTCCACCCGCGCTCGGTCGCGGCCTTGAGGAACCATCCGCCGCCGCACCCGACGTCGAGCACCCGCCCCGGCCGGCCGGGCCAGGCGTCGAGGAACCGCGCGAACGCGGCGCCGCGGCGCGTGCCGAGCCATGCCTCGTCGGCCACCTCGGCGCGGCCCGAGCCGAACTCCGCCGTGTACGCCGCCGCCCCGGGTCGAGGGTTCCGGAACACGACGCCGCACGCCTCGCAGCGCACGATCCGGCGCGGCCCGG
>QHRS01000004.1:0-8330 GCA_003221435.1 Candidatus Rokuibacteriota bacterium
ATTTTCATCGATCGTGGTGCGCCGCAGGCGCAGGGAGTCTCTAATCCAGGCGAGTTCCGCCGTCCTGGCTCCGCTCGCCTCGGACGGCCGCTGCGCTCGAAGCCTCATGCTCCCGTCCCGGCGGACCGATGGCTCCCGGTCCTCGTCCGCGGCGGCGCGAGGGTGGGGCATCGCAGCGACGCCCCCCGCGCTTGCGGAGGACAGGGATGTCCGGAGCGAGCCGCGGGGAAAGCGGAGCGCGGCAGGAGGCCGCGCGCAGCGTGCGTCGCGGAGATGCCCCGCCCTCGCGCCGCCGCCCGCGAGGAGTCACCGCATGATCACGAACCGTCCGCTCGCCCGACCCGCGGAGGACTGGATCCGGTAAAGGTAGATGCCCGCCGCAAGCGGCAGCCCTCTCCCGTCCCGCCCGTCGATCTCGATGTGCCGCGATCCCGCAGGAGCGAACCCCTCGTCCGCCAGTAGCCGTACGACGCGGCCCGCGGCGTCGTAGATCTCGACCCGCAGCGGTCCGCCGCGCGCGGTAGCGAAGTCGAGCGCGCCGCCCCGGAACATCGGATTGGGCGATATGCGCGGCGCGTAGGCGAGCGCCGAGCTGTCGGGGTCGCCCGGAGCCGCAAGCGGCGCCGTCGCCTTGAGGATCCGGATCGAGACGTTGTCGACATAGAACCTCTCGCCGGCGAGCGCGGGCGCGTCGATCACCTGGACGTCGACGGTGCTTCCCGTGCTCCGCGCGAACAGGTCGACGGCCACTTGCTGCCAGCCTCTTCCCAGCCGCACATAAGGCGAATACACCGTCGATCCCTGCTGCAGGCCTCCGAGCCATTCACGCACCTGGAGCTTGCAGTTCCCGGCCGCGGCGCCAGCGCGCACCCACGCCGCGATGCGGAAGCGCGTCCCCGCCACCGCCACGCTCGCCACCCAGTTCGGGCTGTCGTTGACGCCGAACACCGACAGGGTCAGGGGTCCCGTGACGCCGAGCGACCATGAGCCGAGCTCGCCGCCGGGCACGCGCGAGATCGAAGCCCCGCCGTACCCCCGCCAGCCGGTGAGGTCGGACTCGAACGAGGGATTGCCGACCAGATTCGGACTCAACGTGTCGCCGGAGGCGGTACTCGTCCGGACGGTCGCCGTGGCGGTGTCGGCGAGCCCCGCCACATCGGTCACGATCACGCTCGCCGTCCGCGTCCCAGCGGCGTAATAGACGTGGGCCGCCGTCGGCACCACGCCCGTCACCACCGTGCCGTCGCCGAAGTTGAACTTGTACGACGCGATGGAGCCGGCGCCAGCACGCGAAGCCGAGGCGTCCGCCACGACGGCGAGCGGAGCGCTCCCGGTCGCCGGCGTCACCGACAGCGCCGCGATCGGAGGCTGGTTCGTGGTCGCACCGACGACGATGTTCTGGGATGCGGTCGCGGTGGCGCCGCCGTTGTCGATCACCGTCACCCGCAGCGTCCAGCGCCCGGTCTGGTACGTGTGCGGAGTGAGCGGCGAAACCTGCGGGCCGGCGGTCGCGCCGTCGCCGAAGTCGAACGCGTACGAAGCGATGCGGCCGTCGGCATCGGTGGAGCGCGAGGCATCCGCGATCACGACGTAAGGTGCCATCGGCTGCGCCCCCGGCACCCCCAGCGCCCGCGCGTCGGCCACATACGCCTTGATGTCGGATTCCGCGCCGCACGCGGAGCAGGCCTGGTTCCAGTTGCTGGCCCACAGCACGCGGCGGCCGTCGGGCGAAGGCACGCCGTGCGCCTCGCAGCGGTAGCAACCCGTGAAGTCGGTGTGATCGTAGGCGAGCCGCTGCACCGCCTTGCTGCCGTCGATCTTCACCGCGACGATCTCGCCGCTGAAGCGCTTGCCCGGCTGCGGGAAGTACGTGGCGTAGGCCCATCCCGGCCGCAGCACGCTGCGGCACGACACGTGATGCGGATACGCCTCGTTCGTGGGGTCGGTGAGCGAGGTCACCGCGCCGTCCTTGATGCGCACCTTGACCACGCCGCCCATGAGCTGGCCGTTCACCGTCCGGCCGATGTTGCCGCAGTGTTCCTGGCCGACCATGACGTCCTCGTTGTTGTCTAAAGGATCACGGGTCATGTCCAGGTGGCCGAGGTCGTAGACGTAGCCCTGGGCCGCGGTGCCGTGACAGCGCGGCGATGTCGACGGCATCGGTCGCGGCGTGAGCGCGAGCGTGGCCGGGTCCACATCGAACACGCGCAACGGCTCGCCGTTGTACTTCACGACCACATACTTTCCCGACGGCGAGATCGACACCCAGTCGAGCGAGCAGTCGTTGAGACCGCAGTTCGCCAGCCTCACGGCCGGGCCGACGCGCTGCGCCGGGTACGGCGCGAATGGAGGCTGCGGGTCCATGTCCACGACGAACGCGCTCGTGTCGTTGCACAGCGCGACGAAGCGGCCGTTGAAGCTGGGGTTGCCCTCGTACTCGCCGAGGCCGATCACCGGAAATGGGAGCTTCCACGTGCGGGTCTTCTGGCAGGCGACGACGTCGATCCACATGAGCTCGCTGCCCGAGACGCTGATGCGCTCGTGCGGATGGGCCGGGCTCGGGTGCCAGCGATCGTCGCCGGTGGCGTGCTCGTAGCATTGCTCGTAGCGCACGTGATAGGTCTCGCCGTCCAGGTAGACGCGCCGCGGCGATCCGGCCTCGTTGTCGATCGCGATCAAGCTGCCGTCCGAGCTCCACGGCTGGTCCTTGGCGTAGTGGTGGCGGGCGTCGGTGGTCCAGGCGCCGGTCTCGAGCGAGGTCGGAAACACGGAGCCGACGGGACCGGTGATGCGCGTGACGGTGGTGCCGAACGGCGACTGCAGGGATGGGATGAGGTAGTACGGCACCGCCGTGAGCGGCTCGCTGTACACCTTCGAGGGGTCGGTCGGGACTGCGCGGAACCCGGGCGCGTACGGCGCCTGCACGGTCAGCGCCGCGGTCGGCGCCACGTTGGAGGTCGATGCTGCGGGAATGGTCGATGCGCTGGCCGAGGTGGCGATGACGAGCAGGACGAGCGCACTCGCCCCGGAGTTGGGTGCGGGCATGAGTCGGTGGCGACCTTCCATGGTCCCGGCTCGTGCAAAGGCGAGGCGGCGTCCCGAGACTTGTTAGCAGTGACGAGGGCTTTTCCGTGTCGGCCTTCGGCGCCGGAGGGACGGCGCGCGCGGGCGAGCGGGGGCATCTTCCGCATGACGACGCAGGGCGTCAACCGAAAAAACGCGGGAGTCGGCGGCGCGCCCCGTGACCGCGACGATTTGACGACGGCGAAACTCGCGGCGGTGCCGCGGCGGCGAGCGCGTCACGTTGGACCTCGCTTGCTCCAGGCGGAACGCATGTCCAGCGTTACCGCCCAGGCGAGGTCCGAACGCGTTGTGCGCGTTCACCTCATGAAGACGAACCGGCCCGTCCGCTCGCCCGCGGCCGATACAACTTGATAGAAGTAAAGCCCCGCCGGCAGCGAGCCGCCGGCATCGAGTCGATCGATCGGGAACGCGTGGACTCCCGCGGCGAGCTCGGGCTTGTCGAACAGGATCTTGACCAGGCGACCGCGAACGTCGTAGAGCCGTGCGCGCGCGAACCCGCTGTGCGGCAGCGCCAGCACGAGCGACGCGCTCGTGTATGCAGGGTTGGGCATCACCACTGCCGCGAGCTCGAGCACGGTGCCGGAGGACGCCGTCGTCGCCGCGGGGGCGTCCGGGGCCTCGAGCGTCGCGCCCTCGTCCACGGCGATGCTCGGCACGAGGGGTTGCGCGTCCGTTCCCGCCACGATCGACACCACGACGTTGTCGACCAGGAACACCTCGCCGCTCGCCACCGGGGTGTCGAGCGCCTGGAAGTCCAGCGTGTTGCTGGTGCCGCTCGCGACGAAATCGGCCACGAGCGACTGCCAGCTCGGCGACAAGGTTAGCGTCGGCGAGTACACAATGGATCCGACCTGTGAACCGCTCGGGGTGTACTCGCGCAGCTTGAGCTTGGCCTGGCCGGCGTTCGATGCCGAGCGCACCCACGCCGAGTAGCGGTAGCGCTTGCCGGCCGTCGTCGAGGTGATGATGTTGGGGCTGTCGTTGACGCCGAACTGGCCAGTCGTCGCGGGCCCCGTCACCTGGCAGGCGAAGGTACCGTCCTGCCCTCCCGCGACGCGGGCCAGCGTGGAGCTGCCGTTCGGACCCCAGCCGTTGAGATTCGTCTCGAACGACGGATTCGTGCACAAGTTCGTCACCGCGTTCACGGTGATCGCCGTGGTCGCGGAGCCGCTCGTGGCGTTCGTGGCGGTGAACGTCACGGTGTACGGGGCGGCGCGGGCGTCGCTCGCGGCCGGTGTCCAAGTCAGGGTGCCCGCGGTCCGGGAGGCGTTCGGCGTGAACACCGCGTTGTTGCCCGACGGAAGCCCGGTCAGGTCCGCGGCCAGCGTCGTGATCGCGTCCCCGTCGGGATCCGACACCGTCACGGCGACCGTCACCTGCTGGCCCACGATGGTGGATGCGGCGGCGGGAGCGGTCACGATCGGGGCCCGGTCGGTGTTCGTGATCGTGATCACGGTCACGGCGCTGCCCGACAGGGTGTTCGAGGCGGTGAACGTCACGGTATCGGAGCCCGCGTCGCTGTACCCGGGCGTCCACGCGAACGTGCCGCCGGTGTTGGCGCCGTTGGGAGTGAACGTGGCGCCGGCGGGCAGGTTCGCGGCGGTGAGCGACGTGATGGTCTGGCTGTCGGGGTCGGCGGCGGTCACGGTGAACGAGAGCGGCGCATTCTCGGCGACGGCCACCGAGGCGGGTGCCGAGACGACCGGCGCGTGGTCGACGCCGTTCACCGTGATCGAGGTCGTGGCGCTGCCGGCGAGCGCGTTCTGCGCCGTGAACGTCACGGCATAAGGACCGGGCGGCGCGTTCGCGGCCGGCGTCCAGCTCAGCGTGCCCGTCAGGTTGTCGCCGCCGGGCGTGAACGTCGCTCCCGCGGGCAGGTTCGAGGCGCCGAGCGAGGCGATCGCGTCGCCGTCCGGATCGGACGCGGCGACATTCAGCGTGAACGGCTGTCCCTGGAACGCACCCGCCGTGGCCGGAGCGCTCACGGCCGGCGGGCGGTCCACGTTCGTCACCGTGATCGAGGTGATGGCGCTGCCGGCGAGCGCGTTCTGCGCGGTGAACGTGACGGAGTAGGTCCCCGCGTCGGCGTATCCCGGCGTCCAGCTCAGCGTGCCGGCCGTGTTCGAGGCGTTGGGCGTGAACGTGGCGCCGCCCGGCAGCCCCACGGCCGCGAGCGAGCCGATGGCGTCGCCGTCAGGGTCGGCCGCGGTCACGGTGAACGAGAGCGGTGCCCCCTCGGCCACCGTCTGCGACGCGGGAGCCGTCACGGCCGGGGCGCGGTCCACGTTGTTGACGGTGATGCTGGTGCTGGCGCTGCCGCTGAGGCTGTTGCTGGACGTGAACGTCAGGGTGTAAGGGCCGGGTCCGTCGGAGAACGTGGGAGTCCAGGTGAACGTGCCCGCGGTGTTGGAGGCGTTCACGACGAACGCGGCGTTGTTCCCGGCGGGGAGCCCCGCGGTGCTCGCCGTGAGCGACGCGATCGGATCGCCGTCGGGATCGGAGGCGGTCACGTTCAGCGTGAGCGTGCTGCTCTCGGCAACCGAAGCCAGCGCCGGCGCGGTCACGACCGGCGGGTTCGAGGTCACGACCGCGACCGTGACATTGTCGAGCAGGAACGTCTCTGCCGCGGCCGCGGGGACGTTGTCCAGCACCTGTAAGTCCAGGGTGTTGCCGCTGCCGATCGCGACGTAATCGAACGCGGCGAGCTGCCACGACGGCGACAGCGTGACGCGGCTCGACAGCGCGGTCGTGCCCACCTGCGAGCCGCCGCTCGTGTACTCGCGCACGCGCAACTGTACCTTCCCGGTGCTGGCGACCGAGCGCACCCATGCCGAGTAGCGATAGCGCGCACCCGCCGAAGTGCTGCTCACGAAGTTCGGCGAGTCGTTCGCGCCGAACGCGGCGGTGGAGTTCGGCCCCTGGATCTGCAGCGCGAACGCGCCATCCTGCCCGCCGGCCACGCGCGTGAACGTGGCGCTGCCGTAGGCGCTCCAGTTCGCCGAGTTCGTCTCGAACGACGGGTTCGGGCACAGGTTTGTGACCGCGTCGATGACGGTGATCGACGTGGCGGCCGACGCCGACAGCGCGTTCGCGGCCGCGAACGTCACCGCGTAGGGGGCCGCGCGGCCGTCGTTCGAGGTCGGCGTCCACGTCAACGTTCCCTGGGTCTTCGCGGCGTTCGTCGTGAACACCGCGTTGTTGCCCGCGGGCAGCGACGTGAGGTCCACGCTCAGCGAGTTGATGGCGTCGCCGTCCGGGTCGGAAACGTTGACGACCAGGGTGAGCGGCTGGGTCTCGTTCACGGCGGCGGTGGCCGCGGCGGTCACGACCGGAGCGCGATCCACGTTCGCGACCGAGACGCTCGTGCTCGCCGAGCCGGACAGCGTGTTCGCTGCCGTGAACGTCACCGCGTAGGGACCGGGCGCGGCGTCGAACCCCGGCGTCCACGCGAACGTGCCGCTCGAGTTGGACCCGTTGGGCGTGAACGTCGCGCCGGGCGGCAGGCCCGACGCGGCGAGCGACGTGATCGCCTGCCCGTCGGGATCGCCGGCGGTGACGGTGAACGAGAGCGGCGCCCCCTCCGCCACGGTCTGCGCGGCGGGAGCCGCGACCGCCGGCGGGCGATCGACGGTGAGGTTCGTGATGGCGCCGCCGCCAAGCGCGTTCTGGGCCGTGAACGTCACGGAGTACGGGCCGGCGGCGCTGCCGGAGGGCGGGGTCCAGCTGAACGTGCCGCTCGTGTGCGCGGCGTTGGATGTGAACGTGGCGCCGGGCGGCAGGCCGGCCGCGGCCAGCGACGCGATCGCATCGAGGTCCGGATCGCTCGCAGTCACGGTGAAGCTCACCGCCGATCCGACCGCGGCGAGCTGCGTCTCGGGCGCCGTCACCGCCGGCGGGCGGTCCACGTTCGCGACCGAGATCGAGGTGGTGGCGGAGCCGCTGCGCGTGTTCGCGGCGGTGAACGTCACGGTGTAGGGGCCGGGGGCGGCGTCGAACCCCGGCGTCCACGCGAACGTGCCGCTCAGGTTGCCGCTGTCGGGCGTGAACGTGGCGCCGCTCGGCAGGCCCGACGCAGCGAGCGATGTGATCGGCTGGCCATCGGGGTCGCTGGCCGTGACCGTGAACGTGAGCGGAACGTTCTCGGTCGCCGCCTGCGACACGGGCGCCGTCGCCACCGGAGACCGGTCCGAGCTCAAGCGGGTCGTCGCGGAGCCGCTCAGCGCATTGCCGGCCGTGAACGTCACGGGGTACGGAGCCCCGGCCGCGTCGCCGGTGCGCGGCGTCCAGGTCAGCGTGCCCGAGGTGTTGGAAGCGTCGGTCACGAACGACGCGTGGTTCCCGGGGGGCAGCGCCGACAGATCCGCCGCGAGCCCCGAGATCGGGTCGCCGTCCGGATCCGACGCGGTCACCGTCACCGTCACCGTCTTGCCGTCCTCGATCGGCACGGTCGCAGGGGCGGTCACGACCGGCGCCCGATCCACGTTCGCCACCGCGATCGAGGTCGTGGCGGTGCCGGAGAACGCGTTCGCGGCGGTGAACGCCACAGCGTAGGGACCGGGCGCTGCGTCGAATCCCGGCGTCCACGTGAATGTGCCGCTCAGATTGCCGGCGCCGGACGTGAACGTGGCGCCGCCGGGAAGCCCGCTCGCGCTGAGCGAGGTGATCGGCTGGCCGTCCGGGTCGGCCGCGGTCACGGTGAACGACAGTGTGACGTTCTCGGCTGCGCTCTGGGTGGCGGGCGCCGAGACCACCGGCGCGCGATCCACCGAGATCGAGGTCGTGACCGGGCTGCTCGCGAGCGCGTTCCCGGCCTGGAATGTCACGGAATAAGAGCCGCCCCCGTAACTACCCGCCGGCGGTGTCCAGGTGAGCGTGCCGTGCGTGAGGGCGCCGTCCGTGGTGAACGACGCCGTTCCGCCCGGCAGCCCGCTCAGGTCCGCGGTGAAGGAGGCGATGGCGTCGCCGTCCGGATCGACCGCGCTCACGCTCAGTGTGAACGGCTGGCCTTCCGCCGCGGCGGCGGCGGCGGGAGCGCTGACCACCGGCGCGCGATCGACGTTCCCGACCGCGACCGAAGTCGTGGCCGATCCCGCCAGCGAGTTCGTGGCGGTGAACGTCACGGAATACGGGCCCGGAGCCGCGTCGAAGCCCGGCGTCCAACTCAGCGTGCCCGCGGTGTTGGAGGCGTTCGGAACGAACGTGGCGCCGGGCGGAAGCCCGCTGGCCGAAAGCGCGAGGATGGTCTG
>QHRS01000004.1:8458-9047 GCA_003221435.1 Candidatus Rokuibacteriota bacterium
GTCCAGGAAACCGTCCCGCTCGCGTTGCCGGCCGCCGGCGTGAACGAAGCGCCGGGCGGCAGCCCCGAGGCGGAGAGGCTTCCGATCGGATCCCCGTCGGGATCGGCCGCGGTCACCGTGAACGTGAGCGGCGAGTTCTCGGCGATGGTCTGGGTGGCGGGGGCCGTCACCACCGGCCCGCGATCGACGTTGCGCACCGTGATGAACGTGGTGGCTCTCCCGCTCAGCGCGTTCGAGGCGATGAAGGTCACGGGGTACGGCCCGCCCGAGTCGTTGTACGTGGGAGTCCACGCCAGCGTGCCGGAGGTCTTGTTGGAGTTCGGCGTGAACACCGCGTTGCTGCCGGCAGGCAGCCCCGACACATCGGCCACGAACGAGGTGATCGCCTCGCCGTCCGGATCGGACGCCGAGACGCTGAACGAGATCGGGCCGTTCTCGCTCCCCGACTTGGTCGTGGGCGCGGTGACGATCGGCGCACGGTCCAGGTTCGTGATCGTGACCGCGGTGGAGGCCGTGGCCGACAGCGAGTTTGTGGCGGTGAACGACACGATGTAGGGGGCCAGCCGGCCGTCGGCGTAGGTCGGCGTCC
>QHRS01000004.1:9062-26316 GCA_003221435.1 Candidatus Rokuibacteriota bacterium
CCCGACAGGTTCGCCGTGAGGCTCGTGATGCCCTGGCCGTCCGGGTCGGCGGCGGTGACGTTGATCGTCACCACCTGCGTCTCGCCCGCGGTCACGGTGCTGGGCGCGGTCACGACCGGCGCCCGGTCACCCGGCAAGAACTCGAGCGCCCCGCGGTCGGCGTACGGCACCGGCCCCACGCCCGTGTTCGCCGTGGAAGGATCGTCGCGCCGGATCCCGCCTTCCGCGTCGGTCGCGGGCCAGTCCGCGATCGAGGAGTTCGCGCAGTCGATCGCCGGCGAGCCGCCTTGCAGGTGGAAATCCGCATTCGCGGGATCGACGAACAGCGGGTTCGCCTGGATCGAGTGCGTGTCCTGGCCTGTGGCCTGGGAGTAGGCGGCGACCGTGGTGTACTGCGTGGTGATGAACTTGACCGGCGCCTGGCTGGTCGAGTTCCAGAAGATGTTGTAGTCGCCGGCGAAGTTCGTGTTCGACCCCGAGTCCACCCACAAGTCGAACTCGTTCGTGGTGAGGCCGTTGTCGATGGCGATGCAATCCATCACCGTGTTGCCGAGCGACTTGCCCTCGATCGAGAACCCGTCCTTGTAGTTGCCGTACGCGACGTCCCCGATGTGGACCACGCCGGAGGTGCTCAAGTGGTCGTAGCCGTGGTCGCCGTTGTGATACGAGCGGTTCTGCAGCGACAGGTTGTTGTTCGAGCTCTCGAAGTGGAGCCCGGTGTCCTGGTTGTCGTGCAGGCGGTTTCCCTCGATCTTGTTGCCCGTCGAGTTCGTGAGGTAGATCCCATTCGCCGCGCGCTGGTTGGGCCGGGCGTTGCGGAATGACTCGTTGGCGTGGACCTCGCAACCGCTCGCGTTGCCGAGGTAGATGCCGTGGTCGAGATGGTCCGAGACCACGTTCCCGTCGACGGTCACGTTGTTGGTGTTCGTCACGGCGATGCCGTACTTGCCGCCCAGCGTCACGGTGTTGCCCGCAATCGTGCAGTTGTCGGATCCGCTGGAAAGGTAGATCTGGCGATCCTCGCAGTGCGTCACGGTGAAGCCGAGGACCTGCGTGTAGGTCTTGGTCGAGAGCCGGAACCCGTACAGGCGATGGCCGACGAACGTCTGCTGGGCGCCGGGATTGCCGCCGCCCGCGTTCACGTACAGGCCGGCGCTGTTCACGAACCGGAACGTGTTGGGTGGAAGCAAGCTCGGCGATGAGGTCGAGGCGGTGAGGCGCTGCCCGTTCACGAACACCTGGACAGGGCTCCACGTCACGGAAGCGGCGAGATAGACGTCGCCCGACACCGCGGTCCACTGCGCTGTCGTGGAGTAGTCGTCCGAGCCGTCCACGATCACCCCCGTCCCCACGCCCTGGATCACGCTCGGGTTGTTCGTGGCGCCCGACCGGGAGATCGTCACCTGCTCCCGGTAGATCGCGGGCTTCACCAGGATCGTGGTGCCGGGGCCCGCCTTCGCGTTCACCGCCGCGGTGATCGTCAGGTACGGCCGGGTCTCCGTGCCGGGATTGGAGTCGGACGCCGAAGGATTGGCTCCGTCCACGTAGAACGTGCCGGCGGCGAACGCCGCGGCGGGAGCGAGCCACAGCGCCGCCGCCACGGCGGCGGCCCCGCCAAGCCCGCTCGCGAATCGCCCGCGGGCGATCGCCGCGAAGGCCGAGCCTGGCCGGTCGCGGCCCGTGCCGGGGCCGGGATCGGGGAAGGAAGTGTCGCATCTGCCGACAGGGAACGATCCGGCGGCGGCGCGCGGCGCGCGCGCTCCTCCGGACGTGACGGTGCGCGCTGCGACAGGGATCTTGCGGGCGGGGGACGCGAGCGTGACGGCGGCGCGAACAAGGGGGTTGCGAGTCATCTCGATGTCTTCCGAGGTGCGTTGCGGCGGATGAACTTGGACGAGCTGGGCTGAGCTTGCTGCTAGCGGTGGATAACGGCCCGCAGCGGCGGGTCTCGGTGGGGCGGATCGGCGGCGCCCGTTGCGTGTTCGGAGCCGCCGGCATCGTCCGCGAGGAACGCCGCCTGCTCGCCGATCTCGGCTTCGAGCTTGAACTGAAAGTAGTAATAGGCCTGAAACGCAAGAAATGCGCCGAGCCCGGCCGCGCTCGTGAACAGGTACGCGCGACTGGCGGGCCATCCGCTCCATGCTTCGATCGCGTAGGCCGCCGCCAGGGCGGGGACCGCCACAATGAACATGCGGAACCCCTTGAGCGGGCGCAGCAGCTTGAGCGCGAGCATGAGCCGGGGCGACGGCGTCCGATCCCCGGTCACCGGCACCTGATGCGTGCCCTTCAGGTGCTTGAACAGGATGTACGCCGACAGGTGCTGGTGTTCGTCGACGATGTTGCCGAGCACGACCACCCCCCAGCCCGCCATCCAGGCCGAGAGCCTTCCGGAGCGGCTCCAGTCGTGCCACGCAGCGGCCAGGAAGATCAGCGGCTCCGCGGCCAGGTGATACAGCCGGTCGAGCAAGAGGCCCTTGGCGGAAGTCACGCGCCGGTAGCGCGCGATCTCGCCGTCCACCTTGTCGAGCAGGAACGCGAGATAGAGCACCGCGAACCCCGCGACGTTGGCGGCCGCCGACCGCGGCACCAGCAGTACGGCGCCCAGCACTCCCGTCAGCATCATCACCAGCGTGACCTGGTTGGGCATGATCCGCGTGTGCAGCAGCAGCCAGGTGAGGTAGATCGACACCCGTCGGTGCACGAAGTACCAGCGCGGGTCGGCGTCCTTTCCAGCCTGGCAGATGACGCGCAGCTCGCTCGGCCGTTCCAGCGTCATTGGGGTCGCGGCTCCATCAGTTCTTGAAGTTCCCGAGCGGCCTGAGCCGCACGGCCGGGCGGACGATGCGATTCCGCTCGAGGCATTCCATCACGAGTTCGATCGGCGCCGCGGAGCGCATCGGGACCTGCTCGCGCCGCTTGAGCTCCGCGTTCTTGCCGCGGCTCATGCGCACGCGTAGCACCGAGCCCGGCTCCGATCCCAGCGTGCCGCGCTCGCGAAAGTGATCGATCAGGTTGCCGGCGCCGTGGTCGTAGGAATGCATCCGCCCGTCCTCGCCGCCGTCGAGCCCGATGCCGAGGTAGGACGCCACGTCGTGCGAGCCGGCGACAATCGCGGGCCCGCCCGGCGTGAGCCGGCAGGCATTGTGCCGGGCGATCCAGCCGCGCTGGCCGCCCCACGTCTCCTCGGTGATGCCGTTGTGCGAGACGTCGCACAAGAGGTCGGCGCGCACGTGCGGCGAGACCGCCTCGGTCAGGCCGTCGACGATCGCGCGCACGGTGGCGAGCCGGTACGCGTAGCCGAAGTTGAGCGCCATCGCCAGCGCACGGCGCAGCGTCCGCCCCTCGTCGGAATCGACCGGGTAGGGCGTCCAGCGGTTATGGCGGAAATGCAGCGCCCAGGCGCGCGCGGGGTGGGTGCGTCCCAGCCGCTGCACGTAATGGAACAGCAGCTTGGACACGAAGAACATCGGCACGCGATGCGGCTTGAGCTTGGTGCGCCGCGAGTAGTGATGCAGCAGCGTGCCCGAGAACGGCCCAGGCCCCAGGTGATACATCACCACCACCTGCCCTTCCCGGAGTCCCCATGCCGCCGCTTCGCGGTCGAGCAGGCGATCGACGACCTGGACCTCCAGGAAGTGGTTGCCGCCGAAGTTGAGCCCCATCTCGGAGCGGCCGAAGCGGGTGGTGAGCAGGTGCAGCGGGACGACGTCCTCGATCCGCGCGTCGCCGGCGCCGGCGATCACGCCGCGGTTCTCGAAGCGGCCGAGCATCGCCTCCGGGAATCCGTAGCGCTCGAGCACGCCGCGGCCGCCTTCGGCGATCACACGCCGCAGCTCATCGGTCGAGATGCTGTAGCGGTTGCCGTCGAACGGATGCGCGGCCGAATTCATGTTCACGCGCGTGAAGAACGCCTGCAGGCGCTCGGGCGTGAGTCCCGCGGCGTCGAGATCGGTGACCACGACGCCCATGCCGTCGTTCACCGCCACCGACGTGAACTCGGGCACGATCACGTCGCGCGTCCGGACCGCGATGCTCGAGGGAATCTCCATTTGCGCCTTCTGGTGCACGTCGGGCAGCGCCAGGACTTGCTCGACGTAAGGCAGCCGCTCCATCTCGGCCAGCGACCGGGCGATCCGGGCGTCGGGCTCGTCGCCGAGCGACAGCGACACGAGCTTGCCGCGCGGGGAGGGATCCGCGGCCGGCACGACCGCCGGGCGCCCGGTGATCGGGCTCGCCATCACCGCGACTCCCGCGGAGCCGCCGGCCACGGGCTCCCCACCGCTCACGACCGGGGCTCCGCGCGATCAAGCGACGCGGCGCCCGGAACGTGGAACGAAGCCAGCACGCCGCGCATGAGCTTGAGCTCCTCGTCGGTGAACGCCCGCAGCGCGAACAGCAGCGCCCCGTATGTCACCGCCCCCGTCACGACCACGAGCCCCAGGTTCCAGGAGTGCAGCAGCCACACCACGACCGCCATGCCGAACGCCGCGAGCGCCGGCCGCACCGAGAGCCTGAGCAGCTCGCCCGTGCGCACGTAGCTCGTCAGCGCCCGCTGGCACATCACGAGGATGGAAGCCTCGCCGGCGAGCTGGGCGATGCACGCGCCGGCGAAGCCGAGGCGCGGGATCAGGAGCACGCCGACCGCGAGATTCAGGGCCAGCCCCACCAGCACCGCGCGCAAGTAGGTGCGTTGCCGGTCGAGCGCGGCCAGCACGTAGCGCGACATGAGATTGATGAAGATGAACGCGAGCCCGAGGCTCATCAGCCGTAGCGCGAACCCGGCGCGCGCGAAGTCGGCGCCGTGTAACAAGAGCGGGATCACCCGATCGGAGAGCAGGAACAGGCCCACCGTGAGCGGCAGCGTCACCAGCACCTGGTACTTGGACGTGCGCCGGAGCGCGCTCGAGATCGCGGCGTGTCCCCGCTGCGCCCGCCGCGCCAGCACCGGGAACGCCGCCATGCTGAGCGCGGTGGAAACGAAGCCCAGCGGCTGGGACAGCATGTAGCCGACGTTGAACAGCGCCACATCGGTCTTGCTCGCCATCGCCTGCAGCATCAGCACGCCGATGCGCCCGTACAGCACGACGATGAACATCGCGAGACCGAACGGCAGCGCCTGGGCCGCGAACGCGCGCAGCCGGGCGAGGTCGGGATCGAACCGCGGGCGGTAGAAGCGGCGTTGCACGATCCACACCCCCGCCGCGGTGCGGATCAGGAACGCGCCGGTCGCCGCCGCCAGCAGCCACGGCAGCGATCGGTGCAGGGCCGCGCCCACCGCGATGCCGCCGATCCACGCCAGCTGGCTCACCAGCAGCAGCACCGCCTCCAGATCCAGGCGCTCGTGGGCGCGCACGATCCACACCGACACGTCCTGGCTGAAGTCGATCAGCGCGGTGGCGCACACCAGCGTGACGAGCGCCGCCCGCGCCGGGTCCAGCAGCGCCCACGACGTGAACCCGACCACGGCCAGCAGCGGCACCCCCACCGCGGCCTTGATCAGGATCGCGTCGCCGTAAAAGCGGGGGCCCAGCAGCTTGTCGCGCGCGACCCCCTTCGTGATCATGACGCCAGCGCCGAGGTCGCTCAAGCTCGCGATCAGCGGGATCAGCGCGTAGTAGAACACATAGTCGCCGTAGCCGGCGGCATTCAGGTAGTTCCCGAGCAGCACCATGGCGCCGACGTTGATCAGCGCGCTCAGGATCTGCGCCGCCATGCGGAACGAGAAGTTCCTCCCGATCCGAGCCGCGGCCCGCATCGAGGAGTCGGCGTCCGGGGCGGGCGGCAGGCCGGGTGGCACGCGGGGGGCCGCTCCGATCACGACTTCACCGGCTGCGGCATGGCCGCCCGCGCCGCGATGCCCTTCGTGCGCAGCAACTGGCGATAGACCGCCGCCAGCGACTCGACGATGCTGTGCTCGTCGAACTCCGACTCGACGAGCCGCCGGCCCTGCGCGCCGAGACGCGCCCGCAGCTCGGGATCGGCGGCAAGCTCCGCGATGCGGTCCGCGAGCCCCCGCGAATCGCCCAGCTCCACGAGGTAGCCGGTCTCGCCGTCGCGCACGGTCTCGTCGGTGCCCACCACCCGCGTTCCGATCGCCGGCAACCCCATCGCCATCCCTTCCAGCAGAGCCCGCGGGATCCCTTCCTTGACCGACGTCAGCACGGCGACGTCCGCCCGCAAAAGCAGCGCCGGGATATCGTCGCGATAGCCCAGGAACAGGACGCGGTCTTCGATGCCGAGTGCCGCGCACTGCCGCTCGTATTCGAGCCTGAGGTCGCCGTCGCCGATCAGCCAGACGCGGACGTCGACACCGCGGTCCTTGAGCAGCTTCACCGCCTCCAGGAGCTGCCCGTGGTTCTTCACGGGCTCGAGCCGCGCGGTGCACATCAGCGTCAGCGGCGCGCTCGACGGAACGCGGGCCGCCGGCCGGAAGCGCCCGAGGTCGATGCCGTTGCCGATCAGGCGCAGCCGGTCCGCCGGGACGATGCGCTGGCGCCGGACGAACTCGAAATCGGTGCGGTTCTGGGTGAGCATCATGTCGGTGAACCGCCCGCAGAATTTCTCGGCCAGCGTGTAAATGTTGCGCATCACAGGGTTCCAGCGATCGTGAACGTGGTACCCGTGCACGGTGTGCACGATCACGGGCACGCCGGCCAGCTTCGCCGCCACGCGCCCCAGGATACCCGGCATCGAGCAATGCGTGTGCACGAGATCGATGCGCTCGCGCCTCATGTAGGCGGCCATCTCGAACGTGGACAGCAGCATGCGGAGCGGGTTCAAGCCGCGCGGCATGCTCGCGGTCTCGACCGGAACGCCGCTCTCCCGCAGCGGACCCACGTAGGGTCCGTCCATGCAGATGATCCGGTTGTCGATGCCAAGCGCGCGCATCGACCGCACGCGATTCTTGAGCAGCGTCTCGGCGGAAGAGCTCAGATTGATGATGTCCACCAGGCGAACGGCGTCGCGAGGCAAGCCGGCCGCCGGGTTTGCAGTGGACTCATTCATCCGCCGAGATCCTATTCCCGTTTGATGTTGCGCCCCGGGGGCGCATGGAGGCGCTCCGGTGGCCGGTCACGTAGACGTGGGGCCCCACGTGCGACCGGAACGAGGCTGCACTTTTGGGCAAGGGTCGGGGCCTGTTCCCGACCCCGCGACACGCCTGCGGCGTCGATGTGGCGCCGCACACGAAGCGAACAGTATACCAGCCCAGGTGAATCATTGGAGCATCAATTCTTCGAGCCACTTGCGAGCCCCACTTCGATCGACTTCATAGCGCTGCCAACCCCCGTGGCGCCATTTTTCTCAGCCGACCCGGTCGCTCTGGGGGAACTGACCCGACGGCGGCCGCCCATGTCGGGCAATTTGTCGATTCTTGCAGGTTCACTCTCGTTCCGCCCGAGCCAGACGCCGTAACGTGGCGCCAAAAATCGAGATCACACCCCGTCTGGGCCGAAACGCACTGCCTGGAGCCCCCGGATACGGCATTCTAGACGTCCCAATGGTGCTTTTCGCTCTGAAAATCGATCTTGGCCAGGCCGGGCATTCTAATTGCATTGATCCATAGATGAGCGTTTGAACCCATTCGCCGGACGTTCCCATGGGGCATGACGGCGGTGGGCGCCCACATCCGAGGAGGTTGTTCATGCAGGGCGACCGCGTCTACCGGATCAACCGCCCGCGGGTCATTTTCGAGAACATCGAGGGCGAGCTGATCCTCGTCAACATGGAGAAGGGGTGCTACTTCAGCACCGACCAAGTGGGCGCGGACATCTGGGGCTTGATCGAGACGGGCCACAGCCAGTCCGACATCCTGGAGGCGCTGCGGTTCCGCTACGAGGGCGACGCGGCCGAGATGGCCCAGGTGGTCGCCGCGTTCCTCAAGCTCCTGGAGCGGGAAGAGCTCGTGGTCCCGGACAGCGCGTCGCAGGCGAGCGGCGCCAGGCGAACGGCTGCCGAGAACCGGCGATCCCCGTTCCGCGCTCCCGACCTGCAGAAGTACACCGACATGCGGGACATGCTGCTTCTCGATCCGGTCCACGATGTCGAGGCGGCGGGCTGGCCGGTACCGAAGGTCGAGGAGTCCTGGCCGTCGGCCGACGCCGAATCCTGACGCGCGACGACGGCGTCCCAGGAACCCGCCATGTCCCAGGCCCCCGGCACGCGCACCCCCCCGAGCGTGAGCACGGTGATTCCGTGCTTCAACGGCGAGCGCTATCTCGGCGAAGCGATCCGTAGCGTCCTCGACCAGGATCACGACCCGCTCGAGATCATCGTGGTCGACGACGGGTCCACGGACCGCAGCGCTCAGGTGGCGCGCGGCTTCGGCGAGCGAGTGCGCCTCGTCGCGCAGCCGCACGCGGGTGCGGCGGCCGCCCGCAACCTCGGCGTCCAGCACGCGCAGGGGGACGTGCTCGCGTTCCTGGACGCGGACGACCTGTGGACCGCGGGGCGGCTCGTGCGCCAGCTCCGGGTCCTCGAGTCCCACGCCTCGGCCGACATCGTGATTGGCCATACCGAGCAGTTCGTGAGCCCTGAGATCGCCGAGCCGGAGCGGCTCGCGTTCCGGTTCGACCCGGGGCCCGCGCCGGCCCGGCTGTCGGGAGCGCTCGTGGTCCGCAGGCCGGCGTTCGAGCGAGTGGGCGGATTCTCGACCGCGCTCGAGACCGGCGAGTTCGTTGACTGGTATCTGCGCGCCGAGGAGCTCGGCCTCGTTTCCGTCATGCTTCCCGAGGTCGTGCTGCGCCGGCGCCTGCACCGCGGGAACCACGGGGTCGTGCGACGTGACGCCCAGCAAGACTACCTGAGCGTGATCCGGGCGGCGCTCGAGCGCCGCCGTCGCGCCGAGCGGACGTCGTGACGATGCCGGCGCCGACTGCGGGGAGCGAGTCCCGCCCCGCGTCCCCGGCGGGCGCGCGCCCTGCAGATCCGGGCAACGCGGCGCTGTGGCCGACGCCAAGCCAGGAACTGTTGCTGCGCGCCGCGGTGATGCGCGGCCCGGCGGCGCTCGAGGCGTGGCGGAGGTGGAAGTCCCGGCACGACCTGGTCGAGTCGGAGCTCGACCACGGCTCCTACCGGCTGCTGCCGCTCGTCTACAAGAACGTGTCGGCGCTGGGCGCCGGAGAGCCTCACCTGCTCAGGCTCAAGGGCATCTACCGCTACTGGTGGTGCTCCAACCAGAACCTGTTCTACAACGGCGCCATCCTGCTCCAGCGCCTGCACGCCGCCGGGATCCGCACCATGCTGCTCAAGGGGGCCTCGACCTCGGCGCTCTACTACGAGGACATGGGCGTGCGGCCGATGGCGGACGTGGACGTGCTCGTGCCGTTCGAGCAGGTGCACGCCGCCGTGGACTGCCTGGCCCGCCTGGGCTGGCGCGCCGCGAGCGGCTCCATCGACGAGGAGATCCGTTACCGCCACTCCACGCCGATGGTGAACGACGCAGGCCGCGAGTTCGACCTGCACTGGCACTCGCTGCGCGAGTGCCTGCGGGCAGACTCCGACGCCGGGTTCTGGCGGCGCTCGGTGCCGGTGGCCATGCTGCACGCGGAAACACGGGGACTCGCGCCCGCCGACGCGCTGCTGCACACGGTCGTGCACGGCATGCGCTGGAACGAGGAACCCACCATCCGCTGGATCGCGGATGCAATGACCATACTGCATGCGGCGGAGGACCGGATCGACTGGGAAGCACTCGTGCGCGAGGCGTGCGACCGCCGCGTGCAGCTACGTCTCGTCCAGGGGCTCGGCTATCTGCGCCGGACGTTCGAGGCGCCGATCCCCCCGGCCGCGTGGGCCCGGCTCGTGGCGGCACGCCCGTCGCGCACCGAGCGGCTCGAGTATCGCTACCTGGCGGTGCGCTCGGATCGCCTGAAACGGGACCAGGTCGCGCATCTGGGACCGATGCTCTTGATCGAGTACTTGAGGGTGTGCTCGGGCTGGAGCCTGCGCCGCAAGCTGGCGGAACTCCCGGCGTTCCTCCGCTACCGGCTGCGGGGGCGGACGGAGCCCACGATCGTCGCCGCCCGCCGCGTCGCGCGCTGGCTGGGCCTGGCGGCGCCCGGGCGCAGCCCGGCGGATTCCCGGGGGCGCTCGTCATGAGCGCCGCCCTCGAGCGCGGCTCGGTCCGCAAGCTCGTCGACCTCGAAGCCTGGCGCTACTTCGAGGGCTTCCTGCCCGGGAAGCTGGGACGGCTCGTGTTCTACGGGGCGATCGCCGCGGCCCAGTCGCTGCTCCTGCTGCCCATCCTGCTGCTGGTCCGCTACTCGGTCGATCACGCGATCCCGCGCCGAGAGTTCGGGCTCCTCGTAGCGATCGGCGGCGGGATCTTCGCGCTGCGCGCGCTCAACGGGGCCGTCACGCTGTGGCTCCGGTCCAAGTACATCCACGAGATCAAGCAGGCGATCCTGCGACTGCGGGAAGACCTGCTGCTGCGGCTCTACGCGCTGCCGCGCGCGGCCTACACCCAGCTCGACCTCGACACCACGCACGCCCGCATCGTCCTCGACACCGATCGGCTCGACAACATGAGCCAGGCCGTGGTGTCCCGCATCATCCCGGCGTCGTTCTCGGCGCTGGCGCTGGTCGTGCTGCTGGGGTTCCTCAACTGGCGCCTGCTCGTGGTCACGCTCACGCTGGCGCCGCTGGTGCTGGTGGCGGTGCGCATCACGGGCAGCCGCGTCAAGGACCGCGTGTACGCGTTCCAGCGCGCGTTCGAGGCGTTCAGCAACGGCATGCTGTTCGTCCTGCAGCACATGGACCTGACCCAGGTCCAGTCGTCGCAGGCGCGCGAGATCGAGCGCCGCACCCAGGACATGCGGCGCCTGCGGGACACGAGCGAGAGCATGGCGTTCCTCTACTCCGTGCACAGCCAGCTCCAGGGAATCGTGGTGACGTTCGTCGGCGTCGTGATCCTGGTGGTGGGCGGCGCTGCGGTGGCGGCCCGATCGATGACGATCGGGGAGTTCCTGTCGTTCTGGGTCGCGGCCGGGCTCCTGAACGGCCACGTGAGCACGATCGTCGCCGCGATTCCCGAATGCATCGCCGGCAACGAGTCGATGGTCACGCTGCACCGGTTCGCGAGCGCCGAGGCGCCGCGCCCCTACCACGGCCGGGAGCGCATCGCGTTCACCGGCGCGATCGAGCTCGAGGACGTGACGTTCGGCTACCGGGCGGCGCCCGTGCTTCGCCAGGTCAATCTCGAGATTCGCCCCGGCGAGACGTTCGCCATCGCCGGCGCGAACGGCGCGGGCAAGAGCACGCTGCTCTACCTGATCCTGGGCTTCTACCGTCCAGAGCGCGGCGCGGTGCGCGCCGACGGGGTCCCCTACGACCGGCTGGACCTGGTCGAGCTGCGCCGCAGCATCGGCGTGGTCATGCAGCATCCCACGTTCTTCGCTGGGTCGGTGCGCGACAACATCACGTACGGCTCGCCCGAGGCCAGCGCCGACGATATGACTCGGGCATCGCGCCTCGCCCTGGCCGACGAGTTCATCCGCCGGCTGCCGCAGGGTTACGACACCCAGATCGGCGAGGAGGGCGTGCTCCTGTCGGGCGGCGAGGTGCAGCGCATCGCGATCGCGCGGGCATTGCTCGGGAAGCCGAAGCTCCTGATCCTGGACGAACCCACGAATCACCTCGAGCGAAGCATGGTCCGCACCCTGATCGACAACCTGCGATCGCTGGAGGAGCGTCCGGCCATCATCGTCATCAGCCACGACCGCGAGGTGCTGCGCGAGGCCGAATCGTTCTACCGGGTGGAGAACGGCACCGTGCTGCCGTACGCCACGCTGCCGGCGCTGGAAGCCGCGCCGCGGGGAATCGCCGCGTCATGATGGGGAAGCACAAGCCCGAGGCGGAACAGGTCGCGTTCTTCGAGGGCGTGCACGACCGGTTCCGGTCCGCGGCGGAGCGCGCCGGCCGGGTCCACCACGACTTGCGTATAGCCGGGGCCACCGTGCGCCTGGCGTTCGCCGGAGAATCGCTGGTGCCGTTCTTCACGCGCGCGCTCGCGCACCTGCGGATCGACCCCGTCGAGACTCCGGACGCGACGATCTGCCTGTGGGACACGAAATCGACCGGGGTCGGGATGCTGCCTCCGCCCTGCGACCGCGACCGGTTCAGCGACCGCGGCGACCTGTGGGGATTCCACAGCCGCCGCATCAAGACGGCGTTCCATTACCACGACTTCTCGGTCAACGTGTTCGACCACGAGCGCAACACCGGCATCTACTGGGTGCAGAACGCCCAGCTGCTTCCGTACTGGACGCTGGCCTCGCCGCTGCGCACTCTGTTCCACTGGTGGATGGAGCGACGCGGCTGCCAGCTGCTGCACGCCGCGGCGGTCGGGATCGAGGACCGGGCGCTGCTCCTGGTGGGCAAGGGCGGGCTCGGCAAGTCCTCGACCGCGCTCGCGTGCCTGAACCAAGGCCTCCAGTTCCTGGGCGACGATTACGTGATCGTCCGCAACACGCCGGCGCCCACGGTGTACAGCCTGTACGCCACCGCCAAGCTCAACCCCTGGGACCTCGAGCGGTTCCCGGAGCTCAGGCCGCTGCTGCACGCGCGGGAGATCACGGCCGGCGACAAGGCGGTGGTGTTCCTCAATCCCCCGTTCGCGAGCCGGATCGCGCTCCAGGCGCCGCTCGAGGCGATCGCCATGCCCCGCGTCACCGGCCGCGACGACACCCGGTTCGAGTCCGAGGCGCTGCCCGTGATCCAGCAGGCGGCGACGTTCACGACCATGTCGCAGCTCCCCTACGCCGGCAGCCACACTCACCAGCTCATCACCGAGCTGTGCGCGAGCCTGCCGGCGTTCCGCCTCGAGCTGGGACGGGATCCGCGCGGGATCGCGCGCAGCGTTTCCGAGTTCCTGCGGCACCGCGAGCGGCGTCCTCCCGGGCGCGTCGCCAAGCTCCGGCCGCCGCAGACCCCGCTCGTGAGCGTCGTCATCCCCGTCTACAACGGAGAGCGGTTCGTGGCGGAGGCGATCCACAACGTGCTCGACCAGGAATATCCCGCGCTCGAGATCATCGTCGTGGACGACGGCTCCACCGACCGGACGGAGGCGGCGGTGCGGGCGATCCCGGTCGAGCTGCATTACTTCAAGCAGGAGAACCTCGGCCCCGCGGCGGCGCGGAACCGCGGGATCCGAGACGCCTCCGGCGACTACGTGGCGTTCCTCGATGTGGACGACTTGTGGCCTCCGCACACGCTGGCCACGCTCATGGACGAGCTGCTCCGCCATCCCGAGCTGGACCTGGTGCAGGGCTACTCCCAGGTGACGGAATACGAGGACGGCGCGGGCGTCTACGAGTACCGCGGCAACCCGATGGAATCGTTCCCGTACAGCATCGCGACCGCGCTGTACCGCAAGCGCGTGTTCGATCGCGTCGGGCTGTTCGACAAGACGCTGATCTACGGCGAGGACACCGACTGGTTCAACCGCGCCCACGAGCTGGGCGTTGCGATGAAGCGACTGGATCTCGTGACGCTGGTGGTGCGGCGGCACGGCCGCAACATGACGCAGGCGAAGTCTCCCGTCGAGCTCAACATGCTGCGCGTGTTCAAGAAGTCGCTCGATCGCAAGCGCGAGGATGGCGACGCATGAGCCCCGCGGATCGCACGTCGCCGGACTCGGACTCGCGGCAGGTCGCGGTCACGTTCGATGACCTCCCCGCGATCTCGGTGGCGAACGGGGATCTGGTGGCGCGCCGGCGCACCACGCTCGGGCTGCTCGCGGCACTCGACGTCCATCGCATCCCCGCCGTCGGCTTCGTCAACGAATCCATGCTGCTCCAGCAGGGGGTGCTGGACGCGTCGCAGGTCGCGCTGCTGGACCAATGGCTCGACGCCGGACACGAGCTCGGCAATCACACGTTCTCGCATCTGGACCTGCACCGGGTTCCGGTGGAGGCGTACGAGGCGGACGCGGCGCGGGGCGACGAGGTGATGCGCGAGCTGCTCCAGCGACGCGGCCGCACGCCGCGCTACTTCCGCCACCCCTACCTGCACACCGGGCTGGACCTCGCGACCAAGCACCGGGTCGAGGGATTCCTGGCGCAGCGGGGATACCGGGTGGCGCCGGTGACGATCTACACCGAGGACTGGATGTTTCCAGCGCCGCAGGGATCTGGCGCGGCGCGTCGTCCGCGCCTACCACGCGTACCTGGATCACACCGTCGCGTACTACGAATCGCTGTCGGTGCAGCTGTTCGGCCGGGCCATCCGGCAGATCCTGCTGCTCCACGCGAACCGCCTCAACGCGGTCGAGTTCGGCGCCGTCGCCGAGGGGCTCGCGGCGCGCGGGTACGCGTTCGTGAGGCTGGAGCAGGCGCTGCTCGATCCGGTCTACGGCTCGCCCGACCGCTACGTGCGGAACCACGGCGTGAGCTGGCTCCTGCGCTGGGCCGTGAGCCGCGGGCTCCCGGAGCGCTCGCTCAAGCGCAAGCCGCCGATCCCTGCGTTCGTGCGGATCGAGGCGCAGACCCCGTGGATGGTGCTGACGCGCAGCCGAATCGGACGCTGGCGCGAGACGCTGTACGCGCGGGTGAAGAAGCCCTGGATCGCGCGCCTGCGCGGGGTGCGCTGACGCCGCCCCGGGTCCGGCCCTGCCGGCCCCTGCGCTCACTCCCGGCTCCGGTCATTCGCACTTGGCGACCGGCGCGTGCCCCGCGTCTCAGGCCGTCCGCCGCCGTGGTTCCGGGGCGCCGCCCGAGCGCCGCATCCACTCGCTCATCGCGAACAGCAGCGCTATGAACAGCCAGTAGTGCCGGAAGTGCAGCTTCTCGATCGTGAACGAATGGATCGCGCTGGCCGCGAGCCCCCCCGCGAACGCGGCCGTCCATTGGCTGGGCGGCCCTTCGCGCCACGCTCGGCTCCGGATCGCGGACCAGCCCGCGGCGATCGCGCGGAACGCGAGACCGATCGTCGCGAGCAGCGCGAGCAGCGCGAAAGGCCCCCGCTCGACCGCGTACCCGACGTAGTCGTTATGGGCCTCCTTGCCGTAAATCGATCCGCCGCGCCGCTCGCGGTTCGCGACCGACAGCTCGATGAAGCTGCTGTTGCCGGGGCCGATGCCGAGCGGCGAGTGCTCGAACCGCCGGGTCAGCTCGCCCCAGATCTGAAGCCGCCCCTGGGAGCTCTTGTCCAGCCTGCCGACCATGCTCTCGCTCGTGATCACCTGCAGTCCCCGGCGTCCGATCTCCCATTCCTTGACGATCCACACGCCGACCACGGCGAAGGCGAACACGATCAGGGACACGGCCACGAGTGACAGCTTCGACGTCCGCCGGGTCAGCGCCCGCACCATGAACCACGTGGCGGCGCCCACCAGCGCCGACAGCACGCCGCCAAGCGACTTGGACGCCAGGAGCCCCATCAGAATGGCGCCTGCCGCGGGCAGCCGCAGCAGCCACGTCACCTCGCCGCCTAGGCTCATGATCACGAACAAGCTGAGCACCAGGTAGTCGGCGAAGAAGTTGGGGTTGCCGAACGTCGCCTGGGCCCGCACCCCTTTCGGGCTGAACAGCTCGTGGATGCCGTAGCCGTAGTGGTGCACCAGATCGAACACGCCGTAGAGCGCGATCAGCGCCGAAACCAGCATCCACGTCACGCGCACCGCGCGCAGGTCCTCGTGCGCCGGGCACACGTTCACGAGCATCAGGAACCACAGGTACAGGTAGGCGTCTTGCGCGAGGGTGACGAGGCTCTGCTCGGGCGCGAGTGCGTTCGCGGTCGCGAGCAGGCTGGCTCCCGCGATCACGAACGCCGGGATCAGGAACGGCAGCGAAAGCCGGGTGCGGCGGGAGATCAAGAGCACCGCGAACGCGCCGAGCGCCACGACGTTGAGCACGTCGCCCATCGCGATCTGGCCGGGGCCGATCGCATTCACGAACGGCACGAGCGCCGTCGTAACCAGCAGATACAGGGACCACGCGCGTCCGGAGCCGGCCGGCGCCACGGCGAGGCGTTCGGCGGATCGCGGCAGGCGCGCGGGGCGCAGCGAAACCGCCGGAGCGCTCACGGCTGCGGGGAATTCGGATGCCGCCCGGTCCCGCCGTTCCCGAGCACCGGCACCGAGCGGATGCGGTCCTCCAGCACGGTGAGCAGCTTCCTCAGCTCCTCGCGGCCCTCGGCGCCGCCGCTGCCGTTGGCCGCCATCAGAATCTTGGGGTGCGGCGTCTTCCAGATCTTCTCGTGATCGTTGAACAGCGTCTCGAACAGCCGCTCCCCCGGCCGCAGGCCGGTGAACACGATGTCGATGTCGCGGCCGGGATGCAGCCCGTGCAGGCGCGCGAGCGTCTTCGCGAGGTCGAGGATGCGCACCGGCTTGCCCATGTCCAGCACGAACACCTCGCCGCCCTTGCCGATGGTGCCGGCATGCAGGATGAGCTGCACGGCCTCCGGCACCGTCATGAACAGGCGCGTCACCTCGGAGTGGGTCACGGTGATGGGACCGCCCTTCTCGATCTGCTCGCGGAACAGCGGCACGACGCTGCCGCTCGAATCGAGCACGTTGCCGAACCGGACCGCCATGTAGCTGGGCTTGCCGGGGCCGTTCATGCCGAGCACCGTGAGCTCCGCGATGCGCTTGGTGAGTCCCATCGTGCTCACCGGCTCGACGGCCTTGTCGGTGGAGATCAGGACGAAGATCTCGGCGCGGGCGCGCTCCGCGGCCTCGGCGACCACGCGCGTTCCGATCACGTTGGTCTTGTACGCCTCCGACGGATGCAGCTCCATCATCGGCACGTGTTTGTAGGCCGCGGCGTGGAACACGACCTGCGGGCGCGTCACCTGCATGACCTGCGCCACGCGGTCCGGGTCGGTGATGTCGCCGATCGCCGGCACGATTTCCAGGTCCGCGCACGCCGCTCGCAGCTCGCGCTCGATGAAGAACAGGCTGGCTTCGTGCTTCTCGAGCAGCACGACGCGGGCGGGACCGATCTTGGCGACCTGCCGGCAGATCTCGGAGCCGATCGAGCCTCCGGCCCCGGTGATGAGGATGCGCTTGCCGGAGTAGAACGACTTGAGCCCGGCGGGATCGGTGCGGATCGGATCGCGAAACAGCAGATCCTCGGCCTCGAACCGAGGCTGGAGCGCGGCGACGGCCTCTCCCGCCAGCAGCCAATGCGGATCGGGGATCACGCGCACCGGCTTCTCGTACTGGGCCGCGATCCGCAGCATCTGGCGCACGGAGCGGCCGGCGGCGCCGGCGATCAGGATCTCGTCGGGATCGTGCTGCTTGATCATCGCCTCC
>QHRS01000219.1 GCA_003221435.1 Candidatus Rokuibacteriota bacterium
AAGCCGGCGCTCGAATGGCAGGTGCTCCGACGGCCCCATAGGTGATGGGTGGAAGCTCCCGGGGTCCTGCCTCTCCTGTCGAGTACCGCTTCGGGATCAGGTGAGCCCGAAGCAATCCCGGGCCAGGGTGGCGATGTGGCGGCCGATGGCGAGCGATGCCGTCGCCGCGGGTGACGGCGCGTTCAGGACGTGGATCGCGTCGGGAGCCGTGACGATGCTGAAGTCGTCCACGAGCGAGCCGTCGGGCGCCACGGCCTGGGCCCGGACGCCGGCCCCGCCCGGCGACACGTCGTCCGCCCGGATGTCGGGGACCAGCCGCTGGAGCGCGCGGACGAACGCCGCCTTGCGGACCGAGCGGTATATCTCGTAGGTGCCGGTGCGCCAGTAGCGTGACACCATCGCCCAGAATCCGCGGTAGCGCAGCGTGGCGGCCAGCTCGCCCGGGCGCACGCGGCCGAACGTGTAGCCCTCCCGCGCGAACGCGAGCACCGCGTTCGGCCCGGCCTCGACCTCCCCGTGGACCGTGCGTGTGAAATGCACGCCGAGGAACGGGAACTCGGGATCGGGCACGGGATAGATCAGGCCGCGCACGAGGTCGCGACGCTCCGGGCGGATCAGGTGGTATTCGCCGCGGAAGGGAATGATCTGCACGGTCGTCGGCGCGCCCATCAGCCGCGCGACGACGTCGGAATAGAGTCCGGCGCAGTTGATGACCTTCCGGGCCCTCGACTCGTGATTCGGCGAGCAGAGGGAGAGCCCGTCGGCGCCGCGGATCACCCGCGTGATCCGGCGTCCGGTGAGGACCTCCACGCCCGCGGCGCGCAACGCCGCCTCCATCGCCGCGGCCACCTCCGTGAAGTCTACGATCGCGGTGGTAGGCGAATGGATCGCACGGATCGCCGCCGCGTGGGGCTCGATCGTCCGGAGCCGGTCGCGCTCGATCATCGAGAGGCCCGGCACGCCGTTGGCGATGCCGCGCTCGTACAGCACCTGGAGCCGCGGCAGCTCGGCCTCGCTGGTCGCGAGAATGACCTTGCCGCACCGCTCGTAGCGGATGCCGTGCGCCTCGCAGAACTCGACCATGAGCCGCGCGCCCTCGACGCACAGGCGCGCCTTGTGCGACCCGGGCTTGTAGTAGATGCCCGAGTGGATGACGCCGCTATTGTGGCCGGTCTGGTGGGTGGCCACCCGCCCTTCCTTCTCGAGGATCGCCAGGCGGAGCCGCGGGAACTCGCGCGTGAGCGCGAGGGCCGTCGCCAGCCCGACGATTCCGCCGCCGATGACGGCTACGTCATACACGGGGCGCCATGCTACCCTAAGCGCCCCGAAGGAGACAACGATGCGCCGGGAGTCCCGCTGATGGCCGGGAAGTACTACGAGGAGCTGACCGTCGGCCTGGCCTTCCGCCACCAGCCCGGCCGGACCATCACCGAAGCGGACAACGTGTTCTTCTCGTGTCTCACGATGAACACCCAGCCGCTGCACGTCGACTTCCACGCCGCGCAGCAGGCGGAGTTTGGCAAGCCGCTCGTCAACAGCCTGCTGACGCTCGGCATCGCGGTCGGGCTCTCGGTCGGCGAAACGACGCTCGGTACGACCGTCGGCAACCTCGGGTTTGAGAAGGTCGAATTCCCCAGGCCCGTGTTCCACGGCGACACGATCTACGCCGAGACCGAAGTGGTGGACAGGCGCGAGTCGAAGTCGCGTCCGCAGTGGGGCATCGTGACCTTCGAGCATCGCGCGCGGAACCAGCACGGGGAGATCGTGATGCGCGCGCGACGCAACGCGATGATGCGGAAGCGCGACGCGTGAGGGCGGGCGGCTTGCGCCGGTCGCTCCACTTCGTGCCCGGCGGCAACGAGAAGATGCTCGCCAAGGCGCTGACCCTGCCGGCCGATGGACTCATCTACGACCTCGAGGACTCGGTGCCGGCCGACCGGAAGACGGCCACGCGCGCGGTGGTCCGACGCTGGCTCGAGGAGCACGACCTCGGCGGGCGCGAGCGGTGGGTTCGCATGAACGCGCTCGCGTCGGGCTTCGGCCGCGGCGACCTCGAGGAGACGATCGCCGGCCGCCCCGACGGCTACGTCGTGCCGAAGCCGCGAAGCGCGGCCGACGTGCGTGAGGTCGCCCAGCAGCTCGACCGGCTCGAGGAGCGCCGCGGCATCGACCACGGCGCGACGCGGCTTCTCCTGATCGCGACCGAAACGCCCGAGGGCCTCCTCAACATCAAGCAGGTGGCCGCCGCGAGCCCGCGCATCGTGGCGATCTCGTGGGGCATCGAAGACCTGGGCGCGTCGATGGGGCTCGTGCGGACGCGGGACGCGAACGGGCGCTATCTGGACATCCCGCGCTACGCGCGCGTCATGTGCGCGGTCGCCGCGAGCGCCGCCGGGATCGAGGCGCTCGATACCGTGTACACCGACATCGCGGACCTGGACGGTCTCCGGCGGGAGTGCGAGGAGGCGGTCTGGATGGGATTCACCGGAAAACTCTCGGTGCACCCGGGCCAGATCGACGTCATCAAGACGGCGTTCAGCCCGACCAAGGACGCCGTCGACGAGGCGCGGGAGCTGATCGCTGAGTTCGAGGCGCACGAGCGGCAAGGCGTCCACGCCTTCAGGTTCAAGGGGCGGATGGTCGACGCGCCCCACCTCACCCAGGCCCGGAAGATCGTGGACCGGGGCCGCCGCGCAGGTCTCTGAGTTGATCGAAGGGGGCATCGACGGCCCCCTCCGAGCCTCCCCCAGGTCGGGCGCCGGCAAAGCCGGCGCTCGAAACCACTGCGACAGGTCTCTGAGGGCTCGCCGGGTGCCATGGCGCCCCGCGGCCGTGCCCGGCGGGCACGGAGTTTTCGGGTGGATCTCTCGACGAATTAGGCACTTATCGTTCGGTACGGCTCTTCGCGGCTCTCACGACGTGGTCGACCCCGGCGTTGCCGGCAACGCTGTCCGGCGGGGCGCCGGCGCTCGGGGCGAGCGAGCTCGGCCGTCTGGCCGATCTCGACACGATGCTCAGACATGACCTGCGAGCGGAGCAGCAGCGGCTGGAATCGGGCTGTGAATTTGCGATGGTCCGCGAGCGGTTGGCTTCCGTCCGTGATGAGGCGATGGGCGCGGTCCGCCAGCTCGGCACACTCTGGCGGGAGGGTCGCACGCGTGACGGCGGGTTCGCGATGTCGGAGCTGCTGGTCTACAACTTCGCGACGCTAGTCGACGAAGCCCGCCGCGACTCGGCCCTCGCCGACACGCTGGCGCTGCTCCAGGACGAAACGCGGCAGGGATCGCCCGATGCGCGCGCGCTCATCGAGCGGATGATCGAGATTCACCCCGCCGCCCCCTCATGTCTGACCCGCGCGCTCGATGAGCAGGACCGGGAGTCGCATGTCGCCGGCCCCGTGATCGAGCTCGAGCCGGTCCTCTACACCGAGCAGAGCGGCCCTTCCCCGAAGTAGCGTCCGCCCCGCTAGATCATCGAAGAGGGCATCGACGGCCCCCTCGAACCTCCCCCAGAACCGCATGGCGCCGGCGAAGCCGGCGCTAGATCGTCGGAAGGGGCCTCGATGGCCCCCTCCGAACCTCCCCCAGAAACGTATTGCGCCGGCAAAGCCGGCGCTCGAAGGCAGATACTCCGACGGGCTTCCAGCAGGCCGCTCCCCAAGGTCCAGATGCGAGGCGGCGACGGAGCGGCGACTGAAGGCGTACGCGGTTGTGCGTCGCAGGGAGGAGCGACCGAGCCAACGACGCAGATGGGCCTTTGGGCGCGGCCTGCCAGGTCAGACGACGCGCCCGGCGTGGAGTCTCTGGATCTCCGTGGCGTCGTAGCCAAGCTCTGCGAGGACCTCGTCCGTGTGCTGGCCGAGTGTCGGCGCAGGGCGGCGCACTCGAGCCGGGGTGCCGGACAGCTTGATCGGAATGCCGAGCACCCTGGTTGGTCCGGCGGTCGGATGCTCGACCGGCACCGCCATTTCCCGGTGGATCACCTGCGGGTCGGCAAACACCTCGTCGTAGGTCAATATCGGTCCGGCGGGAATGCCCTCGGCCTCGAATCGATCGAGCCACATCGCGGTCGTGTCGGCGGCGAAGCGCGGCGCCAGCAGCGCTTCCAGCTCCTTGCGGTGCCTGACGCGGTCGCCCGGCGTCTGGAAGCGGGGATCCCCGACGAGCTCGGGAACGCCGAGCATCGCGCAGATCCTCGGCCAGAAGGCGGGTGAGCCACCGCCGATGTTGATCCACGAATCCTTCGTGCGGAAGGCCTGATACGGGGCGCTCGCGCGATGCCCCGGGCCGAGGCGCTCGGGCACGCGGCCGGTCGCGAAGTAAGATGATGCCTCGTAGACCGACCATGCGATCGGGGTCTCGAGCAGCGAGGCATCGACGAGCTGGCCCTGCCCCGTCCGCGCCCGCGCGGCCAGCGCGGCGAGGATGCCGATCGTCGCGAACATGCCGGTGCCGATGTCCGAGATGGGGATGGGCAGAGGCAGCGGCGGCCCGTCCTCCTCGCCGCTGATCGACATCACCCCCGACATGCCCTGTGCGACCCGGTCGAAGCCGCCGCGGTCCCGGTAGGGCCCCGTCTGGCCGAAGCCCGAGATCGAACAGTAGATCACGCGTGGGTTGAGCGGGCGGACGTCGTCGTACCCGATGCCGAGTCGCGCGACCGTCCCCGGCCGGAAGTTTTCCAGCACGACGTCGGCGCGGACGGCGAGCTTGAGCGCGATCGCGCCGCCTTCGGGGGCCTTCAGATCGAGCGTGAGGCTGCGCTTGTTGCGGTTGAAGGTCATGAAGGCCGCGCTCTCGCCATTGATCTTCGGCGAGACCGAGCGCGAGTCGTCACCGAGCCCCGGCCGCTCGACCTTGATGACGTCGGCTCCGAGGTCGCCGAGCAGCATCGCGCAGTAGGGCCCCGACAAGTGGGAGGTGAGATCCAGCACGCGGAGGCCGTCGAGCGCGAGCCCGTCGCTTGTCATCGCAGGTCAGTCTACGGCGCATCGGCGCGAGGCGTCAACGACACGACCGGACTTCGCGCTCTCTGGCCGACATTCCCCGACTGCTTGCGCCTGGCGCGGGTGGCGACGCTCCCGGCGGGGCCGCGCCGCACGCTGACGAACTGTGCGCCCAAGCAGCGCGGCGTCATCAGGCCGCGTCTTGACACGCCGAAGTCCCCGGTGCTATTCGTGAGCCCCATCTTGTGACGTGCCCTGCGAGCCGCAGACGAAGCCGAGACAACGACCTGAGTCAACGTCGGGGGGAGCGAGCGCCGCTCCTCCCCGACCCCCCCACCGGCCGCCGGTCGCGGACGATTCTTTCACGCGCTCCGAGTTGAAGCGTACGGCGTACGCTGAGGCCGCGCTCGCGCTCGCCCTGGCGGCGGTCGCGATCCACCTCGGGTGGCTGTCGCGCGGCTGGCCGCTCATCCACGACGCGCCGCTCATGCACTACATCGCGTGGCTCATCGGCGGCGGAGCGGCGCCCTACCGCGACATCTTCGACATGAACGCGCCGGGTGTCTACCTGGCGCACCTCGCCGTGTTCCGCGCCCTCGGCGCCACGGACGCGGCCTGGCGCGCGTTCGATCTCGGCTGGCTCGCGATCACGTCGCTGCTGCTCGCGCTGTACGCGCGCCCGTTCGGCCGCGGCGTCGCCGCGATCGCCGCGCTGCTCTTTGCGGTCTACCACCTGGCCGGCGGCGTGTGGCTCGCGGGGCAGCGCGATTTTCTCCTCTGCGCCTTCCTCGTCGCCGGCGCCGCGCTCGTCACGCCCCCGGCGGGCGTCGGGCGCCTCGTGCTGGCGGGCGTCGCGGCCGGATCGGGCGTCACCCTGAAGCCTCCCGCCGTGCTGTTTCTCCTGCTGATCGCCGGTGCGGCGGCTTTGAGCGCGACGCGCGAGCGCAGATCGTGGCGGCGGGCGACGCTCGCGGTCCTGGCCGGGGGCGCGCTGATGCCCCTCGCGTGTGTCGCGTGGCTCGCCTGGACGGGCGGGTTGGTCTCGTTCGCCACCACCTTCGGCGAGTACGTGCTGCCGCTCTACTCCCGACTGGCGCGCGTCTCGCCGCGGACCGCGCTCGGATGGTGGCCCTTCGGCTGGCAAATCTGGACACTCCTCGCGCTGCTCGTGGCCGGCGCCTCGACGACGCGGGAGTGGGACGCCAGACGGGCACTGGCGCTCGCCGGCGTCGGGTACGGCCTCGTGCATTTCCTCGCGCAGGGCAAGGGATGGGAATACCAACTCTACCCGCTCGCAGCGTTCGCGTGCCTGTCGGCGGCGCTCGCGCTCGCGTCACCGTTCGGCGCGGTCCGCTGGGGGGCGATGGCGGCGGTCGCGCTGCTGGCGCTCCAGCTCCACGTCAAGGGGATCCAGGAGACCCATCCCGCCTGGATCGCGGCGGAGGCCCTGCGCGTGAGACGGATCGTGGCAGACCTCGAGGGGCGGGTCGGGCCGCGCGACACGGTCCAGGTCCTCGACACGTCGGCGGGAGGCCTCCACGCGCTCTTCGTGCTCCGCGTGCGCCAG
>QHRS01000220.1 GCA_003221435.1 Candidatus Rokuibacteriota bacterium
GGACTCAGCGACAGATCCAGGGGCCGGACGCGATCGTCCAGGCTCTGCAGGGGTGGAAGAAGGGCCTGAGCGATTCCCAGGGGAAGGTGACCAACGCCTTCGCATCGGGAGACATGGTGGCGATGCAGATCACTTGGACCGGAACGCACGATGGGACGTTCACCGGTCCCGCCGGCTCGATTCCCGCGACGGGGAAGAAGCAGACGACCCAAGCGGCCATGATCGTCAAGTTCAGCGGCGACAAGGTCAGTGAGATCCACCACTACTTCGACATGATCACGTTCCTCTCGCAGATTGGGGCGATGCCCTCGATGGCTCGGACGTAATTCGCGCGGATTCGAGCCGATCGCGAACCGCCCCGGCGTTGACCGCCGGGGCGGTTCTGCGTTTGTAAGGGGGCTGGCTGCTGATCGTGGACTTGGATGGCGTGCGGTAGCGGCCGAGCGCCCCAGGAATGGGAAACCTTCCCCTCAGCGGACCACGGCCGCCCGGGTCACGAGGCTCCGCCCGTCCTGGGTCAAACGGATCATGTAAAGGCCCGCCGGTAGGGCGCCGCGCTCGCCGAGCGTCACCGTGTGCCAGCCCGCACCCATTGCTTCCACGCGGCGGACCGCCAGCCGCCGGCCGCTCACGTCGAACAGCTCCAACGTCGCCGCCTTGGAGTCCTTGAGGCTGAAGCTCACCCGCAGCTCATGCTGCGCGGGGTTGGGCGTGGCGCCTCGCAGCGCGAACGCGACCTCTTCGGCGGGCGCGATCCCCGTGACTTGCCCGACCGAGAACCTGCCGCTGACGCCCAGCACCTGATCCAGCGAGTAACCACTCGCGTTCGAGGGCCGCGCCAGAGCGATCGCGACTCGGGCCCGGTCGGTGATGACGTCGGGCACCGTCCATTGGCAGCTGCCCGAGTTGGGCAGACCGCCGGCGACGATCCGCCAGCTCGCTCCGTCGTCGAACGACGACAACAGCGCAACCGATTCGATCTCGAAGCCGGCCGGCACCTCCCATCGCACGGTCGTCTTGCCGGGGAAAACCAGGCTCCCCGGCAGCGGTGCGGTCACGGCGGCGCGCTGCACCCGGATCGTGTCGGTGCCGGTGAAGCATTGACCCGCCACGGTCCCGGTCACCACGACTGGAACCGCAACGCCCGCCGTCACCGCGAGCTCCACCGCCGTGCGATCGAACTTGACCGCGAGGTCGGCGACGCCATTGCCGTTGAAGTCGCCGATCGTGACCGGAGCCGCCGGATCCACCGGCACCGTGCCGTTGAGTCGGATCGAGGGGACGTCGATCTGGTCGGCCGCCCACGGCGCGCTTGGCTCGAGATAGCCGGTCACCCAGCGGCCCCGAGCGCGCAGGTTGAGCGTCCGCGGACTCAGCGTGACCGTCATCGCGACCCCGCAGCCGGTGCCGTCGAACAACTGCTGAACCTGATCGTCGAAATTGCGGAGCTTGGCGATCGAGGACAGCCGATCCGTCCCGTCTCCAATCACGATCGCGCCGACCAGCTCCAAGGTCTCTGCAGGCGCCAGGGTGAAGGGCCCGGAGGGAAGCAGGAAGCGGCGATCGCCCGGGTTGCTGTCCAGCCAGCCGGTCCCAGCCACGGGATCGCCGGAGTAGAAGTAGGTGGTGAGCTGGCTGGTGATCGGATTGGTGATGGCGCTGCCGTCGGCCAGCCGCCCGAGCAGAAAGTTATACGACTGGGTGGGAGTCTGGGGGTCGCCGCCGTTGAGGTACTGCATGAACGAGGTGGCCCCGCGCGCCAAGTCCGAGCCCCCCGTCTTGACCACCCTCAAGAGGTCGTAGCCCACGGCCGGTGGTGCCGAGCCGTAGACGGGATCGTTGTTGGTGCCGTTGTAGCAGTAGCCCAAGCTTCGGGTCGAATCGCACCCCACCAAGTCGTCGGCAAAACCGCCCAGATCGGGATCGCTCCAAAGCGCGGCGTACATGTCCCGGAGCAGGTTCGTGCCGTTGTTGATGATCCTGAACTTCAGGAACGCGGTGTTGTCCAATGCGCCGGAGCGATTGAAGGCATACGCGGTTTGCTGGATCTCGACTCCGAGCGGCTGCGAATGGCCGGCGGGATTGGTGTGCCACGTGGGGTCGGCATCGTTGTACACGTGCCACAGCATCTCGTCACCCGGGATATCGAGTTTGCCGTTGGTCAAGACGCTCACCGCGGGAGCGCCGTGCGGGACCGCGCCCGCGTTGTAAGCGGCCAGCGCCGAATCGCGCGCCGCCCCCGATGCGTACTGACGATCGAGGCGATAGACTCGATATTCGGGCCGGTTCGGGTCGTCCGGACCGCCGTTCAGCATCGCTCCCGGGCGGAACTCGTCCGAATACTCCGCCACCGTGACCTGCGTCGAATCGTTGACCACCGCACCCAGCCACAGCCCGGATGCGAACACCACCGTCTTGCCGCTTCCCCTCGGGAACTCGAGCCCCCCCGTCGAAAACGTGGGGTCGCTGGCGAACGACCCTCCCGGGGAAACCGCCATTCGGATCCGGTTGACCTCGAGCGCGGCCGGTGGAGGCGGGGGCGGTGTCAACTCGAAACTGGCCGCAATGGTGTGGTTGCCGTCGACATTGTGGAAGGTGTAGTCGGTGACGCCACCCACCGAGGCAGAGTCCACCAGCACGTCCGCCACGTGATAGCCGGGGTCTGGTGTCATGATGAAACTCTGGTCGGCTCCGCTGCTCACTTGCACGACGCCACTCGGGGTGATGGTGCCGCCCTGGCCCGCGCTTGCCGTGATCGTGAACGTAATCGTGGGGGCGCATGCGACCTGCAGTGCGCCGACCAGGCCGCAATCGTCGGGGGTGAGCCCGGGCGCGCACGGCGAGGTGTTCTGCAACTGGTAGTTGCCGGTGGCGGCGCTGCAGAACAAGGGGTTCGCGGAGAAGTCGTGAGGTCCGGGCGAAACGCCGGAATAGCCTGTCTCGCAATGGAAGACATCGTTGCAGTCCAGCACGATCTCGCCCCCCGAAGCCTGGATCCCATAGCGGCCGTCGACCACGATGTTCCCCAGCAGCACGGCCTTCGAGTTGCCCTGGAGGAACACTCCGGATCCTCCGACCATGGTGTTGTTCCGGATCAGCAGGGGACTGGGATTGAACGCGATGTTGAAGACCTCGCTGAATCCATTCTGGACGATGCACACATTGCCGGTCACGCGCGTCGTGTCGGTCCGCGTCAGGTCGGAGATGAACGTGCGTCCGTGGATGACGTTGTTCTCGACCCGGGCCGCGCCGATGCCGCCCGGCCCGACGTCGGAGATCTCGATCGCGGAGATGTTGCCGTTGGGGTCGTCGGCGTGGAACACGTTGTCGTGAATCCACGGCGTCGACTGGGCCGATGTCACATGCGAGCTCGGGGCGCCCGCAAAGGTGAAGAACTCGTTCCCGGCGACCTCGGATGTGGATCGGTAGAGCACGATCGTGCGTTCGAAGTTGTCGACGAAGCGATTGTAGAGCACAGCCGGAGAGGTCTGATAGCAGTAGACGGCGTGACGATTGAGCGGCCCGGCGTGCTCGATGGTGAAGCCGCTGACGACCGCGCTGTCGGCGCCGATCACGCCGTGTCCCAGATCCTGCGCGTCGATGACGGTGGAGTCGCGACCCGATTCGCCGACCAGGGTAACGCCGGGCGGAAGCTGGAGATCATGCTCCATATAGGTGCCAGCCGCGACGCGCACCATGTCGCCCGATTGCGCGAGGGCCAGCCCGCCCTGGATGGTCGTCGCGTCCCCGCCGCCGCCCGGACGTACGTACCAGACGGCTCCGCGTGCAGCGGTTGCACCGAACACCAGAGCGAAACCCAGAGTCATGGCGGCGACGAGCACGCACCGCACCTGTGGACGGAAGAGATGATCTGACATGCGCGACCTCACGAGTTGGTTCGCCGA
>QHRS01000221.1:0-4108 GCA_003221435.1 Candidatus Rokuibacteriota bacterium
GTCATCGACGGGCTCGTGATGCTGATCGACCAGCCGGACACGCCGATCGAGGCGCTCATGACGGTGATCACGGGACCGGACTTTCCCACGCGCGGGTACATCTACGGCGCCGCCGGAATCCGGGACGCGTACACCACCGGCCGCGGCACGCTGACGCTCCGCGCGAAGGCCCACGTCGAGAAGATGCGGGGCGGTCGCGAGGCGATCATCATCACCGAGCTGCCGTACCAGGTGAACAAAGCGAGCCTGATCGAGAAGATCGCCGAGCTCCGGCGTGAGAAGAAGATCGAAGGCGTCTCGGAGATCCGGGACGAGTCCAACCGCGAAGGCATCCGGGTCGTGCTCGAGCTCGGCCGCGACGAGCTCCCGCAGATCATCCTGAACCAGCTCTTCAAGCACACGCAGATGCAGACGACGTTCGGGATCATCATGCTCGCCCTCGTCGACCGCCGGCCCCAGGTGGTCAACCTCAGGCAGATGCTCGAGGCCTTCATCCGCTTCCGCCGCGAGATCGTGACGCGGCGGACCCGGTATGACCTGGCGCGGGCCGAGGAGCGGGCGCACGTCCTCGCGGGCCTGCGGAAGGCCGTCGAGCAGCTCGACCTCGTGATCCGGTTGATCCGTCAGGCCGAGAGCCCGGACGCCGCGCGGGACGCGTTGGTGCGCCAGCTCGAGCTCTCCGAGATCCAGGCCAAGGCGATCCTCGACATGCGCCTGCAGCGGCTGACGCAGCTCGAGCGCCACAAGGTGGTCGAGGAGCACGAGCAGACGCTCGCGCTGATCGCCGAGCTCCGCGCGATCCTTGCGTCCGAGGAGAAGGTGATGGCGATCATCCGGCAGGAGCTGCTGACGCTCAAGGAGGAGTACGGGGACGAGCGCCGCACCGAGATCCTGACGGAGACGACCGAGCTGACCATCGAGGACCTGCTCGCCGACGAGGAGATGGTCGTCACGATCACGCGCTCGGGCTACATCAAGCGCACGCACGTCGAGGCGTACCGGAGTCAGCGGCGCGGCGGCAAGGGCGTGACGGCGATGGAAACGAAGGAAGAGGACATCATCGAGGACGTCTTCGTCGCCTCCACGCACTCGTACCTGCTCTTCTTCACGAACCTCGGCAAGGTCCACTGGCTCAAGGTGCACGAGATCCCGGAGGGCGGCCGCCAGGCCAAGGGCAAGGCGATGGTGAACTTGCTCGCGCTCGGCGACAACGAGCGCGTCGCGACCTGCGTGCCCGTGCGGGCCTTCACCACCGGCGGGTACATCCTGTTCGCGAGCAAGCAGGGCAAGGTGAAGAAGACCGACCTCGAGGCCTACTCGCACCCGCGAGCGGGCGGCATCCAGGCGATCGGGCTCGACGAGGGGGACGAGGTCATCACGGTGCGCCGCACGGACGGCCAGCGCGAGGTGATGATCGCCACCAAGCTTGGCATGAGCATCCGCTTCACCGAGGACGAGGTCCGCCCGATGGGACGGACCGCCGGTGGCGTGCGCGGGATCGACGTCGAGGAAGGCGACGAGGTGATCGCCGCCGACGTCGTTCAGGAAGGCACGCTGATCCTGACGGTCACCGAGCGCGGCTACGGCAAGCGGACGCCGCTCGAGGAGTACCGGCTGGTGGGCCGCGCCGGCAAGGGCATCATCGACATCAAGACCGGCGGACGGAACGGCAACGTCGTCGGCATGCTCCAGGTGCGTGAGTCCGACGACATTCTGGTCGTCACCACGAAGGGAAAGATCATCCGGTTCCATTCCGCCGACGTCTCCTCACAGGGCCGCAACACGTGGGGCGTTCGGATCATCGACCTCGAGCCCGACGACCGCGTCGGCTCCATCGCCAGGGTCGAAGCCGAGCAGGCCCCCGCCGAAACCCCGTAGTCGGCCGTTGCTCCCGCTCCGACTCATCCGCGAGCAGCCCGAGGCGGTGGGGCGCGCGCTCGTCACGCGCGGCGTCGACGGCACCGCGCTGAAGGAGCTTCTCGAAGCCGACCGGCATCGACGCGAAGTGGTAAAGGAAGCCGAGGAGCTCAAGGCCGAACACAATCGCGCGTCGAAAAGGATCGCCCGCGAGTATCCCGGAGGCGCGATCCCCCGCGACGTCCGGGAAGACATGCGGGCGAGATCGAACCGCATCAAGGAGCTCGACGAAGCGCTCAAGCGGTTCGACGCGGAGATCGAGGCGCTGCTCGTCGCGCTGCCGAATCTGCCGCACGAATCGGTGCCGGCCGGAGCGTCGGCCGACGACAACGTCGAGGTTCGGCGCTGGGGCGCGCCGCGCGCCTTCGCGTTCGCGCCGAAGTCGCACTGGGAGATCGGCGAGGCCCTCGGCATTCTCGACTTCGAGCGCGCCACCAAGCTCGCGAAGTCGCGCTTCGTCGTGCTCTGGAGCGCGGCCGCGCGGCTCGAGCGGGCGCTGATCCAGTTCATGCTCGATCTCCACACGCGCGAGCACGGGTACACGGAGCTGGCGGTGCCGCACCTGGCGAACGCCGCCACCATGCGGGGCACGGCGCAGCTCCCGAAGTTCGAGGAGCAGCTCTTCAAGACGGTCGAGGCCGACGACAACCGCACGCTGTACCTGATCCCCACCGCGGAAGTGCCGCTGACCGCGCTTCACGGCGGCGAGTCCTTGCCCGAGGCGGCGCTGCCGAAGCGCTACGTCGCCTACACGCCCTGCTACCGGCGCGAGGCGGGGACCTATGGGCAGGACACGCGCGGGATGATCCGGCAGCACCAGTTCGACAAAGTCGAGCTGGTGAAGATCACGACGCCGGCGACCTCGTACGACGAGCTGGACTCGCTGGTGCGGAACGCCGAGGAGGTGCTGAGGCGACTCGAGCTGCCCTACCGCGTCATGCTGCTGTGCACGACCGATACGGGCTTTGCCGCGGCGAAGACGTACGATCTCGAGGTCTGGCTGCCGAGCCAGGGCGAGTATCGCGAGATCTCGTCATGCTCGAACTGCGAAGCCTTTCAGGCCCGCCGCGCGGACCTCCGCTACCGGCCCGCCGCGGGCGGGAAGGCCGACTTCTGTCACACCCTGAACGGCTCGGGCCTCGCGGTCGGCCGCACGCTGATCGCCATCTTCGAGAATTACCAGGAGGAGGACGGCAGCGTCACGATTCCCCTGGCGCTCCGGCCGTACCTCGGAGGCGCCGGGCGGATCACCGCGACGGGCCTGTCGGCCGGATGACGACGATCGAGATGGCGATCAGCCGGCCGTTTTTTGCTTCGGTCTCGGCGGTCGCGTAGTCGCCGACGCGCAGGTCGCCGGCGGGGAGTGGGGACTCCTTGAACCCGCCGGGCCACTCGGTCGTCTCATTCTCGCCGGCTCTCGTGGCCAGGTTGATCTGCGTGTCCGGCGTGAGAACGATCCGGCGGTCGACGACCCGACCCTTCTCGAGCTCCATCCCCGGGCCCAGTTCCTGCAGCGTGATCGACTGGTGGGACGGGGTGACCTCCTTGATGCGTCCGGAGTAGCGGGTCCGGTCGGCCGAGTGCGCGACGGAGACGAGCGTCAGTGCGACAGCGACGAGCGCGAGCGCGATGCGTGGCATCGGGTCCTCCACGGTGGCCTGGTTGGCGGGCACCTTGGCCACAGCGTATTCTACAGAAAAAGTCGCCCCCGGAGGGGTGGCCGAGTCCGGTCGAAGGCACCCGCCTTGAAAGCGGGCATCCCCGCAAGGGGATCGGGGGTTCGAATCCCTCCCCCTCCGCCAATTCAGGATCACGGCTGACATTCGCTGGCAACGGCGCACGAACCTTCCTATACTACAGGGGCTTCGCCCTTGGAGAGGTGGCCGAGTCGGCCGAAGGCAGCCGCCTGCTAAGCGGTTACAGGGCCAAAAGCTCTGTCCAGGGTTCGAATCCCTGCCTCTCCGCCACGCGCCCTTAGCTCAGATGGATAGAGCGTCGGACTACGAATCCGAAGGTCGGGGGTTCAATTCCCTCAGGGCGCGCCACTTCCTTCCAGCACTTGGCGAGCCGTCTTTTCCCTGCGCCTACGCCGATCGTTCGAGGGGGCTGATGTCCGGCCCCTCACACCATGCCCGCGCTCGCGCTTTCACATTTCCGGAACCGGCGTGGGATTCATCAATCCGAAGGTCGG
>QHRS01000221.1:4136-5409 GCA_003221435.1 Candidatus Rokuibacteriota bacterium
ATGGTCGTGGGCATCGAGAACGAGATGTAATCTCTTGACGGCGACCCGGATTCGTCCCTCCCTGTCGGAGCTGGTCCATGCGCTGGCCCGGGAGTACTGTCCTTGAGAAGCGATCCGTTTATCGACGCGGATGTTCAGCCACACCATGTCTTGGCCGTGTGCCACCGGAATCGAGAGGCGAGCCCGTTCCAAGAATGCGCTCGTCGCGAGGCCGCCTCCGAGGAGGGTCTTTTTAAGGAAGCGACGTCGCGTGATCCGAGCCGTGTCTGCGTCTGCCCCGTTCCCGGTACCGATCCCATCGGCGACACCATCACGCCCGGTGTTTTCCATGCGCCCCTCCTCAACCGCGACTGCCCCTGTACGCCTCGATTCCCGGCAGATCTTGCGGGCGTACATCCGCGCGGGGATCGTAGCGCACTGTGCGGGGGCAGGGGAAGAGAGCTGGAACGTAGCGGCTGCGTTCGTCGCAGCCGCACGATGACGGCGAGGCGGAGCACTGAAGCTCAGCGTAGCTGGCCGTTCTGACGCCGGTCAAGAACAGCGTAGCTTGATTCTGTCGAGAGTTACCGGTACCGTTTGGAGGTCGCCGTGTTGTTGCCCTCCCCCCACGAACAATTCATGCGAGCCGCGCTCGCGGCCGCGCGCCGCGGCGCCGAGGCGGGCGAGGTTCCGGTCGGCGCGGTGGTCGTGATCGGCGGGGAAATCGTCGCGGTCGCCCACAACGAGCCGGTCGGCCTCAGCGACGCGACGGCGCACGCGGAGATGCTGGCCATCCGCGAGGCCGGTCGCAAGACCGGGAATCACCGGCTCCCGGGCGCGTCCCTCTATGCGACCGTCGAGCCGTGCGTCATGTGTTGCGGCGCGATTGTGAGCGCCCGGATCGAGGAGGTCATCTTCGGCGCGGCGGACCCGAAGGCCGGCGCGGCGGTGTCGCTGTATCGCCTGCTGGAGGACGGACGGCTGAATCACGCGGCGCGCGTCACGGGCGGGGTGCTCGCCGAGGAGTGCGCAGCCCTGCTGAGGGAGTTTTTCAAGGCGCGACGCCTGTGAGCGCGAGGAACCTCTCGAACACCCGTGGACATCCCAGTGACAGGAGGCTGTCATGCGGGGTGTGATCGACTTCGTCTCCGCCAATGCTGATGAGCAGCGGGATAGCAGAGCTGGAGGACGCTCTACCGACGACGTAAATCTGCTTGATGCCTACTCAGAGGCTGTCGTCTCGGTTGTCGACTCGGTCGGGCCTACGGTCGTCGGCGTCCGGACGAGAGGCGGC
>QHRS01000222.1 GCA_003221435.1 Candidatus Rokuibacteriota bacterium
AGGGCGATCGCGGTCTCTTCCGCCAGCGTCTCCAGGAGCTGGATCTCATTGGAATCGAAGATCTCGCCCGACAGCTTCTCGCCGACCACGAGGATGGCCGTGAGCTTCCCCTCCCGCAACAGCGGCAGGAGCACCGCGACCCGCGCCGCCTCCAGGCCGTTCGTGGCGGCTCGGGTCCGAGCGTCGGCGACCGCCTGAAAGGCGGCCTCCTCGACGACGAGGGTCTTCCTTGTCTCGCTGAGCCATTGCGTCACGGTGTCGTCGAGCCCGACGCGGGCGGAGCGCTCGTCCGCCCCGAAGCTCACGCTCGAAAACGGGACGAAGCTCTGCGTCGCCGGATCGGGCAGGTGGAAGCTAGCATGCATGACCGGGATGCGGCTGACGAGCCCCGCCGTGAGGGCCTCTCCGAGGTTGCGGACCCCCAGGATCGACGACATCTCTTTGCTCAGCGCGACGAGGGCATCCCGTACCCCGTGTTGGTGCTCGAACATGAGGCGGTCCAGGAGATCCTCGAGCTTCCGCAGCAGCGGCAGGACCACGCTGAGACCGAGGAGCAGCACCGCGAGGAATCGCGGGCTCGTGCTCAGCTCGTGGCCCGGCGTGACGTGATCCGAGGTGAGATGATCCACCACGTAGAGCCCGAGGAAGAGGACGGGGGCGAGCGCGAGGGTCGTCAGGAGATAGAGGACCGAGCGTTTGGCGAGGATGCCGAGGTCGATCAGCCGGTAGCGAACGAGGGCGACCCCGAGTGCCAACGAGAAGACCGCATTGCACGGGATCCCGACCGGGTACAGCCGCTCCCACCCGAAGATGAAGCGGCTGAAGTCGATTGCGCCGCCGAGGAAGCTCACGACTCCACCGGAGATGACGAGGAGCGTCCGGTTCTTCCGGAAACTCGACTGCACGGACCGGTAGGCGCGGCAGAGCCACACGAGCCCAACGACCAGATAGGTCTGGAAGTAGATGAAGAACGGGACGTAGAGCGGCCCCGCCGCCGGCGTGAAGCCCCAGTCGGTGCTCCGGACCCCCGTCATGAAGGCGGGCGTGGGGCTGACTGCCAGGAAAAAGCCGCAGAGAACGTAGCCGACGATCAACGACCGACGACGCCGGCCGGCATCCAGGAAAACGAGGACGTAGTGATAAAAGAGCACCGGGATCGGGATGACGCCGAAGTGGAGGAGGCGCTCCCACGCGAGCGCCGCCGACGGGCCCGTCGTCGAGCGAAGTCCGAAAACGCCGAGATTCCAGAGTGCGAGGGCCGAGGCGAGCGCCGCGAAGAACCGGTTGCGTGGGCTGTTGCGGTCGGCGGCGAGGGCGCTGCTGAGGAGAACCAGATTCAGACCGAGGGCCAGCAGCGGTATCAGCTGGTGGATCAGGTCCGCGGTCATGAGCCCCGCAGACCCTCAGCGGTGCCGAAGACGGGCTGCGACACAACCTTCAGCATGGCGCCTCCCCACAGCGAACGAGGTCAGACTGCCGAACTTGCGACGAGGACTATGGGGTGCCTGGCCGCGCTCCGTCAAGACGAAACTGAGCCGGGGACGGCACCGAGGGCCGGCGCGTGGCTACCTCATGACTTACCACTTGCCCGTCGGCGACGACGAATGCTACCCTCCGGCGAAATCGGTCGTTTCGGAGGGCGATTCGCCATGCTCCGACGTCGTGGGTGCTTCGCCAGTACCGGCGCGCCGTCGCTCGATCCTGCCGGAGCGGCCGGCTTGCCGGCCGACACGCTAGGGGGCGCCGCCCTCTCCGCGCCGGCTCGAGTTGGGCTCGACCTCGATGCGTTCGACGCGTCCGCGGGCGCCCCCGGCCAGGAGGGGGGGGCATCACCGCGGGTCCTGATCGTGGACGATGACGCCGCCGTCCGGAAGGCGCTCGCCGGAGTCCTGCTTGTCGAAGGCTTCGACGTCGTCACCGCCGAGGACGGCGAGACGGCGCTGGATCAGGTCCAATCGCTTCCACCGAAGGTCATCATCCTCGATCTCCGGATGCCCGGCCTGGATGGCCTGGAGACCCTGAGCCGGCTCAAGACGACCGCTCCGCACGTCCCCGTGATCATCCTCACGGGCTACGGGGACATTCAATCGGCCGTTCACGCCATGCGCCTCGGCGCCTACCACTACATGACCAAGCCGCCCCAGCACACCGACGAAATCGTCATGGAGGTTCGGCGGGCCCTGGAGCGCTATGAGCTCGGCGCCACGATCGAGGGGCTCAGGAATCAGCTGCGCGAACGCGGACACCTGCGGTGGCTCATGGGGCCGAGCCGAGAGCTTCAGCCGGTCATCGATCAGGTCCGCCAAGTGGCCGAATCGACCCTCACGGTCCTCATCCAGGGTGAGACCGGCGCCGGCAAGGAGCTGGTCGCGCGCGCGATCCATGAGCTCAGTGCCCGGCGAGGCAAGCCCTTCGTCGCTCTGGACTGCGGGGCCATACCCGACACGCTCATCGAGTCCGAGTTGTTCGGCTACGAGCGCGGTGCGTTCACGGGAGCGGACCGCCGAAAGGACGGACATTTCCAGCTGGCCGAGGGCGGGACCCTGTTTCTCGATGAGATCGCTAATCTCCCCATCGTGACCCAGGCGAAGCTTCTCAGGGTCCTCCAGGAGCGCCACGTGCACGTCCTCGGCGGCAAGAGCCCGCTGCCGGTCGACGTGCGGATCGTCGCCACCTCCAACGTGCCCCTGGACCGCGAGATGGGGGGCGGCCGCTTCCGACAGGACCTCTACTACCGGCTGAGCGAATTTGTCATCGTGGTGCCGCCTCTCCGGGAGCGCCGGGAGGACATCGTCTACCTGGCGCGGCGATTTCTGGCGGAAGCGAGCATGGAGCTGCGGCGGCCCGTCCAGGGCCTCTCGGAAGAGGCCGTGCAGCTGCTCCTCCGGTATCCGTGGCCGGGCAACGTCCGGGAGCTCCGGAATGTCATCCGCCGGGCCGTGCTCTCGAGCACGGATCTCATCAGGCCGCAGGACCTCATCCCTCTGGCCGCGACAGCCTCCGAATCGCCCGCGGCTGTCGACCCCGGCTCCTCGGCGCCTTCGCTCAAGGAGAGCACCGATATGGCCGCGGCCGTGGCCGAGCGGCTGGCCATCCGCCGGGCCCTCGAAAGCACCCGAGGAAACAAGAGCGAGGCGGCGCGGGTCCTCAGGACCGACTTCAAGACGCTTCATCTCAAGATGAAGCGCCACGGCATCCGCGTCGAGGAGTTCCTGGTCCCCTGACGCGGCACATGCGCTCTGGTCTCCGCGCCAGAGGGGTCTGGCGGAGACACCAGGGCCTCGAGCCCTGATCGAAGCGCTTCCCGCACCTCTCACGAACCCTGCCTCCTCTGGGATTTCGGGCGGTTATCGCGCGAAGCCTTCCGATCGCGATCCGCGCAGTTCACTCTCGCCTCCCATGACAACGTTCGGTACTGAATTTGCGTGCCGGGTTCCCGCGAAAG
>QHRS01000226.1 GCA_003221435.1 Candidatus Rokuibacteriota bacterium
CGGTCGCCGGAGCCTCAATGTCGGCGTAGGTCAGCTCGTAGTAGAGCTCGGTCTCGTAAAGCTCGGCCCGAAACTGGCCTGAGGCGCGAGTGGAAACAGCCGGGACCTCTTTATACCCGTTCAAGTAGGCCTGGATCTGTTCCGGGGGCACTGCCCCCGGATTCTGGCCGGCCGCCACGGTCGCTGTCAGGGCCAGTAACAGCACTGCGAGAGGGACGAACAGGATTCGATGCATCGACGCCTCCTCGGTTGTGCGGGCGGTCCCGAGCGCTCCGGAGCCGCCCATAACAGGGTTCTCGACGCTCGCTGCACCGCCGCAATGGGGTAGCGAGCCGGAGACAAAATCTCCGGGTATGAGATGGGAGCAACCGGCGTGCCACGGCCGAGAGAAGAGAGCGGGCGGCCAACTCGTGATGGGAATCTGCAATGAGACCGTGATCTGGCGGACGTGGCAACGGCAACCGAGCGCGGATCCAGCGAGCCGGCCTAGGCGCCGGCTCCAGAGGTTCTGGAGCCGGCGCCTAGGCTGCGACGCCATATGTCCCGGAGCCATCGGGCTGAATCCCGACTACGCCGAAGCCTTGCCCAGCCCCTGGGTGAAAGCGGTCAGATCACGTGTCAAACAGATGCGGCCATTTCACTTGTCAACAACAGCAGCGGAGCATCCTGTCAGTGGAGCGTCCCGTCAGGCCCGACGCGACGCCACGCGCGGGACGACGGTCGAATCGGCGCCGAGCAGGGCAACCTCGATGAGCTGGGTCGGCGACATCCGGACCCGCGTGCGATCGACACCGGTGAACGCCTCATCGGGAGCGCAGCCGACAAGCTCGTATTCCAGCACGGGCACGCCGCGGCGGGCGGCCTCCGCCTCGATCGCCGAGACGACGGCGGCGATCGGGGTCAGCCGGTAGTTCAGCAGATTCAGCGTGACCTGCACGCGGCCGCGACTGGCAAGCGGCACGCCGAGCGCGCGCACGCCAGAGAGCCCCCCGGACGATTCCCGGACCGACCGGGCGATATCGCGCGCCACGGCGAGCGCGTCGCTGTCGAGCACGGCGTTGAAGGCGATCAGAATCCCGCGCGCGCCGATCGCCGTCGCGCCCGCTGTGGGGTGGGGAGACCGCGGGCCTGCATCGGGCGCGCCGCCCGCCGCGCGCATGCCCGCGGCCAGCCCTTCGAACTGGCCGCGCCGGAGAGCGGGCAACTCGCGCCGCTCGGGCACGAGCGCAGCTTCACCGTAGTAGAAGACGGGCACCTGGAGGTCCCGACCGAGCATCGCGCCGATCCGGTGAGCCGCGCGCACCGCGTCGGCCATGCGGGCGCCGCGCATCGGGACGAACGGAATGACGTCGACGGCGCCGATGCGGGGATGGACACCCCGGTGGGTCCGCAGATCCAGCCGCTCGACGGCGAGACGGCAGAGCGCCAGCGCCGCCGCCTCGGCGGTGGCCAGGGTCCCGATGAACGTGAAGACCGAGCGATTGTGATCGACGTCGGCGTGGACATCGAGCACGCGCGCGCCGGCGGACTCGATCGCATCGCCGAGTGACGCGATGATCGCGCGATCGCGCCCCTCGCTCACGTTGGGAACGCACTCGAGGAGCGGCTCCGTCACGTCGTCGGCGATCCGCCCGACCCGCGCGAGGACGCGTCGAGGAACGTCTCGAGCCCGCGCAGGAGCGCGAGCGGCGCCGCCTGTCCCAGGCCGCAGAGCGACGCAAGCTGGATCGTCGTCGCGAGCTCACGCATCCGCTCCTCCACACGCGACGGCTCGGCCGACGCCCGGAACTCGTCGATCATCGCCAGGAGGCGCGGCGTCCCCTCGCGGCACGGCGTGCACTTGCCGCACGACTCGTTCGCGTTGAACGCGAGCAGCGTCTTGATGATCTCGAGCACCGAGGCGCCCGCCGGCACCGCGACGATCCCCCCGGTGCCCGGCGAGACCCGCTCGCGCGGCTCCATGGGGACATCGAAGAGCGCCGCGGGGACGATCGTGCCGGACGGCCCGCCGACGACGGCGCCCTGAAAGGCCGCACCGTCGAGCGCGCCGCCGCCGACCTCCTGGAGGAGCGTGCGCAGCGTGACGCCGTTGCGCATCTCCACGACGCCGGGACGGCTGAGCGAACCGGACAGCCCGAAGACCTTCGTGCCGGGCGCTTTCGCCGTGCCCAGGCTCGCGAACCACGAGCCGCCCCGGGACACGATCGCCGGGATCGCCGCGAGCGTCTCGACGTTATTGATCACGGTCGGCTTGCCCCAGAGACCCGACTCGACCGGGAACGGTGGCCGCGTGCGCGGCATGGCCCGGCGGCCTTCGATCGACTCGAGCAGCGCGGTTTCCTCGCCGAGCACGAAGCCGCCCGCGCCGCGACGCAGCTCGACCCCGCAGGCGACGTCGCGGCCGAGCATCCGGTCGCCGACGATCCCCGCCGCACGCGCCTGGGCCACGGCGCGCCCGAGGCGCTCGGCCGACAGCTCGGCCTCTCCGTGGACGTACAGGATCGCGCGGGTCGCGCCGGCGGCGTAGGCGGCGAGCAGCACGCCTTCGAGCACCTGGTGGGGATCGCCCTCCATCAGGTGGCGATCTTTGAAGATCCCGGGCTCACCCTCTTCGCCGTTCAGCACGAGGTACCTGGGCTCGCCCGCGGCCGTGCGACAGGCTTCCCACTTGAGCGCCGTCGGAAAGAACGCGCCTCCCCGCCCCTGCAGTCCGGAGGCCTTGACGCTCTCGATCACCGCTGTCGGCGGGCCGTCGAGCGCGCGGGCGAGGGCACCGTACGCGCCGTTCAGCACGGCGTCGTCGAGGTCGTCCGGATCGATCGCGCCGCACCTCGCGAGGAGCACACGCTCCTGAGCCTTCCAGAACGGATGCTCGGCGACGGGCACGAGCCCCCGCCAGCTCGCCGCGGCCCACACGACGCCCTGGACCGGCATCCGCGAGGAGTCGCCGCCATCAGCGATCAGGCGATCGAGGAAGGCCGGAACCCGCTCTGTCGGGAGCCGCTCGACGAGGAAGCGGGGCCAGCCGTCCCGCTGCACCTCGACGAGCGGCGCGGCATAGCACATGCCGTTGCACGCGCCCTCGATCACGTCGGCGGCGATGCCCCGCGCCGCGACCGTCTCGCGCAACGCGTGCAGCAGCGGCTCGGCGCCCACGGCTCGTCCGCACGTGCCCATCTGCACGAGGAGGCGGAGCCCCCTGCGCACGGACCGGCGCCCCTCCGCCTGCGCGACCAGCGCCGCGAGCGCTTCGGCAGCCGAGCCGGCCGCCGGCGCCGCGCGCGGAGTCGGGGGCGACGCGGTCCCCGCGGCGCGGGCGCCGGCCGACTCCGCGAACCAGTGGCCCAGCCCGGGGATGTCGGCGGGGCTCACGCGCCCTCGGTACCGCCCGTCCACCTCGAGCGCGGGCGCGATCGAGCACTCGAAGAAGCAGTCCGCCGGCTCGAGTGTGACGACGTCGCCGACCGACCACTCGCCCGGCTCGATCCCGTACTGTCGCGCGACCGCCTCGAGCAAGCCGCGCCCGCCCAGCAGGGCGCAGCTCACGCCCCTGCACACACGGATGTGGTGCGTGCCCCGCGGCTTCAGCCGAAACTCGGGGTAGTGCGTCGCGACACCGTAGACTTCGCTGAGCGGCACGCGCAGGTGGGCGCCGATCTCGGTCAGCGCCGCGGACGGCAGATACCCGAGGGCGTGCTGGACCGCCTGGAGCGCCGGTAGCAGCCAGTGGCGCTCGCGCGGGAAGCGCTCGAGAACCGGCGCGAACTCGCCCTTCAGACCGTCCACGGATCAGCTTCCCGTGCGGGTTTCGACGGGCGCGGCGGGGACGTCCGGCGTCATCGATG
>QHRS01000227.1 GCA_003221435.1 Candidatus Rokuibacteriota bacterium
TGATCCTTCTGGTCGAAGATCGACACGCCGAGCAGATCGGAGGGCAGGAGGTCGGGCGTGAACTGCACCCGCTTGAACCGGGCGCCGACGGAGATCGCCAGCGCCTTGGCGAGCGTGGTCTTGCCCGTCCCCGGGTAATCCTCCAGCAGGACATGGCCCCCGCTTGCGAACGCGGCCAGGAGCTTTCGGATCGCGGCCGACTGCCCCTTCATGACCCTTTCGATGTTGCGCGCGATGGCGTCCAGACATCCTCTGGACGCTGCGTGGCGCGGGAGGCTCATGGGACTACCCTCCCCTCGCGACTGTCGACGCACCGTTCGGACGCCGGCTTTGCCGGCGTCATCTCGGGGGGAGGTTCGGAAGGGGGGCGGCGCCCCCCTCCGAGGAAGCTCATGCGTCCGTGGTCGACGCCGGAGGCGGGCTCCACACCTCGATCATACCGCGCTGGCAGCGATGCTGAAAAACCCGGCAGGCCGTCCCCCAAGGCCCAGATGCGAGGCGGCGAAGGAGCGACGACTGAGACGTACGCGGTTGTACGTCGCAGGGAGGAGCGACCGAGGCAACGAAGCAGATGGGCCTTGGGGGGCGGCCTGCTGGTCTTCCGCGAGGCGGCCGGGCATAATACCGCACGTGATCTACTCGCCGCTCGCGCTGCCCTTCTTCCTTCTGCTCTTCATTCTCTTAGCGGTGTTCGTCTTCGTCGTTGAGGTGCGGATCCTCGCCTACGCGTACCGGAAGGTCGGCGTGCGGCCGCGCTACGTGTTCGCCGTCATGCTGCTGTCGCTCATTGGCAGTTACGTCAACATCCCCCTGTACCGGGTGCCGGTGGTGCGCGTGCTGCCGCCGCAGGAGGACTGGATGTTCGGCTTGCGGTACGAGGTGCCGGCGGTGATCGAGCAGGGGGTGACGGTGGTCGCGATCAACGTCGGTGGCGCCCTGATCCCGATCCTCGTGTCGGCCTATCTCTTCCTCCGCTTCGGCACGTACGGACGCATGCTGATCGGCATCGCCCTCGTCGCGGTTGTCGTGCATTCACTGGCACGCATCGTCCCGGGCGTCGGCATCGCCGTGCCCATCTTCGTGCCCCCGCTGATCGCGGCGGGCGTCGGCTTGCTGCTCCAGTTCCGGCGCGCCCCGCCACTCGCGTACGTCGCGGGCTCCATGGGCACGCTGATCGGCGCCGACCTCCTGAATCTCGACAAGATCGCCGAGCTCGGGGCGCCGCTCGTCGCGATCGGCGGCGCGGGCACGTTCGACGGCGTCTTTCTCACGGGCATCATCGCCGGCCTGCTGGCCTGACCGAGGATCGGCGGGGCGCGCGCGGACGCGAGTCGGGGCGCGCCACGCACCGCGGCGTCAGCGCGGCCGACTTGGGGCATGTCAATCCGTCGAGGCCCCCTCCGATGCGAAAGCTCAGCGGCGCGGCAGGCGCGGCGGGGGAACGGTGCTGTGGAAGTTCGTCGGGTCGTTGTCCGTTTTGCCGCCGACGGCGGTGCCGCACTCGGCGCACACGTAGTCGTACTTGTTGCCGTCCGGCAGGACGAGCAGGAGCTTCTGGCGGGCCGGCGTGGCGCGCCGGCAGCGCGGGCAGAAGATGCTGGTGGCCTCGAATTCCTGGAAGCTGTCTCGAGGTCGCATCACGACGGATTTTACACCCATCGGGTGAATGTCAATGGGCTGATGCTCCTCTCCGCCGGCCCGCCATCTATGGCCGTTTCAAGTTACGAGCCAGACGAGGCCCGATGGAGGAGGCGACCCCCGCGTACGCGGTCTCGCCCGTCGTCTCGCCCACCGTCAACATGCCATGCGGCATGTTGAGGAGCAATGATCGCCGACGACCCGGCGCCATCGGTCCCTTGGGGGAGGCTCGGAGGGGGCCGCCGAGGCCCCCTTCGCTGGGCTAGCGACGCTCTACCCGCTGCCGGGGGGCAGGCGCCGGTGTCTGGCGGAGCGTCCGGACCCGCCGCCAGATCACGCGCAGTGCCGCAATGACCGGGACCGACAGGAACATCCCCGCGGGGCCACCGATCTCCCCGCCGGCGATGACCCCGAAAATCACGAGCGCCGGGTGGACCTCGATGCCGCGCCCCATGATCTGCGGGCTCGACACGTAGTCCTGCACGAGGCGCCACCCCAGGACGAAGCCGGCGAGCAGCCACGGGTGCGGATACCCGGTGAAGAGGGCGACGCTGACGACGATCACGCCGCCGGCGAGCGGACCGACGACGGGGATGAACTCGAGCGTGCCGCCGATCGCGGCGAGGACCATCGCGTAGGGCACGCCCGCCAGGAAGAACAGCAGCGACCACACGACGAACGTGATCAGCGACAGCGCGATGAGCGCGCGGACGTACTCGCCGAGCAGGAGGTGGAGATCGTCCGCGATGTCGTACCAGAGGCGGCGATGGGACGGGTCTTCGATGAGCGCCTCGAGCCCAGCGCCGACGCGCTCCGCGTCCTTCAGGATGAAGAAGGCCAGGACCGGGATCAGCACGATGACCCACGCGCCCGACAGCCACTTCAGGAGCCCGGTCACCGCCCGCTGCGCGTAGTCGATGATCTGCGGCGCGTGCGCGCGCACGATCTCCTCGAGCTGGCGCACGCCCTCGTCCCGCCAGCTCGGCGTCTGCAGCACGTTGCCGACGATGCGCCCCGACTCGATCTGCTCCGACATCTTCGGCACCTTCTGCGCCAGGCTCGTGACCTCGCGGGTGAGGCGGGGCACGATGCTCGCGCCGGCGGCCCCGAGCCCGACGAGCAGCGCCAGGTAGACGACGCCGATCGCGAGCGCGCGGCGGTACGCCCTGGGCATCCAGCGCTCGACCAGGCGCACCAGCGGGAAGATCAGGTACGCGAAGAACAGCGAGAACGCGAAGAGGAGCAGCACGCGGCGCAGCGCGTAGACCAGCGCGATCGCCGCGGCGAAGACGAGGACCGTCGCCGTCACCCGCGCGGCGTGGCGGTCGAGCCCGAACATCAGAGTCGGGCGGCGAGCCTGGCGACGCGCTCGCGGGCGGCGTCGTCGAAGCGCCGGGCGTCGCCGACCGCGCAGTTGTCGATGGCGTGCCGGGCGTTGCCTGTGGCGGGGATGCTGACGGTCACGCGGCGGTCGCTGATGCCCCAATTCAGGAGCGCCTGTGGCCAGGTCCCGAGCCCGTACTCGGCGAGGAACGCCAACTCGCGCTCGGGCGGCGCAGTCCGCGCGAGCGCGCCCTGGCCGAGCGGGCGCATGAGGATCACGCCGAGCCCGCGGCGCGCAGCCAGCGGAAGCAGGGCGCGCTCGACCTCGCGCTCGTCGGGATTGTACGGCACCTGGATCGCGGCGACGCGACCGGTCTCGACGATGTCAGCCATTCGGTCGAACTCGGACGCGCTGTAGTGGGTGATGCCGATCGCGCGGATCGATCCCCGCGCGCGCAGCTCTTCCAGGTAGGGCAGGTGCGTCTCCCACGCGGCGAGGTTGTGGATCTGGTAGAGGTCGACGCCGCCGCCGTACCAGGCGAGCGCGCGCCGAATCTGCTCGCGGCCCTCGCCGGCCGAGGCGGCCCAGACTTTCGTGGCGACGACGACCCCGTTGCGGCGCGTGCCGAGCGTTTGCGCCAGCACGTGCTCGGCGGCGCCGTACATCGGCGAGGAATCGAAGAAGGTGGCGCCGTGGGCGAGCACCGCATCCGTGACGGGCTGGACACGGCCCGGATCCGGCACGTCGTAGGTCTGCCACGTTCCCAGCCCGATGACGGAGACCTGCAGATCAGTCGCGCCGAGTCGCCGCGTTTCCACAGGACCCAGTGTACCCCGCGGTCCCATGAACGATTGCCTTTGCTGCGCTCCGATCGTTGACCCGCCCAGCTCGAGCCGCCCGCTCAGCGTCAGGCTTTGACCTTGGACACGAGATCCGTAGCAAGCCGTTCGAGGACGTCCCGTATCTCGAGGACGGACGCACTTGACAGCCGGCTACGGGTCGCCCCATACTATGCACCCGTGAAAGGGTGCAAAGCCCCGTTGCACCACGTAGAGGGTGCGGAATGGCGAAGCCGGGCCGGGTAGTTGCGGTCGTGACCGCCGACATTATCAACTCGTCCCGCTACAGCCGCGAGGACCGCCGAAAACTCGACAGGGTGCTGCGGCAAGCGTTTGCCGACACGGAGCGGCGGTTTCCGAAGGCCATCCATACCACGCTTGCGTTCCGCATCACCGCTGGTGACGAATTTCAGTGCGTCATCGCTGACATCGCCCAAGCCTTCGCGATCGTGACATACCTCCGAGCAACGGCGGCTACCGGCGGCCTACGCCCGCCCCTGCGCTTCCGGGCGTCGATCGGCATCGGGGAGATGAGCACCCCGAAGCGTGTCAGTTCCTACGAGGAGGACGGCCCCGCATTTCTCAACTCCCGGCAGGGGCTTGACGACATGGCGAAAGGCCGGGGACCGGTTCGATGGACGAAGCTCGTCACGGGAGCCCGGGAACTGGACGAGCCCGCGGATGCGGTTCTCTGCCTTGCCGACTACATGCAACAGGCGTGGACAGTGCCCCAGTGCGAGGCCATCCGCTGGAGCCTGCTCGGGCTGACGCGCGAAGAGATCGGCAAGCGACTTCGCGTCGCCCACCAGAATGTCACCAAGCGGCTGCGCGCTGCGGGCTGGCCGAACTTCGAGGTGGGTGCGACGTTCGTACGGCGTACGCTTGAACGGGCCCCCGACACCCTCAAGGGGGTGCAAGCGACGGATGCACCCCGGTGACGGTGCAAACCACGCTTCTGCTGTTGCAGCTGTATCTCGCGCACGTGGTGGCCGAGTTCCTGGCGCAGCCGGGTTGGGTCGTCCGGAACAAGCGCCGGCCGCACGGCTTCGCCGCCCATGCTGCGCTCCATGTCGCCGCCGCATGCGCCGCCGTCAACATCGGGCTCACCGCGTGGCTGTTCCTTGGCATCGTCGCCCTGGCGGTAGCCCACGTCGTCCTGGACTACGTCAAGAATCGATTCACCAATGACGGTCCGATCGCGTTGGCGGTGGCTCAGGCGGCACACCTTCTGGCCGTTGGCGTCACGGCGGTGTGGATGACGACGTCGTGGGCTGGTGCGATCGATTTGATGGCCCACGCCGCTCGCAGCACGCGACTCTACCTCTATTTATCCTCGTACGTGGCCGTGGTGTTCGGCGGAGGCGCCGTGGTGCAGAAGGTGACGCAGTCGTTTCTGGACCAAATTCACGCGAATGTAGCGGCATCGAAGCCTGGGCTGCTGAATGCGGGGAAGTACATCGGGTGGGTGGAGCGGTTTCTCATCCTGACCTTTGTCCTCGCCGGGTACGATGCGGCTGTGGGCCTCTTGCTGGCGGCAAAGGCCGTCGTCCGCTATCCCGAGATTAAGGAGGACACGAAGAGCCACTTCGCGGAGTACTTCCTCATCGGGACCTTGACCAGTGTAGGTTTGGCGCTCGTCGCGGGGATCGCCGTCAGGAAGATCCGGACCCTTGTCGGGTGACGCCGCCTGCTGGAGGAGAGCCACGACATCCGCATCGTCCAGGAACTGCTCGGCCACCAGGACGTGAGCACGACGATGATCTACACTCACGTCCTCAACCGGGGTCTGGCGGAGATGACTGCTCTTCTTCATCGCCTCCGCGGATCGGCAGTCCAGAAGGCGCTCTCTAACAACGCGCTGAACTCGGACGCGCGGCAGGCGCCGCGCGCCGGTTAGCCGCCACCGTTATGCCTACAAGGAAATGAGATGTCGCTAGAATCTACTCGGCACGAAACCGTGGGAGCCGATCTCTTGCTAAGAGCTGTTGAGTTCGCTGC
>QHRS01000228.1 GCA_003221435.1 Candidatus Rokuibacteriota bacterium
CCTTCATCGCCTCACTGTTGGGATCGATCTTCACGCCTTCGTTCGGCTTCTCGATACACCAGTTGATCATATCCCTGAGCGTGGCGAACTCGTTCATCTGCTCCTGGAACTTCGGAAACTCATGGGGATGCGTGTCCGACGCGAAGGGGTGGCACATGGCGCAGGCCATCCCGGTCTTCGAGAGCGTCACGTTCAACCGCGCCGCGGTGGCGCCGTCCCCGTGAAACAGGAGATCGCCGACCTTCACTTGGTCCATGAACACTTCCTGGAACGCGGCGAGCTGGTCCGGCGTGTGCTTGGCCTTGTGAGCCAGCGCCTCCGGTGGAGCCAGCATGCGCCCCGTCCCGGTCACGAGCGTCAGGAGTCCGACCAGCATCGCCCCCAACGCGACCACAGGTAGTCGTCTCATCCTCATAGCCATTCCTCCCACGAGCGGATATCGCCCGTTCGGACGCGCTTAGTAGGGGTACATGCGGTCGGCGATGCGCGGGCTCAAGATCTGGTTGACGTTGTCCGCGGCTCCGGAGTCTTCGCGCGAGTCGGCAAAGATTTCCTTCCGTCCCCACATGACGTACTCGTGTTCGATCCTGGCGGCCGCGGTCTCCGTCAGACGCGCCCAACCCACTCCGTCGAAATGGTCACCGGGGTCCGCGCGGATCATCGCCCGCGTGAGGGCCGGCACGCCTTGCGGGGCGTAGGGCCAGGGCCACGACGTCGCCAGCATGCCGATCGAACGCAACTTGCCGACCTCGTTGTACAGGACCTGGTGCGTGTGACCGTGGATGTTGGTGACATTGCCGAAGGGCCGCAGGATCTCGTTGACCTCTCGCCAGTCCCGGGTCCAGAAGTTCCACGGTGGATAGTACTCGTAGAGCGGCGTGTGCGTGAACACCACCAGCGGCTGGCTCTTGGGCCAGTTCGAGATCGCCTGGTCCAGCCACCTTCGCTGCGGCTCCCCGACTCCCGCCCACGGGCCCGCGACGCTGCCGTCGAGGGTGGCCATGTGGCCCATCCGCTCCTTGGGCGTCATCCGCTTGGCGCTCCAGTAGTCGGGGGCGAAGCCGACCGTGTTGAGACCGATGAAGCGGACCCCCTTGTGGTCGAAGGACCACGGCGTCTTGCCGAACATCCGCTCCCACTTCGCGCCCAGGTCCAGGTACCAGTCGTGCTCGCCGGGTATGAACACCTTCTTGATCGTCAGTTCCTTCAGGATGTCGCCACCGAGATCGATCTCGACCGGGTCGCCGAGCTGGGCGAGGTCGCCCCCGAAGACCAGAAAGTCTGCCGGCGGATTCATCGCCTTGATTTCGTGCACCGCGCGGACCGTTTTTTCGACGAATCGCGTGTTCACGTCCCTGGGATAGAGGTGCGTGTCCGAGAGCCAGGCGAACTTGAAGGCGGCCTGCTGGCCAAAGGCCAGATCGAGCGTGTTGATGATCGGGAACCATCCCACAGACGCCACCCCCGCCGCGGTCCCCGCGAGGATCGCCTTGCTGATGAACATCCGACGCGTGATCGCCAGCGACCGGTCCGGGTGCTCGCCTGGTCTCGTGATCTCGATGTCTCTCTGCCTGGGATCGAGATCTGCCTCCCGTGGGTCCATATCCGGCTCCTTTCCGTTTCGACCGTTGAGGGGCCCTGCCAGTGGCCCGCCCTACTTCTTCAGGTCGATCGCGACGTTCACCACCTCTTTGGGCTTGACGGTGACGGGGCGCTCCACTTCGCCCGTGTGCGCCTGCCAGGCCACGACGGTGTGCGTTCCTGGCGGGACATTCTTCATGGTGAAGGTGCCGTCTGTACCGGTGACGGCGTAGTAGGGATTCTCAGCCACGTAGACCCACCCGAGCATCCACCCGTGCGCGTCGCACTCCACCCGGACCAGGCCTGCCTTCTTCAGGGGCTTGGTGATCCGCTGACCCTGGTTCGGCAGGGCGACATTGAACGCGGTCAGCTTGCCGTAGAAACCATGGGTGTTGTGGAGGACGGGGTCGGAGTTCACGATGTCGATGTCACCGATCGGAATGACTTGCACGTGCGGATGAAAATCACACTTTAGATTCTCGATCTCCGGCGTCTTGGCGGGCTTCTCCCACGGCTTGCCCTTCTCCACTCCCTTGAGATAAACGAACGCGTTCTGAACGCCCTTGTCAGGGGCGAGGACGATCTGCGGCACCTCGCGGATGCCGCCGCACACCTCGCGGTCCTTGGTCGGAATCACCTTTCGCGGAGACGGCGGGGTTCCCGTGAAGGAAATCTTTCCCTGGATCGTCCCACCGTCGACAACCGCGACGGATTCGTAGGCAAGGCCCGACACGACTGGAATCAGAATCAGCGCGAGCACTGCCAGAACGAGGCCGAACATGGCGCTACGCGGCATCAGTGAAATTCCTTTCCGAGGGGAGCAGGCGTTCCCGACCTCTCGCGCGTCACGATCGATGCGCCGCAGGGGCAGGGGTGAGCTCCAGCTTCTCCTCCGGTGAGTGGCACACGAGGCAGGGCTGGCCGCCGATCTCCGAGACCAGCGCGTACCCGGTGCCGTGGGAACGCCAGACGACCACCTCGTATCCACGGCGGTTTACGACCTTGAACTTCGGCGTTTCACTCAGTCCCAGTCGACGGTACTGCTCCTCCGGAATGACGAAGAGAGAGACATTCTTGTCGTTCACCCGGTAGCCGAGAGCCACGACGTCAACCCCGGTGAGGTGCGAAATGCGGCCTCCCAGGAAGGCGAGGTGTTCGCTCCGGAGATCCGGGATGCTGACCTTGAAATCCACCTTGCTTCGGAACCACTCCTCCGCCTGACGCGGCGAAGCCATGGCGATGTCGAACGGGAGGAGCCCCCGGGCAAGCTTCTGATGCTGGTCCACCGAGGCGTCCGCGAGCTGGATGACCGACGCATTGGGGCCCTTCCACACGTCGCGAACGCTGAGCCCGAGGATCCCGCCCAGAATAACGAGCGCGACCATCGCCGCCATCACGCCGAGCCGCCCCAAGCGCCCCGGGCGGGACGGGGACGACTGCCGGGACGGCAGCGCATCGAGGAGCCGGATGACCCTCTCGCGAACGTTCTCGGGAACCGGGTCGGGGCGAAGACGATCCAGGTAGGTCGCCCGGAAGGCCCGCTCGGTCGTCACGAGGCGGCTGCAGTCAGGGCACGACCGCAGGTGGGCCTCGACCTGTGCTCGTTCCCCACGGGAAAGCTCGCCGTCGAGATACTGGAAGATCTCGGCACGGGTCACTTTACAGATCATGCGCCCCGGTCTTCTCGCGCTCGCTCAAGAGGTCCTGGAGCGAGGCCCGAAGGAGGTCCCGCCCCCTCGAGAGTCGGGACATCACCGTTCCGATCGGCTTTCCGATGACCTCGGCGATCTCCTGGTAGGAGAGCCCCTCGATCTCGCGCAGCTCCACGACCTGTCGCCAGACAGCGGGGAGGCGCCGGATGCCTTCGCGAACGCCCTCGATGGTGAGATGGCGCAACAGGATGTCTTCCGGGCTCAACGGGACGTAGAGATACATTTCGCCGGGGAGCGTTCTTGCCCCGCGCTCCTCATCGGTCGCCCGCTCATCGCCGTTCTCCCATTCGCCTTCGACCGGCCGGGCACGTCGCCTTCGCTCCCGGTCGATGTAGGCGTTTTTCATGATCTTGAAGAGCCAGGCTTTCACGCTCAGCTTGCGGTCGAACGATCCGAACGCACGGTAGGCGCGGAGGAGAACGTCTTGCAGGAGGTCCTCGGCGTCGGAGGTTCTCCTGGTCAAGACGCGGGCGTAGCCAAAGAGCGAATCCAGGTTGGCCATGACGACGGCCTGAAACTCCGCCCGCAGATCCAAAACCGGCTCCACTACGAATTACGCAGGACTGGCGAAATTATTCCCGGCGAGCGGTGACATCACGTCCTGAGCCCTCGGTCCTGGCGCAGGAATTCCAGGAACGCGCGCGCGGCCGGCGTGAGCGATCTCGCTTCGTGGCGGATCACATGGAAGTGGCGCTGGATCGGGACCCCTCTGACCGCGAGCGAGCGGAGCCGGCCTCCGGCCAGCTCGCTCCGAACCGCGTACTCCGAGACGAACGCGACGCCGAGCCCGGCCAGCACGCCCTGCAGCGCGGCCTCGGTGACCCTCCGGGTCGCCGAGCCCTCCTCGCGCACCAGCAGGCATTCCTCCGAGAGGCCCGCCGGCGCGATCGTGCGCCGGCCGGCCCAGCGGTGGCGCGGCGGGACGATCAGCACGATCCGGTCGACGAGGCTCGCCTCGACGCATGTCTCCTTGAAGGCGGCCAGGTGACCACCGATGATCCCGAGGTCCACCTCGGTGGCGCGCACCCGCTCCTCGATCTCCCGGGTGTTGCCGATGCGGAGCGACACCTCGATCCCCCCGTGGCGCGCCTTGAACCGGCCGAGCAGCCACGGGAGCAGATAGATGCCCGGCGTCGTGCTCCCGCCGAGCAGGAGGGAGCCGCGGTCGAGGCCGCGCAGCTCCCGCATTGCGTCCTGCACTCCCTGGAGCATCGCGAAGATGCGCCGGGCGTGCTCCTCGAGGAGACGGCCCGCCTGGGTCAGGCCGATGCTCCGACCGAGCCGGTCGAAGAGCGGCGAGTCGAGCCGGCGCTCCAACTCCTTGACCTGCTGGGACAGCGCCGGCTGACTGAGGGCGAGCCGCTCCGCCGCGCGGCGGAAGCTGCCCGCGCGCGCGACGGCGAGGAAGATCTCGAGCTGACGGAGCGTCACCGGATGCCCGTCCGATAAGCTTTGCTGATCGGTCCCTTCATTGCATTCGATTGGACTGATACCATGCGGGCCCCTACGCTGGCAACAGGAGGAGCCACCATGATCTTCCGTCAGTTCCTGCGCCCGGAAACGGGCTGCGCCGCGTACCTGGTCGGCTGAGGGGGCCACGGCTGTTCGGCTGTGGTGGATCCACAGCTTGAGATCGAGCCGTACCTCGAGGCCGCCGCACAGAAGAAGCTCGCGATCACCCACATCATCGAGACCCACGTCCAGGCCGATCACGTCTCCGGGGCGCGGGCGCTCGCGCGCGCGACCGGCGCGCCGATCCATCTCCACGAGTCCGCCGGCGTGGAGTTCCCGTTCCGGCCCGTCCGCGACGGGCAGGAGCTGGTGCTCGGCAACGTCGTGCTGCGCGTCTGGCACACCCCGGGCCACACGCCCGAGAGCATCTCGCTCGTCGTGGCGGACCGGACGCGCGGCGCCGCGCCGTGGTTCATCCTCACCGGCGACACGCTCTTCGCCGGCAGTGTCGGCCGGCCCGACCTCTCCGGCGACGGCGCGGAGACGGTCCTGTCCGAACAGCTCTACGAGAGCGTGGAGCGCCTGCGGACCCTCCCGGACCATGTGGAGGTCTATCCCGCACACTTCAGCGGCGCGGCCTGCGGCAAGGGACTCTCCGGCAAACCCATGTCCACGATCGGGTTCGAGCGGCTCTTCAACCCGGCGCTCCAGATCAGGTCGAAGCACGAGTTCGTCCGCTTCGCCCTCGACGGCCTTCCTCCGCAGCCGGAGAGCTTTGTCGCGAATCGCCGGAAGAATCGCGGCGAGTGATGGCGATCGGGGGGCGCCGCGCGCCGGTCAGTTCTCGCTGCTGGTGCTGATCAACGCGTTCGTCGGCGCCATGGTGGGCCTCGAGCGCACCGTTGTCCCGCTGGTCGGCGAGCGCGAGTTCGGCCTGGCGTCGAAGACGCTCATCCTATCGTTCATCGTGAGCTTCGGCGTCACGAAGGCGATCCTCAACCTGGTCGCGGCCCTCCTCGCAAACCGGTTCGGCCGGAAGCCGATCCTCGTCGCCGGCTGGCTCCTGGGGCTGCCGGTCCCGTTCATGATCATGTGGGCGCCGAGCTGGGGATGGATCGACGCGGCCAACATCCTGCTCGGCGCGAACCAGGCCTTCGCCTGGTCGATGACCGTCATCATGAAGGTAGACCTCGTCGGCCCCAAGCGCCGCGGCCTGGCGCTCGGG
>QHRS01000225.1:0-5204 GCA_003221435.1 Candidatus Rokuibacteriota bacterium
TGATCGAGAACACGACGACCACGATCGTGACGGGCTTGAGCAGCGGCCACGTAACGTGCCAGAAGCGGTGCCAGCTATTGGCGCCGTCGAGCGCCGCGGCCTCGTGGAGGTCCGGGCTGATGGTCTGCAGCCCCGCGAGCAGCGTGATGGCGAAGAACGGCATGCCGCGCCAGGTGTTGACCACGATGGCGGCCCACATGGCCCACGTGCCGTCGGACAGGAACGGGAGCTTCACGGTGATCAGGCCCGCCCGGTAGAGCGCCCAGTTCAGCACGCTGAAGGTCGGGTCGAACATCCAGCGCCAGGCGAAGGTCGAGAGCACGGTGGGGACGATGAACGGCAGCAGCATCGCGGCGCGCACGATGCGCTTGCCGCGGAAGTGGCGGTTCAGCAGCAGCGCCAGCCACATGCCGAGCATCAGCTTGAAGATCGTGGCAAAGAACGTATAGAAAAACGTGTTGCCGAACGCGGTCTGGAAGATCGTGTCGTTCCACGCCTTGACGAAGTTCCTGAGCCCGACGAACTCGCCGGGGTTGCCCACGCTGGTGCTCGAGAGGGCGAGCCAGACGCCCATCACGAACGGGTAGGCGATGAAGAGGCCGAGCATCAGCACCGTCGGCGCCAGCAGGACCCCGGCGAGCACCCGCTCGCTCTCGAGGATGCGCAGCCACGACGCCGGCCGCGCGACCTGCGCCCTGGGGAGCGCCACCCGGACAGGGGCGGCGCTCCCCACGGTCTCCGCGACGTGGCGCGGCGTTCTAGCCATAGATCTTCTTCAGCTCACCCGCAGCCCATTTCACGGCGTCCTCGGCGTTCATGCCCTGCACGGCCTTGGCGTACATGTCCGTGATGATGTACTTCGAGTACGCCTCGGTGGCCTTGGCCGACGCCGGACCGGCGTAGCCGAACATGCGGGAGCCACGGGCCGCCGTGCGGTAGCCCTTCATTGCGTCGTCGATGGTGGTCCACATCGGGTGGGTCTCCCAGAACTTGGTCGAGCCCACCGAGAACCCCGCCTCGACCTCGAACCACTTGCCGAACTGCTCCTTCCCGTGGAGCCACTTGAGCAGGTCCTTGGCCAGCTTCTGGTTCGTCGAATACTTCATGACCGCATGATTGAAGGCGACGTGGTACGGCGCCACCCCGGCCGGCCCCGACGGGTGCGCGCCGTGCTGGATGTCCCGCCACAGCGGCTCGCCCTTTTCGTCCTTGATCTTTTCGGACCCGCGCTTCGCGGCGATGAAGATCGACGCGCCGTTGAGCGTGCCGCTGATCTCGCCCGACAGGAACGCCCGGTTGTTGTTGGTGTCGTCCCACGCCAGGCCCCCCTCGTCGCACGCGTCCTTCCAGAAGGCCTGCATGAACTTGACCGACTCCACCGTCCCCTTGCTGTTGAGCGCCGCGTGCCCCGCCTTGTCGGTTTCGGCCCCGCCGTAGGCCCACAGGAGCGGGTAGGACCACGCCGGCGCGTCGCCGAACGTGTGGCCCAGCGTCTGGCCGATCGGATGGCCCTTCTTCTTGAGCTTCATCCCCACCTGGCGCAGCTCGTCATAGGTCTTGGGCCACGTCGTCTGGCCCACCTCATCGAACCACGACTTCCGGTAAGCGAACTGCGCACCGACGATGTGGTAGGGCAGGGCAAGCCATCTCTTGCCGTCCCGCGCCGCGGCTTCGGCCTGATCGTAGTACCCGCCCTGATCCTTGCCCTTCCACTCGGCGAGATCGCCGACGTCGGCCAGCGCGCTCGCGTACAGATGCGGCCAGTTGTGCAGCATCTGGATGATATCCGGCCCGTTGCCGGACTGGACCGCGGCGGTGATGCGGGGCTGCAGGTCGTTGGCATTGATGTGCTCAACGGTGATCTCGGCGCCGAATAGCTTGCCGGCCTCCGTCGTCTGGCGCTTCAGCTCGACATCTCCCGCCGGGACGAAGTCCGCCCAGTGCAGGAGTTGAAGCCTGGTCCCCTGGGCGAAGGCTGGCGCCCGCCGCGCGGCCAGGATTCCCTCGAGCCCCGCGGCGGCCGCGACTCCCGCAACGGCACCCGCCGTCATCAGGAATGCGCGGCGGTCAACCTCGACCTTCACTTCGTGTTCTGGTCTCTCCATGTGTGCTGCCTCCCAGGCGTAGATTGCGGACTCCTCGTCCGTGGTTCAACCGGCGCTGGATCGCCTAGGCGGAGTGCACGATCGAGGTCTCCCGCGCGGCTCACGATCCCCGCCGAGAGCGCAACGCCTGACCACGAAGTCCGCGCGCGAGTGCCGAATTGTTAGCATTGAAACAGGGACGTGTCAATCAGCGCCGGCGTGCCAATGCAGGGCGTTTCGGGGGCGCTGCCGCCGGGCTGAGGACGGCGCCCCATCCGGTCGCGGGCTCACGACATGGCTTCGCCGCCAGGCGAGATTTGATCTTGCTTCACTAGATCACGTACAGTGCCCAGAGGTGGCCGGGGAAAAGTCATGAACCGGTGTTCCTCACGGTCGGTATGGGGCGGCGGCCCCGGACACGCGCCGGAATGAGCACGCGGTGGGTGCTCTGCCGCCTCATCATCCCCCTCGTCGCCACCGTCCTGCTCGTCTTGGCCGCGGGCGCACAGCCGTCGGCGGTCTCGACCGAATTTATCCGCCTCACCACCGTGGACGGCGTCGAAACTGCCGGTCTCATCTATGCTCCGGTGGGTCGCGCGCCGCGCGGCAGTGCGGCGCTCGTTCACGGCTACGCGTCCAACTTCTACTCGGGCTCCACCGGCCGGCTCTCGCGGGCCTTGGCCGAACGCGGCTTCATGACCATCGCGCTCAACATGCGCGACCACGACGCGGGCCCGAAGACGACGCTGTTCGAGGAGAACCGGTGGGATGAGACGGCCGCCGTCGACGAGCTCGCGCGCCGCACGGTGGCGCCCATGGTTCTCGTCGGCTCGAGCCTCGGGACGAACCGCGTCCTCTTCTATCTTGCCGAAACACAGGACGCACGCATCCGAGCGGTCGTGCTCATCGCGGCGCCGGGGAACGCCTTCGAGTGGAACGTGCGCCACTTCGGGCGGGAGATCACCATGAAGAGTCTGGAGCAAGCCCAAAAGCTGCGAGCCGCCGGGCGCGGCAAGGAGCTGATGCTGGTGGACCTCGGGCCGCTCGGCAAGGCCCTCTACTCGGCCGATCACCTGGTGAGTCTGCGCGGGCCTCAGACGAAGTCCGATCCGTTTGGCAACATCGCGCGGGTGACTGCGCCGGTCCTTCTCGTCTACGGAACGGCGGACAGCCTCGCAGAGCCCGAGGTCGGGCGCCGCCTCAAGGCAGCCGCGACTCGAGCTCCCCGCGTAGACCTGGTCGAGATCGTCGGCGCAGACCATAACTTCTCTAAACATAGGAGTGAACTTGCCTCGGTAATCGAACGATGGCTCGGAGAGGTCCTGACAGCGGCTGCTAAGTTGCCTTCGATGGGACAATCCTCGACGACTCCGGCGCTCGCGAGTCCAGCGCCGCCGCCGGACGCGCCCAGGGCGCCGTCGGCGATCCGACTGCGCTGTAACCCTCCCAGGCAGCCGTCGTACTACAACATCATTCTTGACACCGTCACGCTGCAACGGTACTTGCAGCAGGGGTGGGTGTGTCGACCCGTGTGAGCGCAGGACCCGGCTCGCTGCGCGACGAGAGGCCCCTCCCGAATGACCGAGCAATCAAGAGAACCGGCTTGACAACCCCCGCGAGGTCAGCGCAGAGTCGCCGCGGTCGAATCCGCCTGGCTCCTCGATGCGTGATCGGAGGCGTCACCCCCGGCAAGGAGGACGACACGGTATGGCGAAGACAGAACCCCTGAAAGCCGGGGCCCGTGGGCGTCCCCCGTGGCCCGCTGTGCCGAAGCCGGACGCCGAGGAGGTCTACAAGGCAGTCCCCGAGCCGGCCCGAAAGTACCCGCTGTTTCTCGAGTCGATGCTCCGCCCCGAAGAGGCGCACAAGAAGCCCGAGGCGCTCGGGCGCCTCCGCGTGCTCGACTGCACGACCGGCATGATGATCGGCCACTGGTGCTCGTCGCAGCTCGCCGAACTGGGCGCCGAGGTGATCCAGGTCGAGCCGCCCGGCGGCGACCCCCTGCGCCACCTGACGCCGTTCGGGCGCAAGGAGTACATGGCGGAGGATCACGAGCGACACGAACCGGTGGGCCTGCACTTCCTGCACGAGATGCGCAACAAACACGCGGTGACGCTCGGCCTCGAGACGCAGCAGGGGCGCGACGTGCTGAAGAAGCTCGCGGTCCACGCCGATGTCCTGATCGAAAATGCGCCGCCCGGCCAGTTCGACGCCTGGAAGATCGGGTACCGCCAGCTCTCCAAGGTCAACCCGCGCCTGGTCTACTGCTGGGTGGGCCAGCGGGGGCAGTGGGGGCCGTTGAAGGACGAGCCCGGCGTCCGCGATCCCGTCGCGCAGTGCGCGTCGGGGTTCGTCCACGGCACGGGCGATCCCAAGGAGTTCGGCGGCCGGCCCACGCGCTCCGGCCCCTGGATGGCCGATCACGTGGGCGGCACCGGCGCGGCCATGGGGATCGTGGCGGCGCTCATCCATCGGGACCGCGTCACGGGCAAGGGCCAGTTCATCGAGGCGACCGGCGCGGAGGGGATCATCCGGATCCTCGACTACAACTGGGCGTGGCACGGCATGGACGGCAGCATCCGCCCGCGCTACGGCAACTGGGACCTCGCGATCAACATCTACGCCGTGAACCCGGCCAAGGACGGCTACATGATGGTGGGCGGCGGTCACGACCGGCTGTGGTATCGGATCTGGAAGACCGTCGGCGACGAGGTTCCCGAGGCCGAGGAAGAAATCGTCGCGGATCCCAACCTCCGGAACGTCTCGGAGCGGCTCCCCCACACGCGCCAGGTCAAGACCTACACGCTCCTCTGCGAGTGGCTCAAGAAGAACAGCCGCTCGGAGGCGGAGCGGAAGCTGATCCGGCAGGAGGTGGCGTCGGGCGGCGTCATGGCGGTGCACGAGGTCGCCGAGTATCCGCACTTCAAGTATCGCGGGCAGGTCACCGAGTTCGACGATCAACTCTACGGGCCGCTGCTGGTGGGCAGCTCGCCGATGCTGGCCGAGAAGATTCCGGCGCGGCTCAAGTGGATCGGGCGCCCGATCGGCTTCGACAACGAGGATGTCTATCGACGCCTGCTCGGATTCACGCGAGACGATTTCGACCGCCTGAAAAAGCAG
>QHRS01000225.1:5223-7407 GCA_003221435.1 Candidatus Rokuibacteriota bacterium
AAGAAGGAGGGCACCGCGCGGGCCGCCGACGCCAACGGAAAGGGTGAGCGGTCCTCCGCAGTCTCCAACCCCTACTTCGAGCGGTACTGTCGCGAGACCTTCGATCCGAAGACCGTGTTCGGCAAGCCGGAGGTCCTCAAGGGCGTCCGGGTGCTGTCCTGCACCCAGTACATCCTCGGGCCGTCCTGCGCCGCCTATCTCGGAGAGCTGGGCGCGGAGGTGATCAAGGTCGAGGCGCCGCGGCGCGGCGAGCCCATGCGCCACTCGACGCCGGGGAACGAGGCGTTCCTCTATCCGCTCTCGCGCTGGGTCCCGGGATCGGGCACCGGGCTCGGCTTCTTCGGCGCGAACTTCAACGAGTACTTCGTCGCGATGGACTTCCACCGGCCGGAGGCGCGGGAGCTGATGTACAAGCTCGCGGCCAAGGCTGACGTCGTCGTCGAGAACTTCAGGCCCGGCACCTTCGACCGCTGGGGCATCGGCTATCGGCAGCTCAAGGAGATCAACCCCCGCCTCATCTATATGTGGCTCGGCGGCTTCGGCGGCTGGGGCCCGGGGCGCGTGCGGGCGTCGTACGACATCCTCGGCCAGGCCCAGGGCGGCGCGTTCTCGATCACGGGGCAGCCGGAGGAGATGGGCGGCTCGCCGGCGAAGCACACCATCTGGCTCGCCGACTACTGGGGCGGGATGATGGGAGCCCTCCAGGTGCTCTCCGCCCTCTATTGGCGGGACAACGTCTCGGGCGAGGGGACGTTCCTCGAGTACACCCAGGTTCACGGGGTGACCCGCCAGCTCGAGTACTCGCTGCCGCTCTACGGTCGCGAGGGCGTCATCCGCGAGCGGTGGGGGAACTGGGACACCCAGCTCTGCGTGCACGGCATCATCCGGTGCGGCAAACCGTCGTATCCGCAGTCGGACAATCCCCAGGAGCAGGAAGAAGGCTACATCCTGCTCTCGGCGTACGAGGACAAGGACTTCGCGAACCTCTGCAAGACGATCGGGCAGGCGCAGCTCGCCCGTCTGTACAAGACCCATGACGTCCGCGTGCGGCCCGAGAGCCAGAAGGAGATCTACGCGGCGCTCGAGGCGTGGGCGAAGGACAAGACCAAGGAGCAGGTCGCCCAGATCCTGGGCAAGGCGGGACTCATCGTCCAGCCGGTGTGGAACGCGAAGGAAGTCGCCAGCCAGCCGCACTGGCGGGAGCGGGGCGCCATCTTCTGGCTCGACGACCCGACGTACGGCGACGTGCTCTCTCAGGGGCCGGCCTACAAGATGTCGGACACCCCACCGCGTGTGAAGTGGGCACTCAGGCCCGTCGGCGCCGACAACGAGTACATCTACGGCAAGCTCTGCGGCCTCTCGAAGACCGAGATCGAGAAGCTCGAGGCCGAGGAGGTCATCTGAGCGATGCTGCTCAAGTGCCCGAAGTGCGGGGTGAAGAACTATCTCGACCCGTACCCGTTCTGGAACTACGAGGGCAAGACCAAGTGCGCGGGGTGCGACACGCTCTACGCGATCGAGAGCGAGGGCGGGCATTTCGTCCGCGAGCCACGCGCCGTCTCCGGCAAGGCCACCGACCCCGATGTGCTCTTGCCGGGCTTCGCGGACACGCCCGATTTCAAGCCGCTGGTCGGTGAGGGCAAGACCCGTCCCGCCCCGCGCGCCCGCGCGGACGTCTACGGCAAGCCCAAGCCCATCACACGCAACGTCAGGGGCCGCCTGGTGTCCGGCCGGCCGCTCAAGCCCGACGAGCTGATCGGCTCGCGGGCGCGCTTCATCGTCGAAGGAAAAGAGCCATGAAGGAGATCCTGTGCCTGTCGTGCCAGCACTTTGCCCCGGCGCTCGACCCCAACATCGTCCGGGCCTTTCTCGGCGGCTGCAAGAAGAAGGAGTATCCGTTCACGCTGCTCCTCCCGCTCCCAGGGGTGACGGAGTGTAACGTCTACCACCGCTCGGCGAAGCCGCCGGTCGTCCCCAAGCGCGAGGAGCCGGTGACTGCGGCGGCGGCCGCTGCCGCGCCCGCCCAGAAGAAGCGCGTCGAGTTCTATTACTCGTCGAGCCACCGCGCCGGTGAGCAGTTCCCCTGTGACATCGCGTCCGCCAAGAAGTTGATCGCCGAGCTCCGGGCCAAGGGGGTCAGCGCCGAGGAGCGCGACCTCGGCTCGACCAAGGACGTCTTCCCCA
>QHRS01000229.1:0-1786 GCA_003221435.1 Candidatus Rokuibacteriota bacterium
CGCCCCCGCGCCCAGGCCCGGGCGGAAACGGCGGCCCCGCCGGGAGCGCGCCCGAGCGCGCCGGCGGCGTACTCCGTGCCGCGCGCAGGATTCCCGGCTCGGCGCGGCCGCGGCTACCCGCGGGCCACGACCACGTAGTCGCGGTCGAGCTCGATCCAGTCATGGCGGTCGATCCCGGCGCCGGCGAGGAGCTTGCGCACCCCGGCCTCCGAGTACAGGAACAGCGGGCAGCCGATCATCCAGAAGCGCAGGCGCCGGAGCGGTGCGCGCCACTCGCCCGACTTGGGAAAGCTCGCGATCAACGTGGCCCGGGTGAGCTCCCGCATCCGTGCCAGGATCGGCGCCGGATCCTCGATGTAGTCGAAGAACCCCATCGCCGACGAGCAGTCGAACGGCCCGTCGGGCACGGCGTCGGGGAACGCGCCGATCCGGAACTCGCAGTGGTCCGCCACGCCCAGCTCGCCGGCCAGGCGGCTGGCGATGTCGATCATCGCTGGTGCGAAATCCACCCCCACCACCCGGGCCGCGCCGCGCTGCGCGTACGCGTGGCAGAACCGGCCCGACCCGCAGCCCACGTCCAGGTACGTGTGCCCCTCGAACGGCGCCAGCTTCTCGAGCGCCAGATCCAGGCGCCGGCGCACCACCCCGCGCCACACGTGATCGATGAACCGCGTGACCGGACCCTTGCGTTCCTCGTAGATCGCGTCGAAGCGCTGGGCGTCCGCGTCGAAGTGCCCGCGGACCTTCTGCTCAACCGACATTCAGCACCTCCCTCATCGGGGCGAACTCGAAATCCCGCAGCAGCCGGCGGAGGCGGCCCTCCGTGGCGCGCAGATTGACGTAATGGGTGAGCGCGATGCGCCGCGGCAGGTCGATGCGCGGGTGATCCGGATCGAGCTCCCACGGGTGCAGGTAGAACACCCCGGCGCGGCCCGAGTGATTGATCGCCCGGAAGCCCGCCCGGGTCAAGGCGTACGGATAGATCCGGAAATACGCCCCGCCCGCGATCGGCAGGTTCCTGCCCAGCAGCTTCCACGTCGAGATCGGGAACTCGGTGAGCGTGACGCCGCCGCGCGTGATCGCATGCGGCCAGCGCGGCGCACCCTCGATGCCGTAGCGGTAGTTGTAGACCGGGTAGATGCTCGAATCGTAGCAGATGCCGAGCTCGCCGAGGATGTCGAGCGCCCACAGCGAGCGGTTCGTGATCGAGAAGAACGGGGCGCGATGGCCAACCACGCGGGTCCCGGTGAGATCCTCCAGCATCTTGATCGAACGCTCGAGCTCGGCGCGGAACACCTCGGGCCGCTGGGTGTAGATCAGGGTGTGCGACCAGCCGTGGGTGGCGACCTCGTGCCCGGCGGCGGCGATGTCGCGCACCAGGGCGGGATGCCGCTCGGCGGCCCATCCCAGCACGAAGAACGTCGCTCGCACCCCGGCGTCGGCCAGCACCTCCAGCGTGCGGTGCGCCGAGAACGCCAGGCGGTCCTCGAGGCCGTCCCAGCGGTCCGCCGGGATCTCGAGCCCCTGGTACCAGTCCTCCCAATCGATCGTGAACGCGTTGACGACGGGCGCGCGCATGCCGCGATTATCGGCAGGTTTCACGCCCAAGTCACCCCGGCGATTCGCGAGCGCGCCATTCGGCGAGCACGTCGTCCAGCGTCCGATCCAGCGGGATCTCCGCGCTCCAGCCGGTGTCGCGCCGGATGCTGCCGGGATCGCCGACCAGGTACGGCACGTCGGCGGGGCGCATGCGCGCTGAATCCGGCTCGACGCGGATAGGGGCGCG
>QHRS01000229.1:1791-8331 GCA_003221435.1 Candidatus Rokuibacteriota bacterium
GCCGGCGCCGCTGCACACGTTGTACGCGGCGCCGCGACGCCCGCGCTCGAGCAGTACCACGTAGGCGCGCGCCACGTCGCGCACGTCCGTGAAGTCGCGCGTCACGTCCAGGTTGCCGACCCTGAGCACAGGCTTGAGGCCGCGCGCTTCGATGGCGGCGATCTGCCGCGCGAAGCTTGGGATCACGAATCGCGAGTCCTGGCCGGGCCCGGCGTGCGCGAACGAGCGCGCGCGGATCACGTCCTGGCCGCGCTCGGCCGTGATCGCCGCGAACGCGTCGGCCGCGGCCTTGGACAGCGCATAGGGACTCACCGGCCGGAGCGGAGCGTCCTCGGCCGCGCGCTCGCCGTCCGGCTGCGGCCCGTAGATCTCGCCGCTCGTCACGATCAGCGCGCGTGCCTGCGGCGCCTGGGCGTTCAGCGCCTCGAGCAGATGCCAGGTCCCGGCCGCGTTCACCCGAAACGTCTCCGCCGGCCGCTCGAACGAGAGCGCGGCGCTGCTCTGCCCCGCCAGGTGCAGCAGGAAATCCGGCCGCGCCGCCGCAACGGCACGCGCGAGGCTCTCGGGATCGTTGAGGTCCGAAGCGTGCCACGCCTCGAGCGCGGCGCCCGCGGGCGGTACCACGCCCGTGTCGTGCACGCGCGCCCCGCGCGCCGCGAGCTCGCGCACGGCGTGCGGCCCCACGAAGCCTCCGGCGCCGGTCACAAGCACCGTGCGACCGCGGAGCTCCGTCACGGCCGGCGGCGCCGCGGGCGCCGGGCCTCGAGCTGGCCTCGCGTCCCCACTATCGCGCCCGCCAGTACTCCAGCATGTCGGCGAGCGTCTGCTCGAACGGGATCGTGGGCTCCCAGCCGGTGGCGTTCGTGAACTTCCCGTGATCGCCGATCAGGACCGGCACGTCGCTGGGCCGCAGCCGCGCCGGATCCTGCTTCACCTCGATCTTCACCCGCGACAGCCCCAGCAGGTGGTCGAGCACGTCCTTGATCTTCCACGCCCGCCCGCTGCAGATGTTGTACACCTCGCCGGGTTCGCATTTCTCGAGCGCGAGCCAGTAGGCGCGCACCATGTCGCGCACATCGGTGAAATCGCGCAACGCCTCGAGGTTCCCCACGTGCACCACCGGCGGCTTCCGCCCTTTCTCGATGTCGGCGATCTGCTTCGCGAAATCCGACGCCACGAACACGGGACCGCGGCGCGGGCCTTCGTGGTTGAAGCCGCGCGTGCGCACGTTGTCCACCTTCCACGACATCCAGTACTGGTAGCCGAGCATGTCCTGCGCGACCTTGCTGACCGCGTAGGGCGACAGCGGCCGCAGCGGGTTGGTCTCCAGGATTGGCACCTCGTCGGGGTACACCATGCCGTACTCCTCGCTCGAGCACGCGAGCTGGATGCGGCAGCGAGATCCGATGCGGCGCACGGCCTCGAAGATGTTGAGCTGCCCCAGCACGTTCGTGGTCAGGGACTCGCTCGGCGCGCTCCACGAGGTGGGGACGAACGACTGGGCCGCCAGGTGGAACACGAGGTCGGGGCGCACCCGCTCCAGCGTGTCCCGGGTGGACGAGGCGTCGCGCAGGTCGCACTCGAGCAGCGTGATGTGATCGCGGAGGTGCTCGATGTTCTCCGTGCGACTCCGCCAGCGCTGGATGCCGTAGATCTCGCAGTCGCCGCGGGTCAGCAGGTAGTCGACGAGGTGGCTGCCGGCGAAGCCGGTGACTCCGGTGACGAGTACTCGGCGCATGAGGGTCCTCGGGCTCGAGCGCCGCCCGGGCGGCGCGGATGCGGCCTGCGCCGGATTCGCACGGGTGCCCTGGCGATCGGCGAAGCAGCGGCGGACCGTAGGGCTTTTGTGAAACCCGGTCAACGCGCGCCGCGTCGCTGCGTCTTCGTACCCGAAACGAAGTGCCGCGTTCGGCAAACGACTCCTTGAGCCGGCGGGGACGAGCGCCTAGCATACATACGCTCACCGATCGGCGTTCCCCAAACCGTACGTCGATCCACGATCCGGGCCACCCTCGACCCGCCACGGCCGCCTTGGCGCTCCGCGTCGCACGTGGGGTCCAGGTTCCGCCACGGCCCACTGCACGCCGCGCGGTCTACACGGACCCCTCGACGCCGCGTTGCCGCCGTGTCGCTGGAGGACGGATCCGTGCCTGTTCCTTCGCAACGCCGCCTCGAGCAACGAGCCTCGAGGAACCTCCCTCGCAATCTGCTGGTTCTCATGTGCGCCGCCGCCGCACTCGTCGACGCCGCGGGCGCCCGAGCCGCCGACGAGATTCACTGGACCGTGACGGGCCCGACCTCGGTCTCGTTCGACTGGCGCGGCAACGACACCGCGATCCGGTACGGCCTGACGGCGCGCTACGACCGGTCCGTCACCGCCGCCGCCCCGGCACCGGTGCCGACGTCCTCTGCCGGTCCGTTCTGGGAAGCGCGGCTCACCGGGCTCTTGCCCGACACGCTGTACCACTATGCGATCGGCGCCGGAACGGATCACACGTTCCGCACCGCGCGCCGGCGCGGCACCTCCGCCTTCGTCGTGGCGGGTCGGCGTGGTGCAGCAAATGGTCGCGGACCAGCGGCCCGCGTTCACGCTGATGGTGGGCGATCTGACGTACGCCAACGACCACGGCCAGGCGCAGGTCGACAATCACTTCAACGACGTCATGGTGTGGTCCCAGGACGCCGCCTACATGCCGGCGTGGGGCAATCATGAATGGGACTCGAGCGGCGACGACCTGCGCAACTACAAAAGCCGTCTGGATCTCCCGAACCCGCAGACCTCACCGGGGACGCCGGCGATCTCCAACTACGGCGAGGACTGGTACTGGTTCGACTACGGCAACGTGCGGTTCATCGCCTATCCGGAGCCATGGAGCGGCGCATGGGCGGACTGGTACACGAGGGCCAAGACACTCATGGACCAGGCGCAGTCCGATCCCACGATCACGTTCATCGTGACCATGGGACATCGGCCCGCCTATTCCTCGGGCCATCATCCCGGCGACTCGACGCTGCGCGGCTACATGGACGACCTGGGCAAGAATCACAGCAAGTACAAGCTCAATGTGAACGGCCACAGCCACGACTACGAGCGCACCTACCCGCAGTCGGGCGTGATCCACATCACGGCGGGGATCGGCGGCTCCTCGCTGGAAGAGGATCCGAGCGGCAGCTGCCTGTGGGCGGGTGGATGTCCGGCTCCGGCGTACTCGGCGTTCCGCGCGTTTCACCACGGCATCGTGCGGCTCACGTTCGGGCTGCGCGCGATCCAGATCGACGCGCTGTGCGGGCCCGCGGGCGACGGTGGAACGAACCTGAACGACATCAGCTGCACGCAGGGCGGCGTGTTCGATCACGTCACGATCCGGAGCGACATCGCGGCCAGCCGCGGGCCCGACGGGCCGCCCGCGGCGTTCTCCGCGGCGCTCGCGCCGAATCCCGTCCTGGGCGGCGGGACCATCACGTTCGCGATGCCGCGAGCGGGACGCGCGAGCGCGAGCATCCAGGATCTCGCGGGCCGGCGCGTGCGAACCGTGGTGGAAGGCAAGCTGGCGGCCGGCATCCACCAGTATGCGTTCGACGGCCGCTCCGACACCGGCGCTCGGCTGCCGGCCGGCGTCTATTTTTACAGCGTGAGCGCGCCGGGCGGGATGATCACGCGGCGGTTCGCGATGCTGCGTTAGTACGGAGCCTCAGCGGTTCGTCTCGGCTCCGATCTTGGTCTCGGGCGCCGGCAGCCGGCTCTTGCCGGTCGAGCGCGGCGAGCGGCTGTGATCGACGGGACGCGCGCCCTCCGGCGGACGCTTGGGGAACACGGGCGCAATCGCCGCATCCATCGCCAGCGCCCAGTCGGCGTTGTCGACCTTGCTCTTCTCGAGACTCTTCGCGAACGCATGCCACGTGCGCCGCGCGGCCTCGATGTAGCGGGGCTCGTGTGCCACGTGCCCGAGCTCGCTCAGGAACAGCGCGGCCCGCGCGTTCTCGCGCGCGTCGTGCCCGGGGCGGCGGAAGCGGCTGGAGTGCAGCGGCGTCTCGGTGCGGAACGCGCCGCGCTCGTCGAGGAACCGCGACAGCATGCAGTCCGCCACGCGGCGGGCGCGGTCCAGGTCCTGGGGCCGGCCTCCGAGCTGGGCGCTCAGCACCAGCGCGCGGCCCATCTCGGTCTGGTCCGCGAGCTTCGGCGACGACAGGAGCTCGCCGAACGCGTCGGTGCGCACGAATCCCACGCTCTCGCGCCACGCCGTCTCCCACACCCGGTCGATGCTGCGGAACGCGAAGTCGCGGCGCCGCGGATCGCGTCCCGCCGCCCACCAGCGCAGCCAGGCGTGAATCGCCACGCCGTTCGCCTCCGGCACGAGATCCTGGTCCCCGACCGGGTTGGACGTGAAGCCGCCCCGCCCGTCCACCACGTTGCGCTCCGCGAATTCGAGCAGGCGCACCGCCGAGACCCAGTAGCGCGAGTCGTTCGTCGCCTCCCACGCGTCGATCAGGTTCTCGAGCCGCCGCGCGTTGGTCACGGTCGGACGGTCGAACTGGCCCTGGCCCGCCACGACCTCGCGACGCCTGTAGAAGCCGCCGCCCACGCTGTCCTCGAGCCCGAGCATCCATTGCACGGTGTAGACCCCGCAGCCGCGCCAGCGCTGCTGGCCTTCGCGGCGGCCCAGCAGGAAGGCCAGGTCGATCGCGCTCTCGCTGACCACGCCCTGTCTCGTGACGAAGCCGCCGTAGGTGCTGTCGAACGCGTCCTGCACGCGGAAGCACAGCCGCTGCCACAGCGCCTGATCGTCGGGGTCGAGCCCCTTGAGCTCGATGGACGTCCGGGCCGCGGGATGCGTGTGCCTGCCGGCAAGCGCATCGCGCGCGCTGCCTGCGATGCCTACCAGCACGCACACCAGGGCCGCCGCACCCGTGCTGCGCGCGGTGAAGCCGTGGGGACGCCGAATGATCGGGCTCAACCGTTCACCTCCGCTCGACCGGGGACTCCCAGGAGCAGCGCCCCATCCAAGACCGTGGGGATTGGGAGGGTTGTCGGCAGGTGAGCGGGCGGACTGAAGGGAGGCCCGCGGGCGGGCGGAGCCCGGCCGCAGGGCCCGCCCGGCAACGAGCGACTTCGGCGATCTCGCGCCCGGCTTGTGGCCCCGCGCGCGGCTCACGGCTCCAGCACATGGGCGACCGACAGCAGCGCGATCGCGACCCCCATCAGGCTTTCGCCGGCGATGATCCCGGACGACACCGGCACCACGTACTCCTCGGCCAGCTTCTTGTTCGCCTTGTGCAGACCGGCCGCGATCAGCGCGCCGATGAACATGGACACCGAGTAGTAAGCGGTGATCGTGAACGCGAGCCCGAGACCCGTGGCCGAGGGGATGTACTTCTTGTGCTTCGGGAACGCGCGCTCGAGCAGCGCGAGCACGATGCCGGTCGTCGCTCCGATCACGAGGCCGATGCGGGCCGTGGGCTTCAGCGCCCCCAGCCCCTTCGCCAGCAGCTCGGCGACGCCGCGCCACACCTGGGCCGCGGGCGCCGGCCACTGGTCGGTGCCGAGAACCGAAGCGTTCGGGATCAGGAGGAAGAACACCGGCACCACGACCACGGTGCCCACGAGCACGCCGAAGAACTGCGCGATGAACTGCTGGCGCGGCTTGGCGCCGAGCAGGTAGCCGCTCTTGAGATCCGTGAGCAGGTCGCCCGCGTGCGTGCACGCCCCGGCCGTGATGTTCGCCGTCATCAGGTTGGTCGTGATGTTGCCGGGTGCGAGCGCGCCGAACGTGAGCTGCGTGATCTTGCTCAGCGGGCCGGTGGGCGTGATGTCGGTCTCGCCGGTGGTGCGCCCGGCCACCACCACGAGCAGGAACGTCATCAGCACCGCGATCACGCCCATCCACCAGTGGATGTGGAAGAAGCGCATGCCGAACACCACGGTGGTCAGGCCCAACGCGAACATGCCGCCGACGAACCATGAGCCTGGCACCTCGATGCGGTCCATCGGGTCCTCGGCCGCCGCCTGCCGGCGCTTGAACATCGCCCCGATGGTGCTGAACGCGCGCGCCACGGTCTTCCACTGCAGGATGAACAGCAGCAGCCCCGACGTCACCATCATCGGGACTCCGGTCCACAGGCTCCAGGTCGTGATGCGGCGCAGCGCGCTGCCGCCGGTCTCGGCGATGTCGCCTCGCGCCATCATGATCGGGGCGAGGATGCCGAAATTGATCACGGTGCCGAGCATCAGGCTCCACGCCTGGCGCGTGCCCATGATGGCACCCGCCGCCACGAACAGGAGCGAGCCTTCGAACGACAGCGTGAGGTCCTGGCGCATGCGGTACTTGCCGATCTTCCAGTCACCCGGCAGCCAGGTGGACGGAACGTGCGGGTACTGGATCCAGGACAGGGGCCTGGCGAGCCAGCCCGGCATGGTCGGGGCCGGGCTCACCCGCGTCCAGCCAAACCCGCTCTTGCCCCACTCGGCCACTTTCATCCAGCCGGCGGTCGCGTCGCGGCACCAGGTGAGGATCGCGCCGAACAGCATCGCGAGACCCAGTG
>QHRS01000230.1 GCA_003221435.1 Candidatus Rokuibacteriota bacterium
CACCCGCTCGATGATCTTCTTGCCGAACATGCCGTAGGGCCGGATCATCAGCGCCAGGATCATCAGCACGTACGGTGCAAAGTCCTTGGTGCCGCCGCCGACGTAGGGGTCGACGTAGCCCGCCGCGATATTCTCCACCACGCCGACGATCAGCCCGCCCAGGATCGCGCCCGGGATCGAGTCGAGGCCGCCCAGGATCACGACCGGGAAGACCTTGAAGCCGACGAGCGAGAGGTGCACGTCGACCCCGAGAAGCGCGCCCCAGATGATCCCGCCGAGTGCCGAGACGACGCCGGTCATGGCCCACGCAAGCGCGAAGTAGCGCTGGACGTTGATCCCCATCGACATCGCAACCTGCTGGCTGTCGGCGACGGCGCGCATGGCAATCCCCTTCCGGGACTTGAGGAAAAACCAGCCGAACGCCGCGAGGAAGACGATGCTCACGGTCGCGCCGAGGATCTGGATCGGCGAAATGAAGAGCGGGCCGACCACGAACGGCTCGTCCCTGATCGGCAGCGGGAGCGCCTTCGTGTCCGCGCCCCATGCGAGCGGTCCCACGCCGCGCAGGATCGCCGCCAGCCCGATCGTCGCCATCACGACGGCGATGATCGGGCGGCCGATGAGCCGGCGGAGCATCACGCGCTCGAGCCCGAAGCCAAACGCGATCATCCCGGCGACCGCCGCGGCTACCGCGAGCCAGAGGGGTGCGCCGTACGCGCCGAGGGCGGCCGCGACGGCGAACCCCGCGATCATCACAAACTCGCCCTGGGCGAAGTTGATCGCGTCCGTCGCCTTGTAGACGAGGACGAACCCCAGCGCGATCAGCGAGTACATCAGGCCGATCAGCACGCCGTTGGACATCAGGAGGACGAAGAACCCGAGGGTCTCAGACACGGACCGCCGCCCCCGCCTCGACGTCCTCGATCTGCACGTGCGACTCGAGCGTCGCCTGGCGGCCGTCTTCGTACGTGATCGTCGTCGTCAGCTCCACCTTCTCCGTGCCCGAGTAGAAGGCGTCGATAACCGGCGCGTATTTCTCGGCGACATAGAGCCGGCGCACCTTTCGGGTGCGCGTGATCTCGGCGTCGTCGGCGTCGAGGTCCTTCGTCAGCAGGAGGAACCGCCGGATCTTCGTCGCGTCGGGCAGCGTCTGGTTGCACTTCAGGATCTCCTCCCGGAGCAGCTCGCGCACCTCGGCCTTCTGCGAGAGGTCCATGTAGCTCGTGTACGGGATCTCCCGGCGCTCCGCCCAGCTCCCGACCGTGTTCAGGTCGATCGCGATCATGGCCGCGACGAACGGGCGCGCGTTGCCGAACGCGACCGCCTCGCGGATGTACGGGCTGTACTTCAGCTTGTTCTCGATGAACTGCGGCGCGAACGGCGTCCCCTCGGCGAGCGCCCCCACGTCCTTGGCGCGGTCGATGATGACGAGGTGGCCGCGGGGATCCATGAACCCGGCGTCGCCCGTGCAGTACCACCCGTCGCGGTCGATCACCTCGCGCGTAGCCTCGTCGTTCTTGTAGTACCCCTTGAAGATCCCGGGGCTCTTGATGAGCACCTCGCCCTTCTCCGCGATCTTCACCTCGATGCCCGCGCACGGCCGCCCCACGGTGGTCGGATTGGCCTCGGCGTCGGGCTGGATCGAGACGAGCCCCGTCGTCTCGGTGGCGCCGTAGACCTGCTTGAGGTTGACGCCGAACGCACGGAAGAACCGGTAGGTGTCGGGGCCCAGGGGCGCCCCGCCCGTCAACGCCCAGCGGGTGCGCCGGAGCCCGAGCTGGTCGCGCACGGGGCCGTAGACGAAGAATTCGCCGAGCGCGCAGGCCACGCGGAGGCCTGGCGGCACCGGCGTGCCGTCGGCGCGGAGGATCTCGGCCCGCTCGGCGGCGCCGCGGAAATACTCGAAGACCCTGCGTTTGAGCCAAGAAGCGTCCGCGGCCTTGACCTGCACCGAGGTGAGCATGTTCTCCCAGATCCGAGGCGGCGCGAGCAGAGTCGTCGGCCCGAGCTCTCTGAGATCACGCTGGACCGTCTCGGGGCTCTCCGGACAGTTGACGGTGAAGCCCGCGGCGAGCCCCAGGAAGAGCGTGTACACGGCGTCCCCCGCCCACGCCATCGGCAGGTAGGCGAGGTACTCGTCGTCGGTGCGGACGTCCTCCGCCCTCATGAAGGTTTCCGCGATCGCGACGGCGTTCCGGTGGCTCAGGACCGCGCCTTTCGGATTCCCGGTCGTCCCGGAGGTGTAGCAGATCATCACCACGTCCTCGGGCCGGCCCATCTCGACCTCGGCCTCGAAGGCGCCGGGGTGGGCATCGGCGAACTGGCGGCCGAGCTCCTGCACCTCCTGGAACGACTTCAGCCAGTCGTACCGGTAGTGCAGCATCCCGCGCGGGTCGTCGTAGACGACGAGGCGCAGCGCCGAGAGCTGGTCCTTGAGCGCGAGGACCTTGTCCACCTGCTCCTGGTCCTCGGCGACGATGATGGCAACTTCCGCGTGGTTCCAGACGTACGCGAGCTCCTTCGCGATCGAGTCCTGGTAGACGGGCACCGAGACGCCGCCGAGCGCCTGCGCGGCGACCTGCGCCCAGTAGAGCCGCGGGCGGTTGTCACCGATCACCGAGAGCCTCTCGCCGCGGCGGAAGCCGAGCGCCGCGAGCCCCAGGGCAAAGTCCCGCACCTCGGCGCAGTACTGCCGCCACGTCCACGTCTGCCAGATGCCGCGGTCCTTCTCGCGGATCGCGGCATGGCCGCCGAGGTCGCGGGCGTTCCTGAGCAGAAGGCGGGGAAGCGTCGTCAGATCAGCCACGGCGCCCTCCGTTCGTGGACGCCCTGGTCTCGCCGAGGTACGCCTTGATCACGCGCGGATTCGCCCGCACCTCGTCCGGCGCGCCCTCCGCGATCTTCTGGCCCATGT
>QHRS01000231.1 GCA_003221435.1 Candidatus Rokuibacteriota bacterium
GCCCCAGGAGTCCAAGTCGTGACGCTCCGGCACCCACATGAAGTCGCCGGGCTGGATGGTCTTCGCGCTGCCGACCTTGACCACCTGCCCGGTCCCGGCGCGCGAGACCCGCACGGCTCCGATGGCGGCCCGGTCCGTAAAACCGCCCGCGAGGTCGATGTAATCCTGCCACTTTCGCGTGGGGGAGTACTCGGCGAGGCCCGGGTGCTTCACCTCTCCGTCCACGCGCACGGTGAGAAACAAGGGCTCCACCCGCACGACGTCGCCGGCCCGGAGCATGGGGTCCACCTGCTTCGTCTTGGCGAGCTGGTCGTAGTCCACCCGGAACACGTTCTTGTGCTCCGCGAGCCGCGTGCGGAAAGCTGCGTTCTCCGACTCCGTCATCTCGCTGCGCGAGAGGCGCAGCAGTCGATCGAACTCCACGTCCTGGCCCACACCCTCCGAAGCACGCACCAGGTTGATCGAAGCGCGGTTGGCCATGGCTCGGAAGCCACCCGTCCACTGGATGAGGTCGCTCAGGCGGTCCTTCCCGAGCGCGATCGGGTAGGTCCCGGGGCGCAGAACCTCCCCGAAGATCTCGACCAAGGCCACGTCGTGATAGCCCGCGACAAAGAATGCGAAAAGCGCGTCGCCGTCGCGCAAAGTCGGATTCGCCGCCCCCGATTCAATCGCCCGGACCGTGAGCCACAACGACTCTCGCACCGTCGGGGACGTGAAGCGGACGAACAGGGCGCGATCGCGCGACGCCGACGGCAGCAGACCGCCGGCGAGGCGCAGGAGCGTGCTCAGGCTGTCACCGGGGGCCAGGTCGAACGTGCGCGGATTCTTGAAGGCGCCGCGCAGGCTCGCGAATTCCACGCCGCGCGGGACCACCAGCACGTCGCCGTCCTCGAGCACGGGATCCAGATCCTGCCTCCCAGCGAGGTCGAAGGAGTCGAGGTCGAGTCGCAGCCGCGCCCCGCTGCGTCGCCTGACCTCGATGGTCCGGCGCGCGGCCCCCGTTGCAAGGCCCGCCGCCGTAACCGCCTCGCTGGCGCGGGTGACGGGGGTGACGTCGATGGCGCCCTGCCGCCCCACGAGCCCCGCGACATACACGCGAAACGTGCGGAGGCGGACCATCCGGAGATCGGCCTGCACGCCGCGGAACGATTCCGCGATCATGCTCGAGGTGCGCTGCTGGGCCCACGCCAGCGACTTGCCCGCCACCTCGATGGCACCCGCGCCCGGGAGGAAGACCTTGCCGTCGGGGCTCACCTCGAACAGTACGGTGCGCGTCAACCTTCCCCAGAGCTCGAGCTGCAGCACGTCGCCCGGGCCGAGAACGTAGGTCGAAGGATCAACCGGACCGGCCTGGCCGATGACCATCGCGCTCTTGCGCAGGGCGAAATCCGTGGGCGAGGCCTCGCCCAGGGGGCCCTGGCTCGCTTCGGTCCTGGAGCTGCCCGCTGCGCCAGAGCTGGCGGGGGGCGGACCGAGATCTCGCACGGACTGCGCTGCCGCGCCCGACCACGAAAGCGTCAGCGCCAAGCCCACCGACAGGGCGGCATGCGGGCACGCCCGCGACCTCACGCCCGCACCTCCTTCAGCACCTTGCGCTGCCCGTACATGCGCTCGTAGTAGGCACGGAACTCGCCCTGCTTGATCGGACGCCACCAGGCCTCGTTCTCCCGGTACCACTCGACCGTGCGCCGGATGCCGTCCTCGAACGCGATCTGGGGTCTCCACCCCGCGAGGCGTTCGAGCTTCGAGACGTCGAGCGCGTAGCGGCGGTCGTGGCCAGGCCGGTCCTCGACGTGGCGGATGAGCGTGCGGGGACGTCCGAGGAGTCGCAGGATGGTGTCGGTGATCGTGAGCACGTCCAGTTCGTGCCCGGCGCCGATGTTGAAGGTCTCGCCCTCGATGCCCGGGTGGCGCAGCAGCTCGGTCAGGGCCGCGCAGTGGTCCTCCACGTGGATCCAGTCGCGGGTGTTGAGGCCCGTGCCGTAGACCGGCAGCGGCTCGCCCTCGATCGCGTTGGTGACGAACAGAGGAATCAGCTTCTCCGGATACTGCCGCGGCCCGTAGTTGTTCGAACAGCGCGTGACGACCGCCGGCAGGTCGTAGGTGGCGAAGTAGGCGTGGGCCAGCCGGTCGCCGCCCGCCTTGCTCGCGGCATAGGGACTGCGCGGAACCAGCGGCCACTCCTCGGTGGCGTGACCCTCGAGGACCTCGCCGTACACCTCGTCGGTCGAGACCTGGAGGAAGCGCCGGACGTTGCGGCGGCGCGCCTCCTCGCACAGCACGAACACCCCGTAGACGTCGGTCTGGATGAAATCGCCCGGGGCCTCGATCGAGCGGTCCACGTGCGACTCGGCCGCGAAGTTGAGCACGTAGTCGCAGCCCGCCATCGCCTTCGCCACGTCGGCTGCGTCGCGGATGTCGCCGTGAACGAACGTGAGAGATCGGTCCGAGAGCGCTCCCAGGTTCTCCCGCCGCCCGGCGTAGGTGAGCGCGTCCAGCACCACGACGTGGCAGGAAGGGAAACGGCGCAGCAGATGGTGCACGAAGTTCGATCCGATGAATCCGGCGCCACCGGTCACCAGCACCCGGCTCCCGTCGAGCGCCAACGACTCAGCCATCCTTGCGGCTCCAGTCGTAAGGAACCTCGGGGGTGTGGGGCGGCACGCGGAACTCGTCGGGCTCGTCGTACACGTAGTGCTCGCTTGGCGTGTTCACCAGGTACGCGGGCTCGGTGCCGATGCCCTTCATGCCGTGGAGCACGAAGGGCGGGATCACGAGCAGGATCGGGTTCTGCTCGCCCATGAAGAACTCGTTGATCTCGCCACGCGTCTTGCTCGCCTCGCGGTGGTCGTACAGCACGACCTTGGCCATACCCTTCACGAACACGAAGTGGTCGGTCTGTTTCTTGTGGTAGTGCCAGCCCTTCACCACCCCGGGATAGACCACGGAGAGGTAGACCTGGCCGAACTTCCTGAAGAAATCGTCGTCGTCGCGCATCATCTCCATCAAAAAGCCGCGCTCGTCGGGTATGACCTTGAGCCGCTTGATCTTGACGCCCTCGATCACGTCTTCTTCCTGCGCCGCTCGAGGCGCCGGCGCTGGCGGCGCCGCCTCTCCGGGGTGCGCACGAGCCGGCCGCGCCCCACGCCGACGTAGGAGAGGCCGGCGGCCTCGACCTCGTCGGGGTCGTAGATGTTGCGCAGATCGCAGAGGACGGGTCTCCGCATCACCTGCTTGAGGTGGGCGAGATTGAGGTTCCGGAACTCGTTCCACTCCGTCACGATCACGAGCGCGTCGGCGCCCCGCGCGGCATCGTAGAGGTCGGCAGCGATCGCCACGTCCTTCATTTCGGGCAGACGGGACGCCGCGTCCGCCGCCACCGGATCGAAGGCGGTGATGCTCAGGCCGCGCCGCTTCAGGCCCGCGATGATCCGCAGCGCCGGCGCCTCGCGCACGTCGTCGGTGTTGGGCTTGAACGCGAGCCCCAGGACCGCGATCCGCGCGCCGCGCCGCCTGCCCACCGCCTTTTGGATCTTGTCCACCATGCGCTCCGCCTGGCGCTCGTTCGCCGCGATCACCGCGGCCACGATGCCGGCATGCTCGCCGGTTCCTTTCGCCATCGAGACCAATGCGTAGGTATCCTTGGGGAAGCACGAGCCGCCGTAGCCCGGCCCCGCATGCAGGAACTTGCTGCCGATGCGGCGGTCCATCCCCACGCCCTTCGCTACCACGCGCACATCGGCCCCCAGCCCCTCGCACAGGTTCGCGATCTCGTTGATGAAGGAGATCTTGGTGGCGAGGAAGCAGTTGGCCGCGTACTTGATGAGCTCCGCGGTCTCGAGCGTCGTGACCACCATCGGGGTCTCGGTCAGGAACAGGGGATCGTAGATCTTCTTGAGGATCTCGGCCGCGCGCTTCGTCTCGGCGCCGATCACCACCCGGTCCGGGCGCATGAAGGTCTCGATCGCAGCCCCCTCGCGCAGGAACTCTGGGTTCGAGGCCACGTCGAACTCCGCGCCGCGCGGCGCGTGCGTGCGCATCACGCGCATCACCTCGCGCGCCGTCCCCACAGGGGCCGTGCTCTTCTGCACCACGAGCTGGTAGCCGTCGAGCTGCTTCGCCACGATTTTGGCCACCTCGAAGATGGCGCGGGTGTCCGCGCTGCCGTCGCGGCGCGGCGGCGTCCCCACGGTGATGAACGCGACTTTGGCGCCCTTGAGCGCGGCGACGATGTCGCTCGAGAAGGAGAGCCGTCCCTCGCCCACGTTGCGCCGGACCAGCTCCGGCAGGCCGGGCTCGAAGAAAGGGATCTCCAGGTTCTGGGTGCGCGCGATCCTCTCGGCGTCGCGGTCCACGCACACCACCTGATTGCCGAAGTCGGCGAGGCAGGCCCCGGTCACGAGGCCGACGTAACCGGTACCTACGACCGTGATCGGATACAGACGGGAAGTCCTTTCGTGAAGGGCTCCAGGCGGCGCGTACGGCTGCCCGGAAGGGCGTAGACAGGTTGGGCAAAGAGCAGGAGGCTAGGCCGTCGTGCCTGATCCGGTCAACCCGCCACGAGGCGGATGCCGGTTTCGCGCCGCGCGGGCCAGGGGGTTATCGGCGCGGGTGTCGCACGGCTGAATCGTACGCAGCGGGCAGCTGCACGGGCTTGCCGGCTTCGCTCCACCAGCGCGGGGCCTCGGTGTAAACCCACACGTACCGGTCGGCCGTGCGCAGGGCGGCACACTCGGCCCGCTCGAACGCCGCGGGGGTGAAAAAGTTCCGGTCGGTGGCAAGCGTGTCCCAGCCGAAGCGCTTCCAGTCCAGGTCCATCCACAGCCCGAACCCCACCGAGAGGTGACGGGCGTACGCAGCCGTGTCGGCCACGATCGGCAGCAGCTCGAATCGGACGCGACGATAGGCGCGCGCGAACTTGGTGGTGTCCCGGTAGCCGTACGATTGCTCGTAGCCGTCCACGATGGTCGTCCGCCCGCGGGCCCCCGCGAACATTCCATCCAGGAACGGCGCGAGCAGGCCGTACTCGCTCTGCCGAAGCGCGCCCAGCCCGCCCGGCCGCTTTTCCCAGGACATCGAGTAACCGAAGGTGAGAATGACCGTGAGATCAGGATAACCCGCCTGCATGGCCTCGATGACCTCGCGGCCGCGCCGGTGCGCCTGGGCGGCGTATCCATCCCATCCGTGGGCGGTCGTGTCGCGCTGCTTCTCGTACCACCAGAGCGGCTTCTGATACGGCTCCGTGTCGAACAGCAATCCTGGGCACCCGGCCGCGCGGGCGACGCGGGCGGCGAGGTTCACGTTGTGGAGCACCGCGCCGTGATCATCGAACCAATCGAAGTTGGCGGGGGTCACGTTGATCCGCAGGAAATTGTAGCGAAAGCGGCCGAAGCGGGTGGCCCTCAGGTCATCCAGGCCGCGCTGGACTGCAGAGTCCGGAAACGCCCCCCGGCTCCACACACGCCAGGCAAAATTGTCGTCGCGGCCGGATGGGTTCCGGAACGTGAGATGAAAGACACACCCGTCGAACGGGGTGCGCAGAAGCTGGGCGATGTGCTCGCGCATGAAACGCGGGTCAGGCTCGTCCCAGCCGAACTCGATGAGCTTCTTCGCGGTGTCCGCCGCTGAGGGCTGCGCGGAGCTGTCCCCCACGCGCGCGACGCCGAACAACAATGCCAGCGACAGCCGCAGGGCGACCCACAGCGCGGGCCGCGCCAGGGCCGGATCCACCTCGATCCGGATGCCGCGGCGCGCGCGCGCCACCAGCGCATCGGCCAGCGCGGCGAGCTTCACGCCTTCCCAGCGGTGGAGTACAAAGGCGAAGGCCCTCTTGCGAATGCGTCCGAGGCGCGCAAGCTCGCGCGGGAGACCGGCGAGCCAGTCACGAGAGCGAGCGCAGCAGGCTAGGGTCTCCCGGCGCCGGGGGTCAACCGGGCGTGCGCCGCCGCCAAACATCATCCGCCGGCGGTTCGCGGCCCTCGTGAAGGGCCCGGTAGACGCTCTCGAGCTGGCGCACCATGCGCTCGGCGGAGAACTCCCCGACCCGCTCGAGCCCCGCGGCCCCCATCGCGCGGGCGCGCAGCGGATCGGCCGCGAGCGCCGCGAGCCGGTCGGCCATCGCGGCGTGGTCCCCGACCTCGACCAGGAATCCGCTCACCCCTTCGCGGATGGCGTCGGCGGCGCCGTCCACGCGCGTGGCGACGATCGGCAGCCCGGCCGCCATCGCCTGGGGGAACACCCGGGGCAGGCCCTCCCAGCGCGAGGCGAGCGCGAAAACGTCGAATGCTGACATCAGCTCGGGTACATCGCGGCGCAGCCCCAGCA
>QHRS01000232.1:0-11604 GCA_003221435.1 Candidatus Rokuibacteriota bacterium
CTACGCGGCGGAGTTCGCCGCCGGCGCCGGCCACGACCTGATCTACTTCGTGGGGCAGATCCTCACGGGTCATTACTACCGGAACCTCGTGGACCTGAGCGACCTTGCCGAGCGGCTCGGAAAGAAGGACGGCGGGTGGATGGAAGCCGCCAAGAGCGCCGCCCAGGTCGGCGGCAAGTGGTACGCCGTGCCGGACTACTTCATCTCGATCCCGGTCCTGTGGCGGAAGGATCTCTTCGACCAGAACAACCTCGCCCCGCCCGATACGTGGGACAAGCTGCGCGTCGCCGCCCGCACGCTCAAGCCCAAGGGACACCCGACGGGAATGCAGTTCTCGCACTGCAACGACGCCAACCACAACTGGCGCGCGGTACTCAATTGCTTCGGCGCGAAGGAAACCGATCCCTCAGGCGAACACATCGCGCTGGATTCGAAGGAGACGCGCGAGGCGCTCCGGTTCGCGAAGGCGCTGTACGAGGAGGGCATGACGCCGGAGGTCTTCTCGTGGGACGACGCCTCCGACAACCGGTACCTCGCCTCCGGCGTCGCGTGCTGGATCCACGACGCCATCTCCGCCTACCGGACGACCGAGGACACGAACCCCGAGGTCTTCAGGAACACCTACGTGATTCCCGAAGCGGCGGGGCCGGGGGGCGAGCGGTGGAACGTCGGCGAGCCGAACGTGTGGGCCATTTGGAAGTTCGCGAGGAACGTCGCCGCGGCCAAGGAGTTCATCGAGGGCATCGCGGACCATCAGAAGGAGGCGATGACCGCGAGCCGCGGCTACAACATGCCGTTCCTCCTCGGCCAGTACGCGAAGCCGATGCCGGTGCTCGGCACCGACCCGAAGCTCCACACGCTGCAGGACATCGGCAAGATCACCGCCTTTTTCGGCCACCCCGGGCCGATGTCGCCGCCGGCCCAGGAGGTGCTCACGACGTTCATCATCCCCGACATGTTCACGCGCGTGGCGCGCGGGCAGGACCTCGACGAGACGCTCAAGTGGGCGGTGAAGGAGGTCCGGCGCATCCACGCGAAGCACAAAGCCTGATGGCCGCGCTCGGATTGCCCGGGAGCCTGTCGCAGTAACCGGCTTCGAGCGCCGGCTTTGCCGGCGCCCTCGGCTCCTGGGGGAGGCTCGGAGGGGGCCGTCGAGGCCCCCTTCGATGGTCTAGCGGGCGGATCCGCGGGCGATTCGCCGTCGCGACTCTTCCCTCACCGCGCCAGACCGGGCGGGAGTTCTCCGCGCGCAGCGAGTAGCTCGCCGAGGGCGTCGCGCGTGGACGGGAACGCCAGCTCCGACCACGGGATTTCCGCGGGCTTCACCCACTCCACCGCGTCGTTCTCCTCGCACGTCGTCAGCGTGCCGCCCGTGACACGCGCGCGGTACACGACGATCACCGGGGCCTCCGTGTACGAGTACACACCGAGGAGCCCCGTGACGCTGACCGAGAGTCCGGTTTCCTCGAGTGTTTCGCGCACCGCGGCGTCCGTCGTTCGCTCGCCGAAATCGACGAACCCGCCCGGGAACGTCCATTTGCCCTTCGCCGGGTTGATCGCCCGGCGCGTCAGCAGAATCCGGCCGTCCTGTTCCGGAATCGTCGCGGCGACGAGCTTGGGATTGAGGTAGAACACGAAGCGGCACCGGGTGCATACCGCGTGCTCCTCCCGACCGGGTGGCAGGCGCTCGCGGCCGAGCGCGCCCCCGCAGAGAGGGCAGAAGCGGATCGTGCTCGGCGACAGGATGCGCTCCGAATGCGCGGCGTCGTGTTCCGCCATTGCGTCAGTCTAGCATGCGTCCGAAAAGCACACTCGTGCTCGAAGGCCCGGCCGCCGAACTGCGCCGCGACGAGCGGCTCAGGCGCGCGTCCCTCGGCATGTGAACCCGGGCCGGCGGCGTTGCCGTAAAATACCCAGGATATGGAGCACTCCGGGGCAGACATGCGGATCGATCGACGCCGGCTCGAGGCAAGCATCGAGGAGCTGGGCCGCATCGGCGAGACCAACAAGGGCGGCCTCACGCGTCTCGCGCTCTCCGACGACGATCGGCGCGCGCGCGACCGGATGGTCGCGTGGATGCGCGAGGCAGGACTCTCGGTGCGCATAGACCGCATGGGCAACATCTTCGGCGAGCGCGCGGGGACCGAGGCCCTGCCGCCGGTCATGATGGGCTCGCACATCGACTCGGTCCCGACCGGCGGGAAGTACGACGGCCAGCTCGGGGTGCTGTGCGCGCTCGAGGCGATCCGCACTCTGAACGACCACGAGGTGCAGACGCGGCATCCGGTCATGCTCGTCATCTTCACGAACGAAGAGGGGGCGCGCTTCCAGCCGGCCGAGTTGGCCAGCGGCGTCATGGCGGGCAAGATCGCCCTCGAGGACGCCTACAACACGCGGGACAAGGACGGCATCCGGCTCGTCGACGAGCTCGAGCGCATCGGCTATCTCGGCCCGGAGCCCTGCGTGGCACGCCCCCTGAGGGCCTATCTCGAGCTGCACATCGAGCAGGGGCCGTATCTCGAGGAGGAGGGGCGCTCGGTCGGCGTGGTCGAGGGCATCGTGGCGATCTCGTGGTCGCGCGTGACGATTCACGGCGTGCAGGACCACGCGGGCCCGACGCCGATGCGCACGCGCCACGACGCGCTCGTCGCCGCCGCCCAAATCGTCACGGGCGTCCGGCGGATCGCCACGGAGATCGGCGGCGACCTGGTGGCGACCGTGGGCCATCTCACAGTATCGCCAAACATCACGAACGCGATTCCCGGCAAGGTCGCGCTCTCGATCGACGTCCGCGATCCGCTCGACGCGACGATCGATCGCGCCCTGGCCCTCGTGGAGCGCGTCGTGCACGAGGCCTGCGCGCGGGAGGGCGTGACGTCGGAGGTCGAGCACTACTGGCGCGTGCCGTACACGCGGTTCGACGGGGCCGTCGTCGACGCGATCGAGCGCGCGGCGAGGGCCGCCGGAGCGCGCTATCGCCGGATCCGCTCCGGCGCGGGGCACGACGCGCAGTACATGGCGATGATCGCTCCGGCCGGCATGATCTTCGTGCCGTCGCGTGGCGGTCGGAGCCATTGCGAGGAGGAGTTCACGCCGATCGGCGACATCGAGGACGGCGCAAACACCTTACTGCTTACCGCGGCCGGCCTCGCCCGGGGGAAATGAGCCCGAGATGGCGAATGCGGAGCGCCTGAAGACCGAGCCGGTGGAATCGGAGGCCACCGACGCGGCGGTCGCGCCGCCGTGGATGACGATCCTCCACAACTGCGACTGCCACACCTTCGAGCAGGTCGTGAAGCAGCTCATGAAGGCGATCGGGTGCTCGGAGGATGAAGGCTGGCAGATCGCCTGGCAGGTCCACAACACCGGCAAGGCCGTCGTCAGGGTCGCGCCGGAAGCCGAGTGTGTCCGGGTCGGCAACATCCTCGCCTCCGCCGGCTTGATCGTCACCGTCGTCCGGTCATAATCGGCAAAACGCCTCGCCCGCACCCGGCTCGCACTGGAGTCCCGCGCCAACATGGCATCCGAGAGCCATGCTGCCCGCCCATGTTTCCAGGTACTTGGCGCCCCGGCACTCTCCTTGCTCCTTACGGCTGCAGCAGTGAACCCAAGAGCCGGAAGGAGGCACGACGTGAGGCGAGCAATGGCGATGATGAGGGCGATGATGATGAAAGCTTGGCGGCAGGATCTCAGCGTGAGAAAATCACTGGCGCGCTCCGACAAGCTGATCTGGGCTGCCGTGGCGCTGTTCGTGCCGTTCGGGTGGGTGTTCCTGCTGTTGCGTCTGGAGCCGGTGCGGGTAAGGCTTCGGTCGCTGCGAAACTGGTAGTCAGGCCCCGGGGCCGCTCCGGAGTCCGGCAGCACAGAGAGGGACCTCGCGGAGCGGCCCTGCGGGCTACTCGTTCGGGGCCTTCTCCGGTCGTCCGATCAACGTCCAGTCGTTCACGCCCTCGACCACCGGCGCCTCGGGCGTCAACGTCGTGATGATCCGATTCCTCCCGGGCGAGAACCAGGTGTACTCGTCCGTCTGACCGCTCGCCTGCGGCTCGCCCATCTCGGGGCCTGACTCCCCGGCACCCTGGCGATCCGTCCTGCGCTGGCGCTTGGCGACCTGCTTGGCTTTGCGCAGATCCTCCTTGCGGCGCCGATCAAACCTGTAGCTCCCCGCGCGGCGCGCCACCTTAGAGCACCGGCCCGATCATCCACGGCGCGAATTCTTCCTCGCCGACGCCGCTCAACTCGCTCTTCGTCTCCTTCCCCGACGCCACCGCCACCACTTCCTCGAAGATCTGGCGGCCGACCTGCTCGAGCGGTGTCCCCGTGAGGATCACGCCGCAGTCGATGTCCATGTCCTCTTCCATGTGGCGGTACATGAGCGAGTTCGTCGCGAGCTTGATCGACGGCACCGGCTTGCAGCCGAAGACCGAGCCGCGGCCGGTCGTGAAGCAGATGATGTTGGCGCCGCCGGCGACGAGGCCGGTGATCGACACCGGGTCGTGGCCGGGCGTGTCCATGAACACGAAGCCCTTCGTCGTGATCGGCTCGCCGTAGCAGAAGACGTCCATCATCGGCGTCGTGCCGCCCTTGGTGACGCCGCCGAGCGACTTCTCGTACACGGTGGTGAGGCCGCCCGCCTTGTTGCCGGGCGCGGGGTTGTTGTCCATCACGCCGCCGCGCGCCGCGAGGTGCTGGAGCCACCACTCGAACCGGTCCAGCAGTTTCTTGGCGACGCCCTCGTTGATCGCGCGCCGGATCAGGAGCTGCTCGGCGCCGTAGATTTCGGTCGTCTCGGCGAGCACGCCCGTGCCGCCGTAGCGCACCAGCTCGTCCACCGCCCAGCCGAGCGCCGGGTTCGCAGTGATGCCGGAGTTGCCGTCCGAACCGCCGCAGTTGGTGGCGAGGATCAGCTCCGACAGCGGTTGCCTGGTCCGCCGCGCCTCGTTGGCCCGGGGCAGGAGCTGCGCGATGGCCTTGACCGCCGCTTCGACCGTTTTCCGGACGCCGCCCGACTCCTGAATCGTGATGACGGTGGGCCTGTCAGGCGTGCCGGTGACCGCCATGTGCTGCTTCTCGACCATCACCGTGGCCTGGTTCACCTCGCAGCCGAGGCCGATGATGACGTAGGCGGCGACGTTCGGGTGCTTCGCGTAGCCCGCCAGCACCCGCTGGAGCGCCCAGTGGTCCTCGCTGAACAGCACCTGCCCGCACCCCGACTTGTGCGTGATCGCGATGACGCCGTCAATGTTCGGGTAGTCCCGCCGGACGTCCTTGAACCGCTCGCGCACGAACTGGCTCACGCTCGCCGAGCAGTTGACGGTGGAGATGACGGCGACGTAGTTGCGCGTCCCGACGCGCCCGTCCGCCCGCTTGAAGCCGTCGAAGGAGCGCATGCTCTCGGGCGGATAGTAGTCGACAGGCTTGACGTCGACGCCGATCTCGTACTTCTGCTGCAGCTCGCCGACCGCGAGGTTCTGGACGTGGACATGATCGCCCACGTTGATCTCCGCGGTCGCGAAGCCGATGATCTGGCCGTAGCGCCGGATGGGCTCGCCGACCCGCGCCGGACGCCGCGCGACCTTGTGACCGGCCCTGATGTCCTGACGAACCTCGATCCGGCGGCCGTCGTCCTCGATGATCGTTCCGGCCTGGATGTTGGCCTTCGCGATCATGACGTCGTCGGCGGGATTGAGGAGGATCGCTTTCTCAGCCAGCGTGAACGTCGCCATGCTCTGTCCTCTCGTGTTCGCCCTTCGTCAGGGCCCGCTACCCACTCCAAGCACCTCAGCGCGTGTCGCGCCGTGCGGGAACGCCCGACGAATATGATTGATCAGCGCGTCTTCCGCAACCCCCCGGACGCCAGACTCCCGCGCACGACGAGGCCGGGACCCGCACGCCTGCCTCCGCTTGCGGAGAAGCGGGTCACGGTTGCCGCGGTCGCCCACTGGCCTACGCTCCTCTCGCGACTGTCGACGGATTGCTCGANNNNCGAGCGCCGGCCTTGCCGGCGCCATCCCCTCCTGGGGGTGGTTCGGAGGGGGCCGTCGAGGCCCCCTCTGAATCTCGCGCGCCGGCTTTGCCGGCGCCATCCCGGGGGAAGGTTCGGAAGGGGGGCGGAGCCCCCCTCTGAGGAGCGTCATGCCCCCCAATGATACACGCTACCCCTTCCGTTCTGACCCAGCCTTGATGGTCAACACCGCCGGCGGCTCCGTCTCGAGCTGGATGGTCGTGTGATCGACCCCGAAGCGCGCGTGCAGGAGCGCGTGCAGGCGCTCGAGGAGCCGCTCGCCGCCGGCGAGATCGTCGACGACCACGTGCGCGCTCATCGCCTCCCGCCCGGACGTGAGCGTCCAGACGTGGAGATCGTGCACGCGCCGGACCCCCGGCGTCTCGCTGATCGCCCGATCGACCTCCGCGAGCTCCAGGTGCGCAGGCGTCCCCTCGAGCAGCACGTTCACCGCCTGCCGCAGGAGCCGCCACGTGCGCGGCACGATGAAGACGCCGATCCCCATGACGCCGACCGACGCGAGCGCGTCGCTCAATACCTCGAGGTACGCAGCGCGCACGGTGAGGCTTCCGACGGCATCCCGATGGAGGATCCACGCGCCGTAGAGGTTGGCGCCGAAGCCGAGCGCCGCCACCGCGAGCATCGGGACGGCCAGCACCTCGCGCGGCCTGACGATCCGCTCGTACGCCTCGACGAGGATGGCGCCCGCCACCACCAGCAGCACGAGCGCGTTCACGAGGGCGGCGAGGATCTCGACGCGGTAATAGCCGTAGGTCTTCTCGGGCGTCGGCGGGCGCGACGCGATCCAGATCGCGAAGAGCGCGAGGATCAGCCCGCCGACGTCGGTGAGGACGTGCGCGGCATCCGCCAGCAGCGCGAGGCTGCCCGTCCAGAGCCCACCCACAACCTCCAGGGCGAGCAGCCCACCCGTCAGCGCGAGCGCCTTGATGAGCACGCCCTGCGAGCGCGCCGCGGCCGTCTCCCGAGGGGCATGCGTCATACCGTGGATGCTAGCAGAGAATTATCGGATCACGTGATCGGCGTGGAGAAGCGCGGACGGCGGGATCGTCGAGCCGAGGGCCTTGGCGGGTTTCCCCCGGAGGGCTCGACGCGGTATCCTGGGCGTCGCCATGCGCTCGAGACCAGCTCCGACGCGAGACAGCACCCGCCGTCGGGTCCCCTCCCGTACACCGATCTCGAGGCTCGGCGGAACATGATCAGGGCCCGGACGCTCGAGGCCTGAGCGCTCGGCCGACCGGAGGACGCATGCATCACGACCACCGCATCTCGCTGCGTGGGCACCGCTTTCACTACACCGAATGGGGCGATCCGGCCGCACCGCCGATCGTCATGCTGCACGGCCTCACCGGGCACGCGCGCACGTGGGACGACGAAGCGCTCGCGCGCTCCGTCCGCCACCGCGTGCTCGCGCTCGATCAGCGCGGGCACGGAGATTCGGATCCCGCGCGCGACGGCGATTACGCGACGGCGACACTGGCCGAAGATCTGTCGGCCTTCGCCGACGCGCTCGGGTTGGTGCGATTCGGCGTCGTCGCGCTCTCGATGGGCGGGCGCGTGGCGATCGCGTACGCCGGCACGCATCCCGCGCGGATCGACCGGCTCGTGATCGTGGACATCGGCCCCGACATCGCCCCGGCGGGGCGGGCCCGGGTCGCGCGGATGATCGCGGGATCGCCCGAGCGCTTCGCGACGGAAGAGCAGGCGCTGGCCTACGTCCGCGCGTCAAACCCGCGATACACCGAGGCGCTGCTCGAGCGGCGCGTGCGCCATGGCCTCCGCCGACTTCCGGACGGCGGCCTCGCCTGGAAGTACGACCCGGCGATCCGAGAGGCGATGCGCACGGGGACGTGGCGTGACTCGATCGACCTATGGCCGCTCCTCGCCAAGATCACCTGTCCGACCCTGATCGTCCGGGGCGCCGAGTCCGACGTGCTCTCGCCCGAGCCCGCCAAGCGCATGCTCGAGGCGCTTCCGGGCGCCCGTCTCGTGGAGGTGCCCGAGGCCGGGCACACCGTGCCGGGCGATCAACCCGCGGCGTTCCAGGCGCTGCTCCGGGAGTTCTGGGAGATCTAGGAGCCTGTCCGAATATCTGGCTTCGAGCGCCGGCCGAGGCCCCCTCCGATGGTCTACCGGGCGCGGAGCTTGCGGGCCGCCTCCGCCCGCATCTTCTGCATCGCGTGCGTCTCCTGGTCCGAATACCGCTCTTCCGCCCAGGGGTCCGCGTGCATGTGATAGCCGTTCTGCTCCCAGAACCCGGGCGGATTCACGTCGAGGAACTCGAACCCACGCACCCACTTGGCGCTCTTCCAGAAGTAGAGCCTCGGCACCACGAGACGGCACGGCCCGCCGTGGTCGGGCTCGAGCGGGCGGCCGTCGTGCTTGATGGCGAGCAGCGCGTCGTCGGCGACCAGCTCCTCGATCGGCAGGTTGGTCGTGTAATCCGGATCCGCGTGCACCATCACGAACGTCGCTTCCGGCCGTACGGTGACGCGCCTCATGATCTCGCGGATGGCCACGCCTTCGAACCGGTTGTCGAGCCGCGACCAGCGAGTCACGCAATGGACGTCGCAGGTGACCGAGGTCATCGGAAGCGCGAGGAACTCCTGCCACGTCCACGACACTTCTTGCTCGACGAGGCCGAAGCACCGGAAGGTCCACGTGCTCGGGCTGAACCGTGGGGTCATGCCGTACGTGAGCACGGGCCACTTGGTCGTGAGCGACTGGCCCGGCGGCACTCGAGCGGCAAGAGTTGGATCGATCCGCTTCACGGGGTCTCCAGACGTCAGTCCGAGGTCGGCACTCACCGTACGGACCCGAGTATAGCACCCGCTCCGCTGGCACCCCGGTCCGGCGCCCCGGACCAGCGGGCTCGGAACAGCCGCGCCGGCGCCCCTCGACGCGAACCGCGCGCTGCGGGGTCCCGCATTTTTGGCGCCCGTCGACGCGACGCATTATAATGGAGTGGTTATTATCCGAGCGGGAGTCAGCGGATTCTGCTGTTTCCCAAGGAAGGACAAACGCAAAGAATGAACGAAGAACGGAAGTTGGCGCTGTTCATCGATTTCGAGAACATCGCCCGGGGCGTGAAGGAGGCGCAGTACAAGGCGTTCGAGATCAAGCTGGTGCTCGAGCGGCTCGTCGAGAAGGGCAAGATCATGGTCCGCCGCGCGTACGCGGACTGGAATCGCTTCGTGGAGTACAAGCGCCCCTTCCACGAAAACGCGATCGAGCTGATCGACGTCCCCCAGAGCCGGTACAGCGGCAAGAACTCCGCCGACATCCGGATGGTGGTGGACGCCCTCGACCTCGCGTACGGAAAGAGCCACATCGACACGTTCGCGCTGGTCTCGGGCGACTCGGACTTCTCCCCCCTGGTCTCCAAGCTCCGTGAGAACGATCGCTACGTCATCGGGCTCGGCGTGAAGTCCTCGTCCTCAGAGTTGCTGGTCGGCAACTGCGACGAGTTCATCTTCTACGAGGACCTGATCCGCGAGACCAAGAAAACCCACATCCTGCGCGGGCTGCCCGAAAAGAAGGCCGAGGCGTTCGCGCAGCTCATCGAGGCGGTCCAGGCGCTGCAACGCGAGAACAAGGAAACGCTGTGGGGCTCGATGGTGAAGCAGACGATGATCCGGAAGAACCCCGCCTTCAACGAGTCGTATTACGGCTACTCGACCTTCTCAAAGCTGCTGGAAGAGGCGGCGAAGCAGAAGATCGTCACGCTCGAACGCGACGAGAAGAGCGGCACCTACATCATCACCGCGCTGTCCGAAGAAGGCCGCGCCGCCTGAGCGGCCGCGTGCGCGTCGCGTCCGCCGTCCTCGCCCTCGTCCTCCCCGTGTCCCTCGGCGTCGCCCGGGCCCAGGTTGAAATCACGCTCGATCCCGCCATGGTCAGGGGGCCGGCCGACGCACCGGTCACGATCCTCGAGTTCTCGGACTACCAGTGACCGTATTGCCGCCGGGTCCAGCGGACGCTGGACGAGGTCCTGAGGGAATTCGACGGCAAGGTGCGGGTCGTCTACAAGGACCTGCCGCTCGCCCGGCACGAGCTGGCGCACGGGGCGCACGAGGCGGCGCGCTGCGCCGGCGCCGCCGGCCGGTACTGGGGCTACCATGACCGGCTCTTTGCGGCGCAGCCCGCCTTCGATCGCCCGGATCTGATCCGGTACGCCGCCGATCTCGGGATCGATGCCTCTGCGTTCACACGGTGTCTCGAGTCGCGCCAGTTCGCCGCGGAGGTCGACGGGGACATCGCGCAGGCGCGCCAGCTCGGAATCCGGGGAACGCCGACGTTCCTCATCAACGGCCGACGCCTGGTCGGCGCCCACCCGGTCGCGACTTTCCGCGACGTGATCAACGACGCGCTCGGGCGGAGGCGAGACGCGGAGAAAGAAGAGTGAAGATGGGGCGGGGCCCCCGCCCCATCAGCGCGCCCGGGACGCTGGCTCGACCTTAGTTAGTAAGGTTGACGCCCCGAACGCGCTAAAGTCGAGGTAGCAAGGGCGGTGCCAGCGATATGGCGCGCGGGAAATCACAGGCTTGCGCGAGGCGTCGTCACGCGCCCCGCCCGGCGCTCGCCGGCGGGCGGCAGCGAGCCCGTCATTTTCCGTCATCGGATCAGGACGCGCCGGGTGCGTCACACCCGGATCTGGGCTCGCCGCGGGCTCGCGCGGGCCACTCCCCGCCTCGGCACTATAGCAGATATATGCCCCGTCGCCTGAGCGCCAATGACGGCGGACGAGGGCCGCAAAAGGTGTTAGGCTCAGCGCGTGGCCGGACCCGACAGGAAGAAAGGGGTACATGAGAGTGCGGCGCGTGCGGAAGTTGCTCGGTCAACGACTTCGGGCGCTGAGAAAGCAGCGCGGCTGGAGTCAGGAGAAGCTGGGGGATCAGTCGAGCCTCAGCGGCAAGTTCATCGGTGAGGTCGAGCGCGGAGAGAAGTCGATCTCCGTCGACAGCCTCTACCGCGTCGCGCTCGCGCTGGAAATCCCCCTCAGGGAGTTGACCGACGTGCGCCAGGACAAAGAGCCCACGCCGAGCGACGAGGTCGAGAAGGTGTTCGCGTTGCTGGCCCGCCGCCGCAAACCTGAGGAGATCCGCAGGGCCTACGAGGTGCTCCGCGCGATCTTCGGGGGAGAGCGCGTCCGCTAGTGCCGCTCCAACTTGCCTCCTCCCTCGGGCCTCGTCTGGCTCGCAATTTGGACCGGCGCCAAGCAAGCGGCTCGGGTTAGGCGGAATTTGATCGTAGCTCCCTCGAGTACCGAACCGCGAGCGCAGGGGTCGTCACGATGAGCGCGGAGCATATCTGGTTGGCAGTCGGGTTCCTCGGGCAGGCGTTCTTCTCCGCCCGCTTTCTCGTCCAGTGGATCGCCTCGGAGAAGAAGAGAGAGAGCGTGATCCCGATCTACTTCTGGTACTTCTCGGTCGGCGGCGGCTTCACACTCCTCGTGTATGCGATATACCGCCACGACCCCGTCTTCATCCTCGGCCAGGGAGCCGGTCTGTTCGTCTACATGCGCAACCTGTACTTCATCCATCGCAAGCCGCGTCATCTCGCCGGGGCTTCGTGAGGAATGA
>QHRS01000232.1:11624-15669 GCA_003221435.1 Candidatus Rokuibacteriota bacterium
AGCTTGACCGACCCCGCCGCGAGGTGACGGAGTCAACCGGGCCATGCGGAGCGGCCCGAACCCGCAGGACTGAGGAGCTTGCCCGTGCCACCGACGATGAACTGGGCTCAATGCTACACGCGCCCGATCCTCATGATTCCCGGGCCCACCGAGTTACCTTTCCCGGTGATTCAGGCGATGAATGCCCCGCCAAGCGTCCAGTACGATCCCAGCTTCGACGAGAAGGTGCTGGAGCCGACGACGCTCGCCCTCCGCCAGGTCTTCCAGACGCCGGGCGAGGTGTTCCTGCTCCCGGGGTCCGGGCGCACGGCGCTCGAAGCGGGCGCGATGTCGGTGATCGAGCCGGGCGACCCGGTGATCGTCGTGGTTGCGGGGGTGTTCGGCGTGCTGATGCGCGAGATCATGACGCGCGTCGGCGCACAGGTGACCGAATTCCGGGTCGAGTGGGGTCGCCCGCTCGATCTGGCCAAGCTCCGCGCCGAGGCCGAGCGCCTCCGCCCCAAGGCGATTCACCTCGTTCACAACGAGACCTCGACCGGCACGACCTATCCGGCCGAGGCCGTCGGCAGGATCGCCCGCGGCGTCGGCGCGCTCTACTTCCTGGACACAGTCTCCGCGATCGCCGGGATCGACGTGCGCACGCACGACTGGGGCGTCGATCTCAACATGACCGGCTCGCAGAAATGCCTGGGCGCACCGCTCGGGATGGCGGTCGTCAGCGTGAGCGACCGCGCCTGGGAGGCCATGGAACGCCGCCGCGGCAAAGCGCCGAGCTTCGCGTGCGACCTCCTGCAGTGGAGAAAGACCTGGATCCCGGTGTCGCGCGGCGGCAAGCTGCCCGACGGCGCGCCGCGCGCCCAGCCCGTCTCGATACCGACGCACCTGACGGCGGCGATGCGCGTCGCGGTGGGCCTGATCCTGGCCGAGGGCCTCGAGCCCCGGTTCGCCCGGCACGCGGTCGCGGCGAACGCGCTCCGGGCCGGGCTCGACGCCATGCGGCTCGAGCTGTTCCCCGACCCGTCGATCGCCTCCAACACCGTGAGCTGTCTCAAGACGCCCGATGGGATCGCGGCCGGCGCCGTCGTCGCGACGATGCGCGACCGCTACGGCATTCTGATCGGCACCGGGCTCGACCGCTTCCGCGGCACCACGCTCCGGATCGGCACCATGAGCATGACGGCGAGCCCGTTCTACGTGCTGCCGACGCTTTCGGCGCTTGAGCTGGCGCTCCGCGAGCTGGGCTACAAGACGGAATCCGGCGCCGGCGTCGCCGCGGCGCAGACGATCTTCGCGAACGCCTCGTAGTCGGTGACCCCGCGTGGTCTGGGAGGCGTCACGCAAGCCCGTGAGGGACACCATTGTCGTGCCCGACGATTTCCCGTCAATCTTCGCGGGCACGCTCGCCCACGAGCGGTGTGAGGCGCTCGGCGACCTGCGGATCTTCTCCGAGCGCGGCGCCGACGACGAAGCCGAGCTGATCCGCCGCCTCGACCGCGCGAGCGTCGCGATCAACATCCGGGCGCACGCGCAGTTCACCGAGGCCGTGTTCGCGCGCTGCCCGATGCTGAAGATGATCTCGATCTGGGGCACCGGCACCGACAACATCGATCTCGACGCGGCCGGCCGCCACGGCGTCACCGTTTCGAACACACCCGGCGTCAACGCGTTCGCGGTCGCGGAGCACACGCTGGCGCTGATGCTCGCAGCCGCACGCCGCATCCCGCAGATCGACCGCGAGATGCGCGCCGGGGTCTGGCCGCGCGACCTCCTCACCCAGCTCTACGCCAAGACGCTCGGCGTGTTCGGGCGCGGCACGATCGGCAGCCGGGTGGCCGCGCTCGGCGGCGGCATCGGCATGACGGTCCTCACGTGGAGCGCGCGGGCGGACGACGCGCGCGCGAAGGAGGCGATCCTTGGCGCCGCAGACGTCGTGACCCTCCACCTCCGCCCCTCGCCGGAGACCCGCGGCTTTCTCGGCGCGAAAGAGCTGGCCGCGATGAAGCCGACCGCGATCCTCGTCAACACCGGACGCGGCGCCCTCGTGGAGCGCACCGCGCTGCTCGAGGCCCTCAAGACGCGGCGCATCGCCGCGGCGGGTCTCGACGTCTTCCACGACGAGCCGCTCAAGCCCGGCGATCCCATTCTGTCGCTGCCGAACGTCGTCCTCTCGCCACACAACGCCGGACAGACCCCCGAGGTGATCCGGGACGGCCTGCTCCGCGCCGTCCTAAACGTCGAGAACTTCCTCAGGGGCCGGCCCACCGACGTGGTCGTACACCCGCTCTCGCGGACGGGCTAGCCGTGTCGGAGTTCTGCCTTCGAGCGCCGGCTTTGCCGGCGCAACGAGGTTTTGGGGGAGGTTTCGGAGGGGGCCGCCGAGGCCCCCTCCGATGAGCAACCCGCCGGAGGGGACACATGAAAATCCGCGACGTCCAGAGCCACGTGTTACGCCACGAACTGCCCGCCGCCGAGGTGTTCGGGTCGGCCAAGGGCTGGCACACCGTCCGCCAGGCGCTGCTGGTGGAGATCACGACGGAGGACGGCCTGTCGGGTGTCGGTGAGGCGTACGGCCCGGCGATCGTCAACAAGACGATCGTCGACGAGCTGTACCGCCCACGGCTCATCGGCCGGGACCCGCTCGACACGAGTGTGATCTGGGAGGACCTCTACGGGACCTTCCGGGACTACGGGCGCAAGGGCATGCCGATCGCCTCGATCTCGGCCGTCGACATCGCGCTCTGGGACCTCAAGGGCAAGGCGCTCGGCCAGCCGGTCTACAAGCTCCTCGGCGGCCCGTTCCGCACCCGGGTGCGCGCGTACGCGACGGGGCTCTACCGCCACCAGGTGCCCGACAATGCCGGTGCGCTCGCCCGCGAGGCGGAGGGCTACGCCCGGGAGGGGTTCCGGGCGATGAAGATGAAGGTCGGGTTCGGCATCGACGAGGACACGACGAACGTGCGCGCGGTGCGCGAGGCGATCGGGCCCGATCGCGGGCTCATGATGGACGCCAACCACGCCTATGACGTGGGGCACGCGATCCGGCTCGGTCAGCGCGTCGAGCGCTACGACATCGGCTGGTTCGAGGAGCCGGTCGTGCCCGAGGACGTCGACGGCTACCTCCAGGTCAAGCAGGCCGTCCGGATGCCGATCGCGGGCGGCGAGGCGGAGTACACGCGGTGGGGCTTCCGCGAGCTCACCGCGCGCAAGGCGGTCGACATCCTCCAACCCGACATCTGCGCCTGCGGGGGCTTCACGGAAGCGCTCAGGATCGCGGCGCTCGCCTCCGCGAACGGTGTCACGGTCTTCCCTCACGTGTGGGGCACCTCGGTCGGCCTCTTCGCAAGCCTGCATCTCGCGGCGGCGCTTCCGCCGAACCCGCCGGCGATGCTCGCGACCGAGCTCTTGTTCGAGCTGGACCGGACGCCGAATCCGCTGCGCGAGCAGCTCGCCGCGGTGCCGCTCACGCGCACGGGCGACCTCATCGAGCTACCGCCCGGCCCCGGACTCGGCCTCACGCTCGACCGGGAAATCCTGAAGCGCTACAGCGCCTAACTCAGCGCCGGAGGCGCTCGCCGTGCGTCAAGCCATGAACGCAGCCTAGCCTTGAAACAGGTTTGTCCGTCCCCTTCCACCGGACTCTTCTACCTCCAACGTGAAACGTCCCGTCGAATGTTGTAACCTCCCATCCGATCGCTGAACGGGACAGCGTCGACCGAATCGTCTAGGGCCGGGGAGGGTGACGAGGATGACGGCAACGGACGCGACAGCAGCAGTTCCCGACTACCCGGCTGTCCATAGGAGGAGCTCCAAATGGAGTTAACAAGACGCGCATTTCTGACGGCCGCGGCCGCGACGACGGCTGCAGCGGCAAGCAACGCCTTTGCCCTCGATAAGTTCGGCAGAGACCGGGACTGGACGGGCAACACGCCTGTCACCTACCCCGAGCCCGCATGGGAACCCTTGGACAAGCGCTTCACCGGACGGCAGGGCAACGCGACTCTGCAGCGCATCTGGCACGGGATGGGCGACGACGCCGCACTCTGGT
>QHRS01000235.1 GCA_003221435.1 Candidatus Rokuibacteriota bacterium
GCAGGACCATGGCGCCGGCGAAGCACGAGGCGTTGATCACGCCCATCGCGGTGCCCGCGAGCTCATGCGGGAACAGCTCGATGACCATCACGTACGGCGCGATCATCCCGCCGGCGACGAGGCCCGTCACGGCCGCGGCCACCGCGGCGCCCGTGACCGGGACGCCGGGGACGAAGAGCGCGAAGGCGACGCAGACGAGGACGTTCGCGCTCTGGCTGGCGAGATAGACCGCCTTGCGCCGGCCGAGCCGGTCGCTCGCGTATCCGGCCAGGGGCCACGACACCATCGTGCCCGCGGTGATCAGGCTCGTGACGAGCCCCGACTCGGTCGGCGAGAAGCCGAGGCCCCGCATGAAAAAGGCGGGCAGGAACGTCAGCAGGCTGAAGTAGCCGCCATAGGCGAACATCATGGTCAGATTGAGGCGCCACATCGCGGGCGTCGCCAGCACCCGCCCGAGCGCACCGGCACCCGGCGGGGCCGCCGCGCTCGCCGCCGACTCGCGCGGCCGCAGGAGCAGCAGGATGAGCGCCAGCGCGATGAGCACCGGGACGACCGTGGCGCCGTACGCGAGCCGCCAGCCCCAGCGCTCGGCGAGCCACGGCACGAGGAGCAGCGCGAGTGTGCCACCAACGCCGCCCCCGGCCGAGAAGAGGCCCGTGACGCGGCCGCGCTCCTCCCGCGGGAACCACTCGGTGATGAGCCGCATGCCGGGCACCCAGACCGCAGCGGCGCCGAGCCCGACGAGCGCGCGCGACGCGAGGCTGGCCGAATAGGTCTGGCTCGCGGCGAATAGCAGCGCGCCGACGCTGAGCGCGGTCATGAAGACCAGCATCACGCGCCGCGCGCCCCAGCGGTCGGTGAGGACGCCGATCGGGACCTGGGCGAGGGCGTAGGTCCAGAAGTACGCGGTCTGGATCGCGCCGGCCGCGGCGTACGTGATACCCAGGTTGGCCACGAACGTCGGAATCAACGGCGAAAACGCGAGGCGGTGGATGTGCACCTGGATGAACGACAGCATACATACGGCGAGAATGACCCAGCGGTAGGGCGGGGGCATGGGGTCGCTTTGTAGCACGCCCGATCTCGGGAGGCAAACGCGCGTGCATACTCGCGCCGCTCACGTGGCTTCGAAGCACAGTCACTCTGGTGACGGGCGCGGGGAGCGGTATCGGGGAGGGGATCGCGATCGTGTTCCGGTGCACGCCGATCGGCGGGACCGCCGAGCCCCGCGAGATCGCCGAGGTCGCCGTGTTCCTCGCCTCCGACGCGTCGGGCACGACCGTCTACGTCGACGGCGGCCGGCTCGCGCTCGACGGCGTGGTGCCCGTTGGGGAGGCTCCGAACCGCGCGAACGCGGCGCTCTCCTGTCGTACCGCGGCGGGCGCGCGCCCTCCCCGGGTGATCTGGCCGTGCCGGTTGCGGAGCGCTGCGGACGAATGGTAGTGTGTGTGGCGATACGGAGGAGGCCGGGATGCCCGCAGCGCTCACGTCTCGACGGTATGCCGTCAGCGATCTCGCCGACGCGATCGAATTGTGCTTCGACAAGGGCTGGACCGACGGCCTGCCCGTGATTCCGCCCACGGAGGCGCGGGTCCGCGCGATGCTGGAGGCCGCCGGTCTCGCGCCGGATCATCAGATCGCGTTCATCATCAACCGCAACGTCGCGGTCACGGCCGAGAAAGCGGCGATCAACGCCGTCATGGCCGGATGCCGGCCTGAGTACTTTCCGGTGGTCGTCGGCGCGGTCGAGGGGATCGGAGACCCGAAGTGGGCCTACCACGGGCCGGGGACGTCCACGGCGGGGGCCGCGGTGCTGATGATCGTGAACGGGCCGATCGCGCGCGAGCTCGAGATCAACTCCGGCGACAACCTGTTCGGCCCCGGCTGGCGCGCCAACGCGACGATCGGACGCGCCGTCCGCCTGATCATGCGAAACGTCTGCGGCTCGCGGCCCGGCGCGCTCGACCGCGGCACGCTCGGCCACCCGGGGAAGCTGTCGTACGTGATCGCCGAGAACGAGCAGGACAGTCCCTGGACGCCGCTCCACGTCGAGCGCGGGTTCACGGCCAGCCAGAGCACGGTGACGGTGCTGGCGGCCGAGGCCCCGCATCAGTTCTATAACCAGCTCTCGAACTCCGCGGAGGGAGTGCTCACGACGCTCGCCGACGACATGCGCATTTCCGGCAACGTCATGGGCCAGCCGCAGTACGCGATCGTGCTCGCGGGCGAGCACATGCGCACGATCGCCGGCGACGGCCGGCAGAAGACGGACATCCGCAAGTTCGTCTTCGAGCGGACCCACAATTCGCACGCGCACCTCAAGCGCACGCAGCGCATGACCGGCGCGATCCAGCCCGGCGACGACACCCGCATGCGCGCGCTGGTCGAATCACCCGACGACATCCTGGTCGTCGCCGCCGGCGGCCGCGCCGGCGCGTTCTCCGCGTACATCCCCGGATGGGCGAGCAAACGTTCCTCGCAGAGCGTGACCAAAGAGATCAGGAGGCCCCGATAAGCTTCCTCGGAGGGGGGCTCCCGCCCCTCTTCCGAACCTCCCCCCGGGATGGCGCCGGCAAAGCCGGCGCTCGAACAGTGCATCGACATTCGTGAGAGGAGGGTAGCCCAGTGAGTACACCGGAAATCCTGGATCCCACGGTTGAGGCCCCGACCCTGACGGCGATCGCGTACGCGCCCCGGCCGGAGTCGCTGGCGGGCAAGCGGATCGGCTTGATCGAGAACACCAAGTTCAACTCCGATCGCCTGCTCCTCAAGATCGGCGACGTCCTGAAGGCCGAGTACGGCGCCGCCGAGACGCGGATCTTCCGGAAGCACAACTCGAGCGTGCCCGCGCACCAGGAGATCATCGACGAGCTGCGGCAGACCTGCGACGTGATGGTCGCGGGCATCGGCGACTGAGGCTCCTGCTCGTCGGGCAGTGTGCTCGACGGAATCCTGCTGGAGAAGACGGGCGTGCCGTCGGCCTCGATCGTCACCGACGTCTTCGAGGTGACCGGCCGCGCAATGGCGGAGCAGTGGGGCCTGCCGTACTACAAGTTCCTCGTGATGCCGCACCCGGTCGCCAACCTGACGGAGGCCGCGCTCGACCAGCGCGCGCGCGAGATCGCGCCACAGGTCGCGAAGCTCCTCCTCCAGGGCCAGGAGTAGGCGTCGGAGGGGGCCGTCGAGGCCCCCTCCGAGTCAAAACGACCGGATCAGGCGCTCGACCCGCTCGTCGTGGGACTGGAACGGGTCCTTGCAGAGGATGGTCTCGCGCTCCGGGTCGTTCAGCTTCAGGTAGACCCAGTGGAGCCGCGCGCGCGTGGTCTGGGGCGGCACGTGCTTGGCGCGCTCGATCGACTCGTCGTCGGTGATGCGCTCGACGCCGCCGCGCTGCACCAGGCGGTAGTAGATGCCGCGGTCGGGGCGGATGTCGTGGTACTGGAGGTCGAGCAGCGAGACCTTCGGGTCCCGCCAGGAGAGCCGGCTGCGCGCCATGTAGGCCTCGATCCACTTCCGCTTGATGACCCAGTCGAGCTCGCGGTCGAGCTGCATCGGGTCGCTCTCGAGCTTCTCGAGCACCTCGGTCCACCGGGCGAGCACGTCCTTCGTGATCGGGTCGGCGCCGACGGCGTCGGCGTGGCGGATCGCGTGCTCGAGGTAGTCCATCTGCATCTGGAGCGGCGTGATCGTCCGCCCGTCCTTCAGCTTGACGATCTCCCGGAGCGTGGGGTCGTGGCTGATGTCGCGGATCGCCTGGACCGGTGACTGGAGCGAGTAGTCCTTGTCGAAGTAGCCCGCCTCGATCATGTCGAGCACGACCGCGGTCGTGCCGACCTTCAGGTACGTCGCGACCTCGGACATGTTCGAGTCGCCGACGATGACGTGGAGCCGGCGGTAGCGCTCCGCGTCCGCGTGCGGCTCGTCGCGCGTGTTGATGATCGAACGTGACGACGTGGTGGCGCCGGAAATCTCCTGGCAGATGTGCTGGGCGCGCTGGCTCAGGCAGTAGTGGAAGCCGCGCGGCGTCTGGAGGACCTTGCCCGCGCCCGCGATGATCTGGCGCGTCACGAAGAACGGGATCAGCGCCTCGGCCAGCCGCTGGAACGACACGTCGCGCGAGACGAGGTAGTTCTCGTGGCAGCCGTACGAGTTGCCCGCGGAGTCCGTGTTGTTTTTGAAGAGCAGGATGTTGCCGGAGATGCCGTCCTCGCGGAGCCGCTTCTCGGCCTGGTGCAGCAGATCCTCGACGATCCGCTCCCCGGCCTTGTCGTGGATGACCAGCTCGGTGATGTCGTCGCACTCCGGCGTCGCGTATTCGGGATGGAAGCCGGTGTCGAGGTAGAGGCGCGCGCCGTTCTCGAGGAACACGTTGGCGTTGCGGGCGCCCGGAATGACCTTCTCGAAGAGATAGCGCGCGACGTTGTCGGGGGAAAGGCGCCGCTGGCCATTCAGCGTGCAGGTCAGACCGTACTCGTTCTCGAGACCGAAGATGCGACGCTTCATGACCCGCTCTCAGACTAGCACGAATCACCCACCCGAGCCCAGGAGTTGGGCGAGCGCCTCGGGCGGGATGCGGCGGAACTTGCGGCGCTCCTTCGTCCGGTCGAGCACGGCGACCTCGAGGTCCTTCTCGGTCAGCGTCTTGTTCTGCGTCACGTTGAGGGCGCGAACGCCGAGCTGCACGGCCGCTTCGATGGTGAGCCCCTCATGGTAGTTGTCCTTCAGGAACCGGCGGATCTCGTCGGCCTGGCCGCCAATCGCCGCGTAGTTCTTCTCGTCCTCGATCGTGCCGTCGTAGAGGATGTGGTAGATCTCGTTGTTCGAGCCGTTGACGTCCGCGACCTCGGCCACGAGCACCTCGACCTCGAACGGCTTGATGTCCTGCGTGAAGATGTTGCCGAGCGCCTGCGAGTACGCGTTCGCGAGGGCCTTCGCCGTCACGTCGCCGCGGCTGTAGGAGTAGCCCTTGACGTCCGCGTGGCGGACGCCCGCGATGCGGAGGTTCTCGAACTCGTTGTACTTGCCGACGCCCGCGAACGCGATGCGGTCGTAGATCTCCGAGATCTTGTGCAGCAGGGTCGAGGGGTTCTCGGCGACGAGCAGGATCCCGTCGCGATACTCGAGCGTCACGATGGAACGGCCGCGCGAGATGCCCTTCCGCGCGTACTCGGCCTTGTCCTTCATCATCTGCTCGGGACTGACGTAGTACGGGAGCGGCATCGCGGTCACCCGTTCGCCTTCTCGGCCTTCGCCCGCTCGTTCAGCAGGGTCTCGACGACCCGCCGGATCTCGTCCTCCGGGACGTCGCCGAAGCCGCTCCGCGTGATCGTCTTGATCGTCGGGAAGATGCCGCGGACCAGGTCCGGGCCGCCGGTGCCGACGTCCTCGTCCGCTGCGTCGAGCAGCGCCTCGATCGTCACGCGGAGGGCGTCGTCCCGCCCCAGGTCGCGCCGCCAGCGCTTCTTGAGCGAGTCGCGGGCGTCCTTGCCGCCGGAGCCCTGGGCCCAGTAATCGGTGTCCTCGTACTTGCCGCCGGTGACGTCGTACTTGAAGATCCGCCCGACGCCCATCCGCTCGTCGAACCCGGCGAAGATCGGGACGACGACGAGCCCCTGCATCGCGGCTGGCAGGTTCATGCGGATCATCTGGGAGAGCTTGTTCGCCTTGCCTTCGAGCGACAGGTTGTCGCCCTCGACCTTCTCGTAGTGCTCGAGCTCGGTCTGGAACAACCGGGCCATCTCCATCGCCGGCCCCGCGACTCCGGCGATCCCCACGCCGGAGAGGTCGTCGGACTTGGAGATCTTCTCGATGCGTCGGCTCGCCACCTGGAAGCCTTCGGTGGCCTGCCGGTCGCCGGCCATCACCACGCCGTCCCGGTACCGGAGGGCGAGCACGGTGGTGCCGTGCGGCATCCGGAGCGGCTCGGCGCCGGGCTCGGCCTCGAGGCGCTGGAGCATGTGGGGCGAGTGACACCGGAGCAGATCGATGAAGCTCGGGTTTCCGGACTCGCCGAACAGCCGGAGCGGGTCGTCCATTACACGCTGCCGCTGGGCCGCGAGATGTTGCGCAGCAGGTCGCTGGCGCTCGGCGATTCCATCAGGAGCTGACGGACGTGCGCCTCGGTGCCCCGCAGGGGCTCGAGCATGAAGATCTTCTTGAGCGGCCCTTCCTTCAGGTCGAAGATCACCGAGTCCCAGCTCGCCGACGCGATCTCGTCGGCGTAGCGCTGCAGGCACATGCCGCGAAAGTAGGCGCGAGTGTCCTTCGGGGGATCGTACATCGCCTTGGCGATCTCGTCGTCAGTGACGATCCGGTCCACCGCGTCGGACTCCTCGATCTTGTAATACAGCCCCTTGCCGGGGCGGATGTCGTGGTACTGAAGGTCGATCATCGCGACGCGCGAGTCGGTCCAGGCGAGCGCGTGCTTGCTCATGTAGTTCTCGATCAGCTCGCGCTTGATGACCCAGTCGAGCTCGCGGGCGAGCTGCATGGGATCGCTGGCCAGCCGAGCGAGCGTCGACTCCCAGCGCGTGAGCACGTCGCGCACCCAGGGGGCTTGCTCGTGGTCACGGTAGTACCGGTCGGCCAGGGCGAGGAACTCCCCCTGGACGTCGACCGCGGTGATCGTGCGGCCGTCCTTCAGCTTGATCGGCTCGCGGCACGTGAGGTCCCGCGAGACCTTCCGATACGCGAGCACCGGCCCGTCGATCGACAGGTCCACGTCGATGAAGTCGTCCTCGACCATGCTGAGCACGATCGCCATCGTGCCGGTCTTCAGGTAGTTGGCGACCTCGCTCATGTTCGCGTCGCCGACGATGACGTGCAGCCGCCGGTACTTCTCGGGGTCTGCGTGCGGCTCGTCGCGGGTGTTGACGATGGGCCGCGAGTGCATCGTCTCGAGGCCGACCTCGGTCTCGAGGAAGTCGGCGCGCTGCGAGATCTGGTAGTCGCACGACTCCGCGTTGTTCTCCGCCCCGACCTTGCCCGCGCCGGTGTAGATCTGGCGCGTCACGAAGAAC
>QHRS01000236.1:0-3607 GCA_003221435.1 Candidatus Rokuibacteriota bacterium
GACCTGCGCGAGGATCCCACGCCAGAGGCGCGCATCGCGCGTGTGAAGCAGCTGACCGACGACTGGGGCGGCGACATCGTCCTCGAGCTGGTGGGCCACCCGGGCGTGGTGGACGAAGGCCTCCGGATGACAGCACCCGAAGGCACGTACCTCGAGATCGGCAACATCAACGTGGGGTGGAAGGCCGAGTTCGACCCCGCGTGGATCGTCTTCGGCAACCGCCGCATCATCGGGGTCGCCCACTACGAAGCCGAGCACCTGCGGGGCGCGCTCGATCTCATGCGGCGCACGCTCCACCGCTACCCGTGGGACCGGGTCGTCTCCCACAAATTCCCGCTCGAGCAGATCAACGAGGCCTTCGCCGCGCAGGACAAGGGCCATATCACGCGCGCGGCCATCGTCCCGAACTGAGAGAAGTCCGGCAGGGCGTACCGGCCCCGGACGATAAATCGCCGCCCAGCCCTGCGCCCACGTTTTGGGCCTTACGCGCGGAACGAGGCGTGGTCCACGGTCCACTGCTTGAGCAGTGAAGAAGGCGTTTGCGGCTCCCGACGACCTCCCAGCAACTCACTCCCGCGAGCCCCGCGTCAGCGCCCGCGCTTCGGTGAGACGGTGGAGCAGAACCGCTGAGGCGGCGGCGAACACCCCCGCGATCCCGAGGCTTCCGAACGCCCAGCCCCAGGCGCTGGTCCCGGCCGCCGTCCCTCCGCGCCAGTCGAGGATCGCGCCGAACATCAGGGGCGCGACCGCCCCGGAACCGTACCCGACCAGCGACCGCAGGCCGAGCGCCGCGCCGCGATACGCTGGCTGGACGACCTCGGTGATCGCGGTCGAGTAGATCGGCGAGTCACCGAGGGCGGTGAACGCGTAGAGAAGCCCCACCACCAGCACGAGGGTGATCGGCGCGCCGACGAGCCAGCCGAACACAAACGAGCAGAGCGCGCTCAGGCTCGCCATCGCGAAGATGACCGGTGTCCGTCCCCATCGATCGGAGAGCGTCCCGGCGACGAGCGAGGAGAACATCCCGGTCAGGTGTAAGGACGACGTCAGATACGCACCGAGCCCGGCCGCGGCGGTCAGCTCCGACCCCAGGGCCACGAAGCAGGCCGCGAGGAACGTCGGCGTCCACGCCCACATCCCGAGCAGCTCGTAGGAGTGGAACGTATACCCCGCGATGGTCAGCAGCGCGGGGCGGTTCCGTAGCACCGGACCGAGCATGCCCTGACCGCGGTCGCGCGGCGTCACCCGATTCGGCGTCTTCCAGAGCGCTGCGCAGGCCATCGCGCCCCCCAGCGTTGGTCCAAGCGCGATGACGATGAACGCGAGCCGGTAGCCTCCGATGGGAAGCGCCACGCCCGTGAGCACGAGCGCGAGCGCCAGCCCTAAAGAGTGGCCCGCCAGAAACAGGCCCATGGCGCGGCCGCGCCTTGCGACAGGGGTGTGCTCAGCAACGAGGATGATGCCCGTCGTGTAGCTCCCACCCAGCGTGAGAGCGAGGAACGTGTACAGCACCAGGCCCGACCAGTAATCGCGCGCCAGGAGCGCGAAGAGCGCCGCACCGACGAACGACGCCAGGTTGCTCGTGAGGAAGACCCGGCGGGCGCCGATGCGGTCGGCCAGCTCGGAGCATCCGGTGAGCGAGAGCGCGTACGCGATCTGAAAGCTCCCCGAGATGGTCCCGGCCGCCGTCGACGACATGGCCCACTCGCGCTGAAGCACGGGCAGCGCCCCGGCATAGCTGATGTAGATCATGTAGGTGCCGACCCTGGAGAGACAGATCCCGAGGAGCCAGCCGGTCTCTCCGGGAGCGAAGAAACGCCTCAACGGGAGTCAGAGCCGCCGGACCTCGGCAGGCTCTCCCGACTGCTCAGAGCTTTCGGAGCCGTCGCGCGGGCTTGCCCACCAGCTCGCGGCGGAGCAGGTCCCACGCGTCGAACAGCATCTCGCGAATCTCCCACGTCGTCTGCGCCAGCATCCGGGCGACCGCGAAGTTCGGGGCGGGCTGCCCGGCGCCGCCGTAGGCGCCGTCGCGGGCTTCGATCCGCTCGGCGAGAGCGGCCGCGAGCGCTGCATCGAGCCGGGGCGAATACGCGTAGAGCGACCCGTAATACGCGTAGCCGTCCCAGAGCCCGGGGCGCGCGAGCGAGCCGTCCGACGGCGCGAGCTGGAGGCGGTCCAGGAGGCGCCGCCCGCCGGCCACGCGGACGTCGACCTCGACGAAGAGCTGCTCGAAGCCGAAGCGCTCCCCGCGAGCGACACGCCCGGCCGCGAGCAGGTCCGTCAGGATCAGCGTCGAGCCCGGGTCGAGATCGAGGCGCGTGCTCCGATAGAGGCGCGCGCCCGCGAACGGGATGGTCTGATCGGGCAGGCACTCGAGCACGGCATCGCCATGGAGCGTGTAGCGGTTCAGTTCCTCGGCGTATCCCTCGTCCATCCGGTAGACCTTCGTCGCGGACTGCGTGCTGATCACGCTCCGCGCGCCCGGCGAGAGCGTGATCTCGGTCAGGAGCCGGTCGCCCTGGACGATCCCCCCGGTCGGATTCAGGAGGTAGAAGTACGCCTCGTCGTCATCGTCCTGGTAGGACGGCGGCATGACCTGCAGGGGGATCCGCCAGTACTGATCGGCGACCGCGGTCCGGCCCCACCGCGGCTCGAGGCGCAGGCGCAGGACTCCGGACTTGCCGACCTCGTCGGTCAGCGGGCCGAACGTCTCGAAGACGGCGGGCAGGCTCACACGGCCGCCACGCTCGTGACCATGATCACCGGAGGAAGTACCGCTGCGCCAGGGGCAGCACCCGGGCCGGCCGGCACGTCGCGCGCTCGCCGTTCACGAAGACCTTGTAGGTCTCGGGGTCGACGCGGATTTCCGGGCAGAAGCTGTTCCGCACCATGTGCGCCTTCGAGAGCGTTCGCGTGCCTTTCACCGGCACGAGCCGCACGTTGCCGTGGACCCGGCGCTCGACGGCGGCGTCGAGGGCCGCCTGCGTCACGAACGTCACGCACGTCGCCCGCACGTTGGCGCCGTACGCGCCGTATTGCGGCCGGTAGAGGATCGGCTGGCAGGTCATCAGTGAGGCGTTGGCGTCGCCCATGGCGGCCCAGGCGATGAACCCGCCCTTCAGGATCACCTCGGGCTTGGCGCCGAAGAACGCCGGCCGCCAGAGCACCACGTCGGCCAGCGTGCCCGGCCGGAAGGAGCCGACGTATCGGTCGATGCCGAACGCGATCGCGGGATTGAGTGTGTACTTGGCGAGATAGCGCAGGACGCGCTGGTTGTCGTTGTCTCCGGTCTCCTCTGGAAGCCCCCCGCGCTGGGCCTTCATCGAGGCGGCGAGCTGCCACACGCGTGTCACGCTTTCGCCGATCCGCCCCATACCCTGAGAATCCGACCCGAGCATGCTGATGGCGCCGAGGTCGTGCAGGACATCCTCCGCGGCGATCGTCTCGGCGCGGATCCGGGACTCGGCGAACGCCACGTCTTCGGGGACCAGCGGGTTCAGGTGGTGACAGGTCATGATCATGTCGAGGTGCTCGTCGACCGTGTTCACGGTGAACGGGTTCGTCGGGTTCGTGGACGACGGCAGGCAGTTCGGCTCGCCGGCGACCT
>QHRS01000236.1:3696-6369 GCA_003221435.1 Candidatus Rokuibacteriota bacterium
ATCTGGACCTGGAAGTCGTACTCGTCGGCGACGCGCAGGCACGTGTCGATGGTCGCGGGCGTCGTCCCCCAGTCCTCGTGGAGCTTCAGCCCGATGGCGCCGGCGAGCGCCTGCTCGACGAGCACCCGAGGCTTCGAGCTGTTCCCCTTCCCGAGCTGGCCCATGTTGACCGGAATGCCCGCGAAGGCGTCGATCATCCGCTGGAGGTTGAACGCTCCCGGCGCGTCGATGCCGACCGTCTTCGGGCCGGTGCCGCCGCCGATCATGGTCGTGATCCCGTTCGACAGCGCCTCCCAGGGAAGCTGAGCGCAGTCGAAGTGCACGTGCACGTCGATGCCGCCGGGCGTGACGATCATGCCCTCGACGGAGAGGATGTCGGTGTTGGCGCTGACGACGAGCCCGGGCGTCACGTCCATCACGTCAGGGTTCCCCGCCTTGCCGACGCCGACGATCTTCCCGTCCTTGATCCCGATGTCGCCTTTGACGATCCCGAGCTCGGGATCCATGACGATGGCGTTCGTGATCACGAAGTCGAGCGCGCCCTCCTCGGCGGTCACGCCCGGCGCCTGGCCCATGCCGTCGCGCAGGGTCTTGCCGCCCCCGAACACCGCCTCGTCACCGTACGTGTTGAAGTCTCGCTCGATCTGGATGACGAGCCCGGTGTCGGCGAGGTGGACGCGGTCGCCCGTGGTCGGGCCGTAGAGGTCGGCGTATTCGCGGCGGGTCAGTCGGCGTCCCATACGCTCACCGCTCCTTTCCGAACTTGAAGCCTTCGGCCCGCGCGCGCTGGACCGCGACCGCCTTGACCGCGCTGCTCCGGACGCTGCCGTTCGTCAGCCCGTTGAAGCCGAAGACCGCCTGCTTGCCTGCGTACTCGGTCAGCACCACCTTCTTCTCCTCCCCGGGCTCGAAGCGGACCGCCGTGCCCGATGGAACATCGAGGTGGAGCCCGAACGCGCTCGGGCGGTCGAACGCCAGCGCGCCGTTGACCTCGAAGAAGTGGAAGTGCGAGCCCACCTGGACGGGCCGGTCACCGGTGTTCTCCACCGTCAGCTCCACGGTCCGGCGTCCCGCATTGACCTCGATCTCCTCCTTCATGAGATCGAGCCGCCCGACATCGGGACTTCCCACCACCACGCCGTCCGCGTAGCCGCTCGTCGCTTTCGCCCTCTCCATCTCGTCGCCTCGGTGAGATTACCTGATCGGTTGGTGGACGGTCACGAGCTTGGTGCCGTCCGGAAACAGCGCCTCCACCTGCAGCTCGGTGAGCAACGCATCGACGCCGTCCATGACGTCGTCGCGGGTGAGAAGCTGGGCGCCATACTGGATCAGCTCCGAGACCATCGCGGTGCCCTCGCGCGCCCGTTCCTGGATCTCGTCGCTGATGTAGGCGACGGCCTCGGGATAGTTGAGCTTGATCCCTCTGGCCTTGCGGCGGCGCGCCATCTCGGCGGCCGTGAAGATGAGGAGCCGTTCCTGCTCCTTGGGCGTCAGGTGCACGGGTTCACCTCGTGCGGGGTCGTCTGAGCGGAGCTCAGAGCCCCGCCTCAGAACAGCGTCAGATAGCGATCGATCTCCCACTGGGAAATCGTGTTGTGGAAGCGCACCCACTCCTGCCGCTTGAGCTTCAGGAACTCCGCCGCGAGCGCGGGGCCAAGCGCGCCCCGCACCACGGGATCCTCCTCGAAGGCGGCCAACGCCTCCGGCAGGCTCTGTGGGACCAGGCCGAGGCCGTTGTCCTTCACCTCGTCGAGCGAAAGCGCGTACATGTTCTTTCCGACGTTGGGCGGGCCGGGATCGAGCTTCCGATGGATGCCGTCGAGCCCGGCCGCGATGAATCCGGAGATGCCGAGGTAGGGGTTCACCGCACCCGAGACGAGCCGGCACTCGAAGCGGCCCGGCTCAGGGATGCGGAACATCTGGGTGCGGTTGTTGTCGCCGTAGCTGATGAAGGCCGGCGTCCATGTGAACCCGGAGGTCGCGCCGGTCAGGAACTCGCCGACAGACAGGCGCTTGTAATCGTTCACGGTCGGCGCAACCAGCGCGGTGAGGGCGCGGGCATGGCTCATGGCGCCGGCGAGGAACTGATACCCGAGGGTCGAGAGGCCGAGGCCACGCGGGTCCTTGTCGTCGAGAAACAGGTTCCGCCGCCGCGCGACATCCCAGAGCGAGATGTGGAAGTGGCAGCCGGAGCCGGTGAGCTTCGAGAAGGGCTTGGGCATGTGGGTCGCGATCGCGCCGAAGCGCTTGGCGACCTGGCTCGTCAGCATCTTGTAGAACGTATACCGGTCGGCGGACGTCAGCGCATCGGCGTACTTCCAGTTGATCTCGTACTGGGAGTTCGCGTCCTCGTGGTCGGACGCATAGGGCTCCCAGCCGAGCGCGTCCAGGTAGCCGAGCACCGCGCGCAGGTAGCCCATCGACCCGGCGAGGCTCTTGAAGTCGTAGCAGGGCTTGTCCATCGTGTCGACGCCGTCGGGGTCGAACGGCGCGATGGTGCCGTCGGGGCGGCGTGTCACGAGGAAGTGCTCGGCCTCGACGCCGACCATCATCACGTACCCTTCGCGTCCGAGCGCTTCCGTCGCGCGGCGAAGGACGGTGCGGGGGCAGTAGGGCCACGGCTGGCCGTCGACCATGATGTCGCAGGCGAACCGCGCGACGCCAGTTTCCCAC
>QHRS01000233.1:0-3977 GCA_003221435.1 Candidatus Rokuibacteriota bacterium
AGGCGGCGGACCGCAACGCGGCCGTCGCCGCCCTCCGGGGCAAAGGGGTCCTGACCACCAACATCAAGGAGAAGCCTGCCCGAGCGGTCAGAGAAAAGAAGATCGGCGGCAAGGTCAAAGACAAGGAGATGGCGATCTTCACGCGCCAGTTCTCCACGATGATCGACGCCGGCCTGCCGCTCGTCCAGTGCCTGAACATCCTCGCGGACCAGAGCGAGTCGAAGAATCTCCGCGACGTCACGACCCGCGTCGCCAGGGATGTCGAGGCGGGCTCGAGCCTGGCCGAAGCTTTCCGCAAGCATCCGAAGACCTTCGACGATCTGTTCACCAACATGGTCGAGGTCGGAGAGTCGGGCGGTATCCTCGACGTCGTCCTGCAGCGCCTCTCCGTCTACATCGAGAAGGCGGCGGCCCTGAAGCGGAAGATCAAAGCCGCAATGATCTATCCCCTGACCATCGTCAGCGTCGCGCTCATCGTCGTCATCTTCATGCTGACGTTCGTCATCCCGACCTTCGCGACGATGTTCAAGAACCTCGGCGCGGACCTGCCCCTCCCGACGAAGATCGTGCTCTGGATGTCAGACTTCGTGCAGGCCTGGATCCTGGTCATCTTGGCCGCGCTCGGGGCCGGCATCTACGCGCTCAGGCGGTACTATCGCACCGAAGCCGGCAAGTCGCTGATCGACGCGTTGCTGCTCAAGCTGCCGGTGTTCGGGACGCTGATCCGCAAGGTCTCCGTCGCGCGTTTCACCCGCACCCTCGGCACCCTGATCTCCTCGGGCGTCCCGATCCTCGAAGGGCTGCGGATCACGGCGCGCACCGCCGGCAACAAGGTTGTCGAGAAGGCGGTGCTCAACTGCCGCGCCGTCGTCACGGCCGGAGGCACGATCACCGAGCCCCTGAAAACCTCGACCGTCTTCCCGCCCATGGTCATCCAGATGATCAACGTCGGCGAGCAGACCGGCGCGCTGGACGCGATGCTCGGCAAGATCGCCGACTTCTACGATGACGAGGTCGACACGGCGGTCGGCGCGCTCACGGCCCTGCTCGAGCCGATGATGATCGTCTTCCTCGGCGTGGTCATCGGTGGCCTGGTCGTGGCGATGTACTTGCCGATCTTCCGCCTGGTGACGCTGGTGAAGTAACCGGCCGGTGGACGCACTCAACCTCACCGACCTGCTGCGGAAGTTCGCGTGGGCCCGTCTGGTCGTCGCGGGGTTCCTGCTGATCGCCTGGGGCCTGCTGTCGCCTGCGACCGTGCCCGCGATCAGCTTCAAGAGCTTCGGCGCCGCCGTCCTGATCACCGTCGCGTCATCCGCCCTGCTGCTCCTCCTGCCCCGGAGCCTCACGCGGCCCCGCATCACCGCCTCGTTGACCCTCATCCTCGACGTCGCGACCGCGACGCTGATCGTTCTCGCCAGCGGCGGGCCGGTGTCGATTTTCACGTTCCTGTACGTGCTGGTAGTCATCGCGTCGTGCGTCCTGCTGTCGCGTCAGGGCGCACTCGCGACGGCCGGCGCGTCGAGCCTGTTCTACACGGCCGTCGTCGTCGGCCCGACCATCTTCCCCGTTTCCTACTTCCTCGACGCCCCGACGGATACGACGGCGCTGGCGGTGCTGACCATGTTCCTCAACGCCGGGACCTTCCTCGTGGTGGCGATCACCGCCGGCAGCCTGGCTGAGCACTACCGGTCCGCGCACTACGCGCTCGAGGGTCAGCGGAAGGACCTGAGCGACCTGCAGGCGTTCAAGGACCTCATCTTCCAGTCGGTGGGCGCGGGGTTGATCGCGCTCGATCATGACGGACGGATCACCGCGTACAATCGCGCGGCGGCGGAAATCAGCGGGGTCCCCGCCGCGCGCGCGATCGGCGAGCCATGGCGCGCGATCTTCGGCGACGCCGTGGACATCGACCGGATCATGCGGGCGGTGCGGACCGACCCTCGCGCGTTCCGCCGGCACGAGTTGTCGCTCCACGCGGCGGGCGGGTCGGAGGTGCCGGTGGCGATCACCTTCTGGGCGCTCCGATCGGGCAGCGGCGACACGCTCGGCCTGATCGCGGTCTGCGAAGACCGGTCACCGATCAAGCAGATGGAGGCCCGCTTGCGCCAGGCCGATCGGCTCGCCACCGTCGGTCGGATGGCGGCGAACATCGCGCACGAGATCCGGAACCCGCTGGCGTCGCTGACCGGCGCGATCGAGGTCCTGGCCCGGGACACGGAACTCGGCAGCGCGCGCGACCGGCTGGCGCAGATCGTCGTCAGAGAGTCCGAGCGCCTGGACCACTTCATCAAGGACCTGCTCGAGTACGCACGGCCCGCCCCCCTGGCGCTGCAGCCGATCAACCTGGCCGACACGCTCGACGAGGTGCTCCTGCTGCTCGAGCACCGGCCGCTGCCAGACAACGTCAAGATCGTCCGCGGGTACAGCGGCAGCCTGCCCGTCGACGCGGATCCCCAGCAGATCCGGCAGGTGTTCTGGAATCTCTGCCTCAACGCGGTCGAGGCGATGACCGACGGGGGCGAGCTACGGGTTGGGGCGGATGGCCGGGTCGGCCACCTGGAAGTCTCGATCTCGGACTCGGGTCCCGGCATCCGCGCCGCCGACCTGCCGCACATCTTCGAGCCCTTCTTCTCGACGAAGCCCGAGGGCAGCGGCATCGGGCTGGCACTGGTTCATCGGATCGTGCAGGAGCACGGCGGCGACATCGACGTCCGCAGCTTCGGCGGCCAGGGAACCACCGTCACCATCACACTCCCCTCCCGAAATGCCTGACGTCCGCATCCTCGTCGTCGACGACGAAAAAAGCATGCGGGAGTTCCTCGCCATCATGCTCAGGAAAGAGGGCTACGAGGTCATCGTCGCCGATGGCGGCGAGTCGGCGCTGGACGTGCTTCGGCGCGAGCAGGTCGATCTGATCGTGACGGATGTCCGCATGCCCCGCACGGACGGCCTGGCCGTGCTCAAGGCTGCCAAGGACCTGTCACCGAACACCGTCGTCCTCGTGATCACGGCCTTCGCCTCCACCGAAACCGCCGTCGAGGCGATGAAGCTCGGCGCCTACGACTACATCACCAAACCGTTCAAGCTCGACGAGATCAAGCTCATCGTCGCGAATGCGCTCGAGCGGAAGCGGCTGCGGGACGAAAACCTCTACCTCAAGCGCCAGCTCGAAACCCAGCGACGTTTCGAGAGGCTCATCGGCAAGAGCCCGAAGCTGCTCGAGGTGCTCGAGACGGTCCGCAAGATTGCGGACAGCCACTCCACGGTGATGATCACGGGCGAGAGCGGCACGGGCAAGGAACTGATCGCCCAGGCGATTCATCAGCAGAGCAATCGGCGCGACAAGCCGTTCATCTCGGTCAACTGCGGCGCGATCCCCGAGATGTTGATCGAATCCGAGTTGTTCGGCCACGTCAAGGGCGCCTTTACCGGCGCCGTCGCCAACAAGATCGGGCTCTTTTCCGCCGCGGACGGCGGCACGCTCTTCCTCGACGAGATCACCGAGGTCCCGCAGACGCTCCAGGTCAAGCTGCTCCGGGCGATCCAGGAGCGAGAGATCCGGCGCGTCGGTGAAGCGAAGGACGTGAAGGTCGATGTCCGCCTGATCGCGGCGTCGAACCGCGATCTCGAGCAGGCCGTGCAGGAGAACATCCTGCGCGAGGATCTCTTCTATCGCCTCAACGTCATCCCGATCCAGCTGCCGGCCCTCCGGGAACGACGCGAGGACATCCCCCTGCTGGTCGCTCACTTCATCCAGAAGTTTTCGGCTCAGCTCGGGAAGGAAGTACGGTCGGTGTCGCCCGAAGCGATGAGCGTGCTCGAGCAGCATCAGTGGCCGGGGAATATCCGCGAGCTCGAGAACGTCATCGAGCGCGCCATCGTGCTCGGGGGCGGCGAGAGCCTCCGCGTCGAGGCCTTGCCCGAGGGCCTCCGGCGGCCCCGTATCGCGCGCGACGTCGAGCCGGATTTTCCCG
>QHRS01000233.1:3995-4493 GCA_003221435.1 Candidatus Rokuibacteriota bacterium
AGTACCTGCGGCTCGCTCTCGAGCGCACCGGAGGCGTCCAGACCAAGGCCGCCGAGCTCCTGCGTATGACGTTCCGTCAGTTCCGCTATAAGATCCAGAAGCACGGGCTCGGGAGGCGCGCTGAGAAAATCGACTGACAATTCTTGTGAGGCTGCTGCCCCTAGCCGTCGCGGCTTGATCGAGCTCGCCCACGATTCCCTCCCGTGGATCGTCCTGCCGACCTCCATCGAATCAATATCTTGGAGAGAATCACACATCTCGAATAAACTGTGGCACCGAGCCTGCATTCGTCATGGCCGGGACATACGTCCTGTGGTTCGGCTCGGCCTAACGAGGTACAGGGGGTGATTGAATGCGACAGTTCTGGAGCACTAGGCGCCTGAAGCTCGGCGACCAACGCGGCTTCACTCTCATCGAGCTGATGATCGTCGTCGCGATCATCGGCATCCTCGCGGCCATCGCGATTCCGCTGTACGCGAACATCCAGGCGCGAGCGCG
>QHRS01000005.1 GCA_003221435.1 Candidatus Rokuibacteriota bacterium
GCGAGCGCACGGACGATATCCCCCGCCTCGTGGAGAACTTCGTGACCCGGCTCGCCTCTGAGACCGCCCGCAAGCCGAAGACGTTCACGCCCGCGGCGCTGGAGCTGCTCCGGCGCTACCCGTTTCCGGGGAACGTGCGCGAGCTGCGCAACATCGTCGAGCGGCTGATGATCATGACACCCGGCACCGGCATCGGCGCCGAGCAGGTCCGGGAGGTGTTGCCCCGCGCGGCGGCGGTGGCCGGCGGTCCGCAGCGCCTGAGCGAGGCCGTGCGCGAGTTCGAGCGCGGGCAGATCGAGGCGGCGCTCGCGGCCGAAGCCGGCAACATGACGCGTGCCGCGGCGAGACTGGGCCTCGAGCGGAGCCACCTCTACAAGAAGCTGAAGCAGCTCGGGTGGCACCCGGATTCGTGAGGCGCGACCGGTGGGGTGCTGGCGGCGCCGTTCTCCGGCGCCGGCCTCGGTCCCTGATGCGGGGTGTCGCGCGGCTGCGCCGGGCCCCGGCTGCCGCGTGGCTCGCGCTGGTCGTGATCGCCCTCGCCGCGTCGTGGGCCTCGAGCGGCGCCGCGTCGCGCCTGGTCCTGGCGCTGCGCATCCTGGACGACCTGCGACGCCCGGGAGCGCACTCCTGGCTCGAGCGCACCACGCCGCCTCCCCGCAAGCAGGCGATCCGGCTCGAAGGCGGACCGGGCCGCTTCGCGGCCGATCTCTACCGCCCGGCGCGAGGCGGAAGCGCCGTGCCGCTCGTGCTGGTTCCGGGTGCGGTCGAGCTGGGAAAGGACGATCCCCGCGTCGCCCCGTTCGCGGGCTTGCTGGCGCGTTCCGGCTTCACCGTGATCGTGCCGGACTTGCCGTCCATGCGCTCGCTGCGCGTCGAGCCCGACAACCTGCGCGAGCTCGTCGCCGTGCACAAGCTCGTGTGCGCACGGCGGAGCCTCGCGCCGCGGGGGCGCGCCGGGCTGTTCGGCGTCTCCTATGCGGGCGGCATCGCGCTGCTGGTCGCGCTCGATCCGGCGCGCGCGGCGGCGGTCCCGTACGTGGCCACGGTGGGAACGTTCGCCGACCTCGATACCGCCGTGAGGTTCCTCGCGACCGGCCGGGTCTTCGAGCGCTCGGCCTCGCGGCTCGTGCCGGTCGATCCCTATGGCCAGCTGGTGTTCGTGCGAACGTACGAGGAATTCCTCGTGAACGAGCGCGATCGCGAGGGGCTCGAGACGATCATCGCGCGGCGCACCGCCGATCCCGCGGCGGGTATCGCCGATGTCCTCTCGCGACTGAGCCCGGACGGGCGCCTCGTGATCGACCTGTTCGAGAGTCACGAGGAGGCCCGCGTGCCGGAGCTCATGGCCAGGCTGCCGGATGCGCTGCGCCGGCGTATCGCCGCGCTGTCGCCGGCGCGCCATCCGTTTTCGAGCCTGCGGGCGCGGCTCTACCTGGCGCACGCCCGAGACGACGGCATCTTCCCGGCATCGGAGAGCGAGCGACTCGCGGTACTCGCCGCCCCTCACGTGCCCGTCCACCGGATCACGCTCGTGGCTCTGCACCACGCCGAGCCCGAGCCCTGGCACAGGGACCTGCGAGGGTTTCTCACCCGCGATTTCCCCGAGGCCGCGCGGCTCGCCGGGTGGTGGGCGGCGTTCCTGACGGAGCGCGATCGCTGACCGGCGCCGGAGCCCCCACCGTGCGGCCGGATTCTTGTGTGTCTTTCCGCCTCCCACGCGCATAGTCTGAGCCGCCGAAGAACAACTTGCCGCTCACCGATTCGCGCTCGGAGGAGTCATCGCCACCCTCGTTCTAAGCCGGCTCTGGAAACTGGCGGCCGTTGCCGCCGTCCTCGTCGCCGGAACCTGCGCTGCCGCGGCGCCTCGACCGCTGCGGCCGCAGATCGAGTTTCCCGAGCCCTCCATGGACGGGCCGACCGAGGTGGCGAGACCGGGCTTGCTCGAGCGCCCGGGTGAACCGCTGGCTCTGGGGCCCATCGGGCGCCTCGGAACGACCGCTGCGCCCGACAACCAGAGCGAGACGGCGGTGGCCGCGTCCGGTTCGCTCGTCGTCGCGGGGTTCAACGACTTCATCGGCTTCTCGCTGCCGGGGCCGCTCAGCTTCAGCGGCGTGATGTACTCGACCGACGGCGGGGATTCGTTCACCTACTCCGGCCGGCTGCCGGCCGCCGCCGGAACCGAAGTGCGGGGAGATCCGTCGGTCGCGGTCTGGACTCGCTCCGCCGGACCTCCCGTGTTCTTCTACGCCTCGCTGTTCACGAACCCGGCGGGGCAACACAGTCTGTGCATTCACCGGTCCACGGACGGCGGCGCGAGCTGGGTGGGGCCGTTCGAGATCGGCACCGCCCCCAGCGGGTCCGATTTCCCCGACCGCGAATGGATCGCGGTCGATCCCGAGACCGGCCGATTGCTCGTGTCCTGGACCCATTTCGGGAGCTCGGGCGTCACGATCCGCGCGGCGTACTCCGACGACGCGGCGACCGCCTCGCCGCCCACCTGGTCGGCGGCCACGACCGTTGGCGCGCGACCGTGGGACGGGCAGTGCACGTTCGTCGCCCCGGACCCGCACGGCCCCAACGTGTACCTGGCGTGGGAGTCGTATCCATTCACCGGGTTCAGCGACACGAGCATCGGCTTCTCGCGCTCCACCAACAACGGGGTCACGTGGTCGCCGGCCACCGACATCGGTCCCGGATTCTGGCACCACCTGGCGCCCTACGGCTTCGATCGCTGGCTGTGGTCGGTTGGCGGGCTCGTCGTGAACCCGATCGACGGCGCGCTCGAGGTCGTGTTCGCCGCGTCCCAGAACGGCACGCCTGCCGGCGACTTCGGCGACATCCGTTACATTCGGTCCACGGACGCCGGCGCGTCGTGGAGCGTGCCCGTCGCGCTCGACGCGTTTCCCGGCGCCGATCGCGCCCAGTGCTTTCCCAGCATCGCCGCCGCGCCCGACGGTCGTCTGGACGCGCACTGGTACGACCTCTCCGCCGGCTCGGGCCGCGACGACTGGACGGACGTGTTCTACACGTTCTCCACCGACTTCGGAGCCCACTGGTCGTCGCCCGTCCCGGTGACGCCCGCCCCCTGGCGCAATGAAGCCGGCAACAACTTCGGAGCGCCGCATCAGGGGGACTACCTGCGTGGCGGCGTGTCCGCTGCGCCCGGGGCCGGAGCCGCGCCACTCGCCGCCGCCGATCCGTCGCTTGTCTGCTTCGCCTGGATGGCGGAGCCGCGCGTGGGCAGCACCGGCGCCGACCCGGCGGTCGCATCGATCTTCCCGCCGGCGCAGTTCGTCCCCCTGCGCGTCCGGCCGGGGAGCGTCGGAGTCGTCGACTACGGCTGCGTGAACTTCGACGGCCACCTCGTGGCCGGCGAGTACGGCGACCTCGACATCCCGCTCGAGAACATCGGGCGCTCGGCGCTCGCGGGCGCGAGCGCCAGCCTCGCGTCGCTCTCGCCGGACGTCTCCGTGATCGACGCCACGCGCGCCTACGGCTCGATCGCCCCGGGGGCAATCGGTACGGCGGTCGGGCGCTTCCGGATCCGGCTCTCGACCGCGTATCCGTGCGGCGAGCCGGCCCGGTTCCGCCTTACGCTGTCGGCTTCGGGCGTGACGTCGAGCTATGACGAGTTCTCGCTCCCGACGGGCGTCCCGATCTCGACCACGACTCTGTTCTCCGAGAGCTTCGACGGCGTCGCCGCCCCCGCCCTGCCCGCCGGCTGGAGCTCGCTCGGGCAGGCCGGGGCGGCGGATCCGTGGGTGACGAGCGCCGCGGCGCCGGCGTCGCCGCCCAACAGCGCGTTCGTGCCCGAGATCGGCGCCACCACGTTCACGCGGCTCGAGGCCCCGGTCGTGGCGGTGCCGGCGAGCGCGGATTACATCGAGATCTCGTTCAAGCTGCGGTGCGCGCTGAGCCAGTATGACGCGCGCTCGGCGCCGGACGGCGTGTCGTTCGAGTACCAGCTCGACGGCGCGGGCGGCAGCCACTTCGCGACGGCCGACGCCGATCAGTTCGACGACCGCTACACCCACAACCTGGAGCGCGCGAGCGGCAACGGCAGCGGGGACCGGTCCGCCTGGTCCGGGATCTCCGCCGGCTACCAGCCGGTGCGCATCCGGATCCCCGGGATCGGCGGCCACACGGTCCGCCCGCGTTTCGATCTCACGACGACCGACGCGCTCCCGACCGGAGGCGTGTGGATCGACGACGTGAAGATCGTGGCGGTGGACCTGGGCTGCGGCGCCTGCGGCACGAGCGCCGTCGCGCTCGACGAGACGCCGGCATCGCCGCGCGTCGAGCTCCTGGGCCCGAACCCGTTCCAGGACGTCACGGCGCTGGGGTACGTGACGCCTCGCGCCGGGCGCGTCCGGATCGACGTGATCTCGATCGCCGGCCAGCGGCTGCGGACGCTCGTCGATCGCTACGCGCCGCCCGGGGTCTACAGCGTTCCGTTGCGCGCGCGCGAGCCCGGCCGGCCCGCGCTCAAGCCCGGCGTCTACCTGGTGCGGATGACGGCGGGGAGCGATGCGGCCAGCCTGCGGATCGTGAGCTTGTGACGCTCACGCGTCGCGCCGCCCGGCGTCGCGCCGCCACAGCGGGAGCTTGAGCTCGAACCGCGCGCCGCCCAGCGCGGAGCAGCCCACGGTGACGCTGCCGCCGTGGGCCTCGACCACCCGCCGCATGATGGGAAGCCCGAGGCCCACACCCCCCTCCTCGGCGCGCGCCTCGCCCCCGCGATAGAACGGGTCGAACACGAGATCGCGCTCGCTCTCCAGGATTCCTTGGCCGGCGTCCTCCACTATCACGCACGCGCCGGAGGGGTCGGCGTTGACGGCGAGCCGCACCACCTGGCTCGCCCGAGTGAACTTGACCGCGTTGTCGACGAGATTTCGCACCGCGGAGCTCAGCAGTGCGGGGTTTCCCGCCACGAGCACCTCGTCCGGCGCATCGAGCGTCAAGTCCGGCACGCGGAGCGGCCGCGCCGCCCCGACCTCCGCCACGACCTCGCGCGCGATGTCGGCGAGGTTCACGGGCTCGAACCCCGTCGCTTCGGAGCGACGCAGGAGCAGCAGCGCCTCCACGAGCTCCTGCATCGCGCGCACCTGCCGCGACGCGCGCCCGAGCCCCGGGCGCAGCGCATCCGGAAGCGTCCCGTTCCCGAGCGCCAGCTCGAGCTCGCCCGCAAGCACGGTGAGCGGCGTCCGGAACTCGTGCGAGGCGTCGGAGGCGAAGCGCCGCTCGCGCTGGAACGCGTCATCGAGCCGCGCGAGCAGGCGATCGAACGCCGCACGCAGGTGATCGATCTCCTGGATTCCGGTGGGCCCGCCGAGGGTGCGCACGCCGGGATCGATCGACGCGTTCTGGGCGCGGTCGGCCATCGCCGCCAGCTGCCGGAGCGCCCGCTGCACCGTCCAGCGGCTCACGACCAGCGTGACGAGCAGGATCAGCACCGCGGCCACGATCAGGCGGCGCAGCAGGGCGCGCGTGCCCCCGACGCGCAGCCGGTCCGACATCGAGACCTCGACCTGGGCGCCGCTGGCCGCGCGCATCCGCACCCGGTGCGGCGCTCCGCGATCGGGCGCGCGCGCGACGCCCCGGAACGGGTTGCGCGCCCCGGGGCGAGTCGCGGACGTCGCCACCAGGCGCCCGGAGGGATCGTACACGTCGACCCTTAGCCCCACCGCGGACTCCTCCGCCAGCACCTCTTCCGCCGCGCGCTGGAGCGTGCCCTCCTCCTTGAGCTCGAGGTCCAGGTTGAGCGCGAGGCGTCGCGCGGCCTCCGTCAAGATCGCGCTCTCCTCGCCGTAGAGGACGCGCCCCATGAGCCACACCGAGGCGGCTGCGCACATCACGATCGCGAGGGTGGCCACGCCCTGCTGCAGGGCGCTCAGGCGCGCGGCGAGCGAGCGGAACATCATCGCGTGCGCTCGAAGCAATAGCCCTGGCCGCGCACGGTGCGGATGCTGCAGGAGGCGTCGGCGAGCTTGCGGCGCAGGCGGCTCACGATCACATCCAGGCTCTCCGAGGCGGATCCCGTCGCCTCGTGCCACACGAGCTCCAGCACCTCGGCGCGCGACACCACGCGTCCGGCGCGGGCAGCCAGCGTCTCCAGGACCTCCCACTCGCGTGCCGTGAGCGGGACCTCCTCGCCGCCGCGCTCGAGATGCCGGGCGGTGAAGTCGACCCGCGTGTCGCCCCACGCGAGGCGGGCCGGCGGCGCCAGGCCGCGCCGCCGGCCGAGCGCGCGCACCCGGGCGAGCAGCTCGGCGACCGCGAACGGCTTGCGCATGTAGTCGTCGCCGCCGGCGTCGAGCCCGGCGATGCGGTCCCCCACTTCGCCCTTCGCCGTCAGGAACAGGATCGGCGTGGAGACGCCCCGGCGTCTAAGCTCCGCGCACAGCTCGACGCCGCTCCCGTCGGGCAGCATGACGTCGATCACGACGACGTCGAAATCTTCCTGGGTCGCGAGCCGGAGCCCGGTGGAGACGCGGGCCGCGGTGGTCACGCGGTGGCTGGCGGAGGTGAGCGTGGACTCGAGCAGCTCGCGGGTGGGGGTGCTGTCTTCAACCACCAGGATGTTCATGAGGTTCGTCCGTCGTCGAGGCCGTCCCGGCGCGCGCCAGCAGTCCGGGAAGCACGAGCAGCAGGAGCGGCGCCGAGAGGACGAACCCTCCCACCACGGCGACTGCGAGCGGCTTGAGCAGCGCGCTTCCCGCCCCGATCCCGAGCGCCAGCGGCGACAGCGCCGCCACGCCCGCCGCGGTCGTCATCAGCACCGGCCGCGCGCGCCGTTGCGCGGCGGCCGCGGCGGCCGCGCCCGGCGAGGCGCCGCGCCCCATTGCCGCCTGGTGCGCCGCGACCAGGAAGTAGGCGTTCTCCGCGACGATCCCCACCACCATGATCGCCCCGACGAAGCTCGAGATGTTGAACGTCGCCCCGGCGACGTGGAGCGCCGCGAACACGCCGGCGAGCGATGCGACCACGACCGCGAGCACCGACCCGGTCTGCTTCCACGACCGGAAGGATACCAGCAGGATCAACAGCACCGCCGCCGTGGCGCCGAGCAGCACGGCGGCGAGGCCCCGGAACGACTCCTGCTGCTCGGCCCACAGACCGCCGTACCGGATCGTCATGCCCGCGGGCAGTGCCACCCCGTCGCGGATCCGGCGCTGGATCTCGGTCATGGCCGAACCCAGATCGCGCCCCGACAGCCGCGCCGTCACCGACACCATCGTCCGGAGGTTGTCGCGCGCGATCTCGGTCTCCCCCGGCTCGACGTCGAGTGACGCCAGGTCCCCGAGCATAACCCAGCGTCCGGGGGCTGCCGGCACCGGAGTGCCGACGAGCCCCTGGGCGGCGCTCGCGGACGCAGGGTGCGCGAGCACGACGCGCACTGGCCACGCCCTCACGCCCCGCACGATCTGCCCCGCCGGCAGGCCGGCGACGGCCGGCGTCACGGCATCGGACAGGGCCCCGGCCGAGAGCCCGGCGCGGGCCGCGGCGGCCCCGGGAACGATCGCGACGTTGGAGCCGCTCACGACCACGCCGCTCTTCACGTCCACCACCCCCGGCACGCGATCGAGGATTCCCGCCACCTCACGGGCATACGCCTCGGTGACCTTGCGGTCCTCCCCGAACACGCGCACCTCGATCGGTTGCGGGTTCGTGGTGAGATCTCCCACCACGTCCTCGATCAGTTGCCCGAACTCGATCTGGAGCGCGGGCAGCGACGCCTCGATGCGCTGCCGCAGGTCGTCGGCCACGTCCTCGGCGGCGCGCCGCCGGTGCTGCGCCAGCCTCAGCACGCAATCGCCCCGGTTGGGCTCGGTGATGAAGAAGCCGAGCTGGTCGCCGATCCGCGTCGATGTCGCGGAGATCTCGGGCGTCGCCGCGATCTGGCGCTCGACTCCCTCGAACATGCGCTCGGTCTCGCTCGGGGAGGTGCCGGGGGGCGAGTTGAAGTCGAGGATGAGGGAGCCCTCGTCCATCTCGGGCAGGAACCCGGTTCCGAGCGAGAGCACGAGCGGGGCGATCGCGGCGATCAGGAGCGCCGCCACGAGGCGCGCCAGCCAGGTGCGCCGGGCCGCGGCCCCGAGCACCGCGGCCAGCGCCCGCCGCGCGCGCCCGCCGCGCGCGCGCCCGGGAGCGCGGCCGTGGGACAGGAGCGGCAGGACGGTCGTGCACACGAGCAGCGAGGAGCCGAGCATCAGCGTCATCGCGAGCGCCAGCACCTTGAAGAACGCCCCGGTCACGCCGCCCAGGAACATGAACGGGATGAAGATCGCGATCGTGCACAGGCTCGAGCCCAGCATCGCGGGGAAGATCTCCGCCATCGCGGCGAAGCGGTCGAACGCAGCACCGTCCTCGGCGACCCGGTGGGCCATGTGCTCGACCACGACGATCGCATCATCGAGCACGAGCCCCACCGCCGCGGCGATCCCGCCCAGCGTCATCATGTTGATCGTCTGGTGCGAGAGCCCGAGCCCGAGCAGGGTCACCGCGATGCTGACGGGCAGCACGACCGCGCCGCCGAGGCCGAGCCGCAGGTTCCCGAGGAACAGCGCCACCACGAGAAACGCGAGCAGCGCGCCGGCGAGCAGGCTGTCCTGGACGCTCTGGACGGAGGCCCGCACCAGGTCCGACTGATCGTAGAACGCCTCGAGCCTGGCGTCGCGGGGGAGCAGGCGGCGGTGCTCGGCGAACCAGCGCCGGGCCTCGTCCGAGATCCGGATCAGGCTCGAGGACGGCCGGCGCAGCACGTTGATCAACACCGCCTCGCGGCCCTGGGCGCGGTAGCGCACGAACGTGGGCGCCTCCTCCAGTGAGACCGTTCCCAGGCTCGCGAGCGGCACCGGCGGCGCGCCGGGGATCGGGATCGGGAATCGCTCGAGCTGGGCGAGACCGGGCGGCCGCGCATCGACGAGCCCCAGGTAGAGCTCGCGGTTCGCGTCGATCAGGCCCACGGATTCGATGTCGCCCGCGCCGCGGAGCGCGGCCGCCACCGTGGCGGCGTCGAGGCCGCGGGCCTGGAGCGACGCGGGATCGAGCGTGACGCGCGCCTCCAACGTGCGCCCGCCCTGGATCACCACCTCGGCCACGCCCGGTATCCGCGCCAGCTCGGGCTTCAGGATCATCACCGCGAGGTCGCGCAGCTCGGCGAGGCTCGTCGAGTCGGAGGCCAGCGAGTAGCCGACCACCGGGAACAGCACCGGGTTCATGAGCCGCGCGTCCGCGGTCGTCCCGGGCGGCAGCATGCCGAGCGCGAGCTGGACCTGGGCCTGGACCCGCTGCAGGGTCAGGTTCATGTCCGTGTTCCACTCGCAGTCGAGGTTGATCTCGCACGAGCCGCGGCTCGTCGTCGAGCGGATCTCCTTGACACCCGGAACCCGGCGGATCGACTCCTCCAGCGGGCGCGTGACCGAGCGCATCATCTCGTCGCCGGGACGCTCGCCGCTGTCGGCGATCACGGTGATGCGGGGAAACGTGACCTCGGGCAGGAGCCCCGCGGGCAGGCCCAGGCCGGCGGCGAGTCCGAGCACGATCAGCACGGCGAACGTGAACGCGATCGCGCGACGCTGGACATGGATCAGCCGGAACAGCGCGATCATCGAGCGATCGTGACCGCAGTGCTGTCGGGCAGGCCGTGCTGGCCGTCGACGATGACGCGCGTGCCGGCCGGAAGCGCGGGGGCGCGGATCTCCCTGAAGCCGGGCGCCGTCGCCCCCAGCGTCGCCGTCACCCACACCGCCTGGCTCCTGGCGGTCACGACCGCGATTCGCGTCGCTCCGGTGAGGTCGTCCTCGACCACGGCGGAATCCGGCACGGCGACGGCGCGCCGCGGCGCCCCCACGGTGATGGTCGCGGTGCCGAACCGGTCGATCGCGGGCGGACCTCCGCCGGCGACGGGCGCGAGCCACACGAGCGTGGTCTGGTCGCTCGCGCCCGCGAGCGGCAGGACGCGCCGGACCGCCGCCTCGCGTTGCGGCCCGTTCTCATCCACGATCACCGCGCGCTGACCGGCTTGGAGGCGGCGGACATCCCGCGCCGGAACGTGAGCCTCGAACACCATGGCACCGCTCGGCACCAGTACCAGGATCTCGCCCGACTCGGCGACGTCGCCTCCCGGCTCGACGGAGCGCCGCGTGACAACACCCCCGGCCGGGGCGATGAGCGGCACCCGCACCACGTCGCGGCGGGCGAGCTCCAGCGCGCGCCCGGCCTCCGCGCGGCTCTCCGCGTCGCGAGCCTCGAGCGCGAGCAGCTCCGCGCCCTTGAGCGCGGCGCGCGACTCGCGCGTGACGAGCCAGCCGATTCGCTCGCCCGGCCGCACCGAATCGCCCACCCGCGGGCCGAGCGACTCGACGACCGCGGCGAACGGGGCGGCCACCGGGAGATCACCGGCCGAGCGCCACTGACCCTGGGCCACGACGACGTCATCGAAGTCGCGAACCTCGAGCGGTTGCACCCGCACGGACACCACCGGCTTCGCGTCCGCCTCCTCGGTCTCGGAGCGCGACCCGCAGCCCGCGGCGAGCAGGGCGCCGAGCCCGATCGCGACCCACGCGATCGCTGCAGGCCAAGCCGCCCACCACGCGCGCTTGGCGCCCGCTTCCCCGCACCTGCGCGCGTGCCCCGGGCAGCCGGCGGGCCGCGTCATTGCCGGAGCTCCGCGGTCACCCGCGCGAGGCGATCGTCGGCGCGCGCTTCCACCAGGCGCTCGTTCGCGTCGCTCGCCACGCTGCGCGCATCCAGAAGCTCGAGCAGCGAAGCTGCCCCTGCGGCGTGCAGGCTCTTCATGCGGAGCAAGTGCTGCTCGGCGCGGTCCGCGGTGAGCCGGGCGGCCAGCAGGCGCTCGTGGGCGCTGCGCCACGCGGCAATGAGATCGAGTCCGACGCGCCGCTGCGTCGAGCGCTCGAGCTCGCGGCGGATCCCGGCCGCCTCGGTCGCCGCCCGGCGCGCCGCCGCCGCCGGTCCCACGCTGGCATCGAACAGCGGCATCGAGACGCGCATCGAGGCGGAGGACCCGAGGTCCCGGCGCAGGCGGTCGGCGAACGTGGCGCCGGGATTCGATGCGCGGATGTCGGGCGGAACCGCCTGCGTGAGATCGGTGCCCGCCATCCCGCCGTCGGCCCCGACTTCGGCGCGCGGCGCAGTCCGGCTCCGAACCTCGGCCAAGTCCAGGCGCGACTCCGCCTCGCTCACGCCGGCGAGCAGAACTTCCGGGGCCCGCTCGGCGCCTGCCGCGAGCCGCTCGACGTCGGCGGCGCCGGGACCGCGCTCGTCGGTGGAGTCCGGAACGCGCACGTGGAGCGAGTCCTCGGGCGGACGTCCGAGCAGCTGGTTGAGCTCGCGCACCGCCGCATCCATGTCGCGGCGCGTCGCGGCCAGCGCGGTCTCGACCACGTCGCGTTCGATCGTCACGCGCAGCGCGTCGGATCGGCTGCGCACCCCGCCCGCCACGCCGGACTCCATCAGGCTCTCGAGCCGCGCGAGCCAGGCCGCCGACTCGACCTGAGCCGCGGCCTTCTCGCCGAGCTCGAGCGCCTGGACCGCGAGCGCGGCGGAACGGAGCCCCGCGTCCCGCCGCGCCTGCCGCAGCGCCAGCGCAAAAGCCCGCGCGGCGAGCGTGCCCCGCTCGCGCTCGCGACGGCGGCTGCCGCCGTCGAGCAGGGGGACCTCGACGCCCGCCTTGAGCTCGTACTGCCCGAGGTTCGTGAACGTCGGGTCGTAGGAGCCGCGCGGCGCGAGCGTGGCGTCGGTGAACACCGAGGCGGTCCAGCGCCGGGTGCGCCACGCCGCGGTGGAGTCGAGGCTGGCGGCGCGGTAGTCGGCGGCCGCGGCGGTCACGCTCGGCGCGCGCTCGCGCGCGAGGCGCACGCAATCCGCGACGGTGAGCGATGCCGGTTCGGCGGAGCCCGGGCCGGGCAGTGCGGCGGCCGCGGCGCGGAGCGCGGCCCCGCACATCGCGGCCCCGACGACCGCGATCCGCGGCCAGCGACGGCACGCGCCAATCGGGAGCAAGCGAGGGACCTCCTTGGGGAGCGAGCGCAACTGGGGGTGAGATGCACGACGCTCCCAGGCCGATCTGAACGGAGCCTGAACGGAACCACCGGCGCAGGAGCCGCGTTCACGAGCCCATACGACGGGTCCGCGGGACATTCTGGACCATCGCGACGCGCGGCGCCGCACGACGGAATTTCGCCCCGAGAACCGGTCGAGCTCCCGGGGCGAAACGCATTGCACGTGAGATTAGGATGGGAATCGGGGCGAGCGGGCAGTGTAGACCATTCCCGGGGCCGAGTCTGAAAAGCCCGTGCAAACCCGGCGAGGGTGACCCGCGCATCGTGATCTCGCGGAAAGTCGGCTACTCGATCGGAGCCACTTCGCAAAAGACCTTGATCGCGCCCCTGGCCATGGTGAGCGTATCGAGCAGCTGCTTGTAGTTGTCGAGGCCGCTCACCGGATGCGTCAACAGCCGTCCGAGCCAGCCCGGATACTCGGCTTCGGCCTGGGCCATGTCGCGCACGCCCATCTCGAAGTACTCGCGATTCGCGTTCACCGTTCCCACCATCACCTTGTTCCCCAGCACGAAGCCCAGATTGATGCGATCCGCCGGCACTTCCAGCTTCCGGTCCCCGCCGGTCACGCTCGACAGCACGAGCACGCCGTTCTTGCCCAGCGCCTGCATCGCCTCGAACACCACGGGCGAGAACCCCGTGGCCTCGAAGATCAGGTCGAAGGGGCCGTGACGCCCGGCCGCCTCGAGCAACGGCAGCTCGTCGACGCTGGCGTAGCGGGCGCCGAGCATCTCGACCAGATCCGAATTGAGATACGGCCGCGGCGTGCGCGACAGCACCGTGACGTCGAGACCCCGCAGCCGTAGCACCAGCGCCGCCAGCAGCCCGACGGTTCCCGAGCCCATCACGCATGCGCGGCGCGGCCGCCACACGCGCAGCCGGCGCTGGATCTCGTAGGCCTGGGCGATGCCCTTCTCCACCACCGTCGTGGGCTCGAGCAGCACGCCGACCTGCCGCAGACCGGCCGGCACCTTGACGATGTACTCGGGGTCGTCGACGTAGTACTCGGTGAGGAACCCGTGGCGCAGGTTGATGCCGCGCTCGAAGTAGGTGTCGTCGGTGGTCATGTCGTAGGTGCCGATGCGGTCGTAGATGCTCGTGCCGGGTCTGCGCACCGTGGCCACGACGTAGTCGCCGGGCTTGAGCTCGGTCACGCGCGGACCGACGGCTTCCACCCGGCCGAAGCTCTCGTGCCCGATGACGAGAAAATCGTACCCGGGCGGCGCCGCGCCGTACTCGGCCGCGTTGATCTCCTTGTCGGTGCCGTCGACGCCGACGCGCAGGACTCGGACGAGAACGCCAGCTCGGCCAGATGAATCGAGTCCGGCTTGCCGGGCGTCACGGCGATCGCCTTCATGCTCCGCTTCCCTCCGTATGTCGGCTCGCGCCTGCGGGCCTCGATCGTGTTCGTGCTCATCGCTGCACCACCTCCATCACGTGGCCGTCGGGGTCCCGCACCAGCTCCGCCTGATCGAAGCCGAGCCGGTCGCCCTTGATCGCCACGATCCCGGGTGAGACGTACGGCGCGCCGGCCTTGCGGAACGCGGCGTCCGCCGCGTCGAGGTCGCGTGCCCACAGCGTGGTCTGCCAGTGCATCATGTCGTTCGCCTTCTCGTCCAGCGGAAACACGCGGCCGTCGCGCGGCGCCAGGTACTCCAGGAACTCGATCGAAGGACCGGCCGCGGCGTGCAGGCTCGTGATGCGCAGCCGCGCGCCGAACACGTTGTTCAGGTGCTCCTGCTCGACGCCGTAGTTCTCGCTCTCGCCTCCGACCGAGAGGCCGAGCACGTCGCGGTAGAAGCGCAGGCTGGCCTCGGTGTCGCCCACGACGATCGCGGTGTGGTCGATCCCCAGGAACAGCTTGGTGCTCCCGCGATGCCACCGGGGGGCGCCCTTGTCGGGGGGGAAGCTCAGGATCTCGAGCGTGTGGCCGTCGGGATCCTTGAAGTAGAACGCCTTGATGCCCCCGGCGTTCTTGTTCCACGCGGGCAGCGTCTGGGGCCCGGTCGAGGCGTGCTCCACCTTGAATTGCCGCAGCCGCGCGTATGCCCGGTCCATGTCGCTCACGATGATTGCCACGTGCTGGAACCAGCGGTCGTTGCTGCGCGAGTCCGCCGGCCGCGGCCGCCCGCGCGGCGCGATGTACTCGGTCAGCTCGAGCTCCTCCTCGCCGAGGCGCATGCGCACCACGCGCATGCGCGCGCCGAACACACCTTCCATTCGCTCCACCTCGGGCCCGGCGAGCTCGCGGTCCGACAGCTTCTCGAACGTGAGCACCTTGGAATAGAACTCGACCGAGCGCTCCATGTCGGACACCGTGAGCCCCACGGGACCGACGGCGCCGACGAGCGGGGCCGCTGGTTCGGGCTGCGCCGGCGCGCGAGCCGCCGACAACACCATAGCACCCAATGCCGCGAGCAGCGCCGCCCGCACGAGCCCGCGCCGGTGCATCACGGCTCCCTCCCCGCCGCCTGCGCCGCCAGGGTCTCGCCGCGCACGCCCAGACGCTGCTTCAGGTGATCCGCGACGCGCAGCGCGTTGGCCATGATGGTGAGCGCCGGGTTCACGGCAGAGCTCGACGGGAAGAAGCTGCCGTCCACCACGTACAGGTTGTCCACCTCGTGCGCGCGGCAGTTCACGTCGAGTGCCGAGGTCTTCGGATCGCGGCCGAAGCGGATCGTGCCGTTCTGGTGCGCCACGCCGGCGAGCGGGATGCGCTTGCCGATGTAGGCCCGCATCGGCACCACGCCCTCGTGGCAGCTCACGCCGTGGACGTCGCAGGGGATGCGGGCGAGCAGGCCCTTGAGCGCCTGCTGCAGCCGGCGGTGACCTTCCTCGTTGTTCGGCGTGTACTCGAGGACGGTGCATCCGTCGCGGTCGACGCTCACGCGATTGTCGGGGTCCGGCAGGTCCTCGGAGGTGAGCCAGAAGTCGAGCGAGTGCTTGGCCATCAGCTCCAGCGGGTAGCCGGGCACGAACTTGGGCGCGCCCGCCGCCAGCACGTGCCCGTCAGTCTTGCCCACGAACGATATGTGCCCCATCGGGAACTCCCAGGCCTCGGAGGCGTGGTAGTAGTCGTTCAGCGCCAGCGTCTTCTGGAACACGGTCGGGTTCGGACACTTCGACACCGCGAGCATCACCGAGTTCAGATGGCACATGTAATGGCGGCCCACCACGCCGGAGCCGTTCGCCAGGCCGCGCGGGTGCTGGTCGCTCGCCGAGCGCAGCAGCAGCGCCGCGGAATTGATCGCGCCGCACGCGCTCACGACCACGTCGCCGGAGTAGGTCTCGGTGGCGCCGCCGCGCTCGACGTGCACTCGCTTCACCTGCCGGCCGCCGCCGTCGGTCTCGAGCCTCGCCACGAACGCTCCGGTCACGAGCGTCACGTTCGGATGCTCGAGCGCCGGATCCACGCAGCACACCTGGGCGTCGGCCTTGGCCAGCACCAGGCACGGATGCCCGTCGCAGGTGGCGCAGCGGATGCAGCGGCTCTTCCGCGGCGTGCGCTCGTCGAGCATGATGCCGATCGGGACGTGGAACGGCCGGTGTCCCAGCGCCTCCAGGCCGTCGCTGAGCTGCTGGATGCGCGGCTCATGGCTCACCGCCGGATGCGCGTACGGCGCGCTGGCCCACGGCTCGGTGGGATCCTCGCCGCGATTCCCGTGCACGTGGTAGAGACGCTCCGCTTGCGTGTAGTAGGGCTCGAGGTCGGAGTAGGCGATCGGCCATGCCGGCGACATGCCGCCGTGATGCCGCACCTCCGCGAAATCCTGCTCGCGCATCCGCAGCAGCGCGGCGCCGTAGAACTTGGTGTTGCCCCCCACGAAGTAGTGCGTGCCGGCCTGGAACGCGTGACCCTGCTTGTCGAGCCAGCTGTCGGCGTTGTTGTAGCGCCCTTCCAGCACGACCGCCTTCGTGCTCCAGTTCTCGAGCTCGCGGCGGACGTAGTCGCCGCGCTCGAGCAGCAGGATGCGCTTGCCGGTCGGGGCCAGAGCCCAGGCCAGCGTGCCGCCGCCGGCGCCGGTGCCGATGATGATGACGTCGTAATGCGTGTCGGCCGCCATGCTGATCACCTCCCGTTCGAGTGTGAGGGGCGCACGGGGACGCGCGGCTCAGAGCACTCCCCGTCGCTCCCGGCTACCGCATCGACACCGCGGCCGGCGTGATCGTGACCCGGATCACCTGCGCGACCGGCGGGTAGGTGAAGCCATCGTGGACGCTCTCGATGCGCCGCACCGGCTCGTGCTCGGAGGCCCCGGTGTTGGGGGCCGCCTGGCGCGGAGCCTGGTCGGGCCCGAACCCGGGCTCCTGGTTCACCTCCGTCCCCGCGTCCCACAGCCGGAACCGCGACGTGATGTCGCCGCTCACGGGCTTGCCGCTCGCGAACAGGGCGATCCCGCTCGGGTCGGGGGCGAAGAACAGGTCGTTCGACTGCCCGAACATGGAGGCGACGGTCAGGCGCTGCCCCGGCCGCGCTTCGAACGTGAACTCGTAGGACTTGCCGGGCAGCGCGGGCCCCGGCCTGTCGTCGCCGACCGGAGTGTCGAACACGCCGCTCGCGACGACGCTCTTCGCGCCCTGCACCGAACGGGAGAGCGGTCCCGGGTTCCCGTCCTCGGCCTGGGTCTCGAGGCCCTTCCCGCGATCGGGCTTGCCGGCGGCGAACACCACGGCCTCCCCGGCATGCACGATCCAGACGCCGGGCGAGTTCGGGGCGGGAGCCGTGGCGCCGGCCGCCGACCGCAGCGTCATGGGCGTCGAGACGTTCTCGATCCGGACGGTGAACGTCGTCGAGTGACGCGGCTTCACGGCTCCGGCCTTCGTCGCGGCGCGCGGCGCGGACGGCGCCGCGGACTCCGCGTGGGACTGCGTCGCCGCTCCGGCGACCATCAGGGTGATCAGCGATAGGCGCAGCATCGGCATCCTCCTGTCAGGAACGCTGGGGCGCGAGCGGCGCCGTCGCGAAGTTCACGCCGAACCGATGGCACCAGATGGTGACGGCGCGGTACGTCTTGAGGTCGAGGCTGGCCGGGATCTCGTAGTTCTGGTCCCCCACGTTGCCCTTGAGCGGGCCCAGCTCCACGAACCCGGCCTTCGTGACCGTGGAGTTGTCGTTCGCGTCGCCGGCCGCGACCAGGTACACGCGAACATCGGGGCCGTTCGAGGTCTCGAAATCGGTGAAGCGTAGCACCCGCTTGCCGTCGGCGAGCCGGTAGATCGTGGCGCTGCCATGCGTCGCGTGCGCGACGGCGTGGAAGCTTCCTATGGCGAGCGGCGCGGGCTCGCCGCCCGGCGCTCCCGGCGATGCCGCCGCGGGGACCAGGCTCTCGTTCACCTTCTGGTTCACCCACAACCGCTCCGGGCGGAACGCAAACCAGCCCGCGCCGACCACGAGCACGACGATCACTCCCCAAAGCATCCTGCGATTCATGAGCCACCTCCGGTTCGGAAACCCACCGGCGCGCCGGTGCGCGCCACCGCCCGATGTAATGCGCGGGCCGCCGATTGGGTTCCCGGCCGGGGCCCCGCGCGGCCCCGCCCGGCGGGAGCCGGTGGACACTATTCGGGGGTCCGGGTCAGCGCCGCCGCGCCGCCCGCGGACCGTGCCGCCGCGTCGCGCGCCACGGCCTCGGCGTGCGACACGGTGGGGGCGCGCAGCGTCGTGAGCTGGACGAGATCCCGGGAGAACACGAGGTCGAGCGTCCAGCCCAGCATCACGCGCAGCTTCTTCTCGAAGCGCGGCAGCTTGGCGAGGTAGATCGTCCGCCACATCCACCACGCCAGGAACCCGGAGAACTGGAACCCGAGGATCCGCGCCACCCCGGCGCGCCGCCCGATCGCGGCGAGCTGGCCCAGGGTCTTGAACTCGAACGGCCGCGGCTCCCGGCCGCGCAAGGCGGCGGCGATGTTCTGCGCCACGCGCTTGCCCTGGCGAAGCGCGTGCTGGGCGGTTGGCGGGCAGAATCCGCCCCGTCCGTCCGGGACCCGAGCGCAATCGCCCACCACCCACACGCCCGGCCATTCCGGAGACCGCAGGCAGCGGTCGGCGATGATCCGGCCGCGGTCGGTCTCGCACGGCAGCCCCTCCAGCAGCGGGTTCGGCGCGTTGCCGGCGGTCCACACCAGCGTGCGGGCCCGGACCTCGGTCCCATCGCTGAGCCGCACCCGATCGCCGTCCACGGCGGTCACGCGCGTCCCGAGCCGCACCTCGATGCCGCGCTCGGCCAGCTTCTGCTGCGCGTAGCCGCCGAGCTTCGGCCCCAGCTCCGGCAGGATCACGGGGCCGGAATGCACGAGGATCATACGCAGCTCCATGTGCGACAACCGCGGATAGAACCTCAGCGCCTCGCGGACGAAATCGTTCACCGCCGCCACGGTTTCGACACCGGCAAAGCCGCCGCCGGCCACGACCACGGCAAGCAGCGGCCCGCGCAGGTCCGCGCAGCACTCGAAATCCGCAGTCTCCAGATTTTCGATCAGCCGGTTGCGGAGCAGGATCGCGTCGCCCTGCGTCCGCATCGTCAGCGCGCGCTCCGCGAGCCCCGGGACGTTGCCGAGGTTCGTGATCGACCCCAGCGCCAGCACCAGGTGATCGAACTCGAGCTCGTGATGATGATGCTCGTCGCCGTGCGAGACGTGCACGCGCTTCGTCTCCAGGTCGATGGACTCGATGTCGCCCACGAACAGCCGGACCCGGCGCAGCAGCTTGCGGATGGGATTGACGATGTCGGTGAAATCCAGATCGCTGGCCGCGACCTCGTGCAGCATGGGCGTGAACAGGTGGAAGTTGTCCCGGCACACGAGCGTCACCTCCACGCCAGGGTCGCGGGCCAGGGTCCGCTCCAGCTCGAGCGCGGCGTACACGCCGCCGAATCCGCCTCCCAGGATGACGATGCGGGTGGGCTCACGATTGGACATGGCGTTCCTCCGGGGACGAATCGCGGCGCGATTCGCAGAAGATGCAGCGCGTCGGGTTGTCGTGATGGAGCTTCGCGCAGAACACGTGTTCCGCTCCGCGCGCTCTCACGTACAGCTCCGCGGCGAGGAGCATCCCGAGCGGCGGCGCGACGAAGTAGATCCACTGCCCCGGCGCGCCGTGCGCGGCCCAGGCCGAGCCCGCGCTCCGCGCCGGGTTCATGCTCATCCCCGACAGCGGCGCCTCGAAGCCGATGTAGAGTTCCACGAGCGTCGCCGCCGCGACGCCGGTGAGTCGCGCCAGCCGCGGCGTATTGGAGAACAGGAGCACCGCGAGCATCAGCCCGCCCGAGATCGCGAGCTCGGCGACGAACGCGACCAGCGTGCCGTGGCCACCGGGCGCGGTGACGACGAAGCGCACCGGGGGATTCGCGAGCGGCGGGCCGAGTACGACCGCCATCAGCGCGACCCCGGCATACGCGCCGGCGAACTGCGCCAGCGCGTAGAACGCGGCATCCACCGGCGCCACGCGGCCGAGGCGCCAGAACGTGAGCGTGACCGCCGGGTTGAAGTGCGCGCCCGAGCGCATGCCCCAGCGCGAGTAGATCAGGACCGTCGCGGTGAGCCCCATCATCAGGCCCATCAGCGCCCGCCGGACCATGGGGTCCGGTAGCACGAGCCGCGCCCGGGAGCCGGGGAACTCCAGAATCGTCGCGAACGAGCAGGCCGCGACCATGAACAGCCCGAGCCCCGCCGCCTCGATCGCGTACTCCGGCCAGTGGCGGCGCGCGACCGCGAGCCACGCCGCCCGCTTCGAGGCGTGCTCGACCGCGGCCGTTGCGGCGGTCGCGATCACGAGCCCAAGCCCTCGAGCGCGGGTGCAGCGCGGCGCGGGGCGTCCGGCATCGGCGCCGCGCGGCGCGGCGCCTGCTCCGGGTCGGCGAGCGGACCGCGCGAGAGCCGCACGAGCTCGCCCAGCGACCAGGCCTGGAACGGACAGCCGCCCGGCGTGTGCGGCGCCTCGGCGTCCGCGACCTCGGAGACGTGCCCCAGGCCCGCCTCCTCCACGTGGCGCAGGAGCGGGTTCAAGAAGCGCACGCGCGCCTCGCGCCGGGCCTCCGGCGTGTCGTGGTGCACTCTCAGCCACGCCTCGACGAACGGGCCGAGCAGCCACGGCCACACGGTCCCCTGGTGGTAGGCGCCGTCACGCTCGCGCACGCCGCCATGATAGCGCGGCGCATACCCGGGCGCGCCGGGCGCCAGCGAGCGAAGTCCGAGCGGCGTCAGGAGCCGGCGCTCCACGGCTTCGACGATGCGGCCGGCGCGGCCCCCGTTCACGATCGGCCGCGGCAGACCTCCCACGGCGAAGATCTGGTTGGGGCGAAACGCGGCGTCGCAGGCTCCGGACACGTGATCCACGTCCACGACGTCGTAGAGGTAGCCCCCGTCCTCGTTCCAGAACCGCGCCTGGAACGACCGGAGGGCGCGATCGTGCAAGGCTGCCCAGCGCTGCGAGCGCCTCCCCGCCAGATCCAGCGCGTTGAGCCACAGCGCCTGGATCTCCACCGGCTTGCCGATGCGGGGCGTGACCACCCAGTCGCCGATCTTGGCGTCCATCCAGGTGAGCTGGACGCCCGGCTCGCCGGCTGCGAGCAGACCATCGTCGTCGGCGTGGATCCGGTAGCGTGTGCCCGCAGCGTAGCCGGACAGGATCGCCTCCACGGCGTCCTCGAGCACGGCGCGCACCCGCACCGAGTCGCGGCGGTGCCGCGCCGCAAGGCCCAGGAACTCGTGCACCGCGATCACGTACCACAGCGAGGCGTCGACGGAGTTGAACTCCGGCGCTTCACCCTGCTCGACGAATCGGTTCGGCAGCATGCCCTCGGACACCGTGCCCGCCCACTGGACGAGAATCCGGCGCGCGTCGTCCAGCCGCCCGGTCGCGAGGCACAGCCCGCGCAGTGCGATGAACGTGTCCCGCCCCCAGTCCGTGAACCACGGATAGCCGGCCACGATCGTCTGCCGCGCGCCGCGCCGCACGACATAGGCGTCGGCGGAACGCTCGAGCCGGGAGCGAAACCGAGCGCGCCGGCGGCGCTCGCTGGCTCGCAAGTCGCGCAGCAGGCGCTCGGGTGCCGTGTCCGCCGCCTTGAGCGCCGCGCCCGGGGTGTGCGCTCGGAGGATCAGCACCGCTTCACCGCGGGCGAGGTCGAACTCGAACTCCCCCGGTGCCGCGAGGTCCTCGATGTGGTCCAAACCGCGGGCTCGCTCCTCCTCGTACAGGAACCGCCGGTACCAGTCGGGGGCGTGGCGGTAGGCCCCGTTCGTGATCGCGGTCACCGCGGGGATGCGCGGGTAAGGCCTCCACGTCACCCGCCCCGATTCCAGCTCCGCCTCGAAGCGGAACGCGCCGTTCTCGTGATGCAGCGCGTGCGTGTCGCGCCCGGACAGGAGCGGGCGCACCCGGAGCCGCATGCCGCCCCGTCGAGCCGGAGGGCGGCGCCGCAGCCGCCAACTCAGGACCACGCACGGGATCCCCGCCGGCACGAACAGCTCGTGCTCGATCTCGGCCCCGTCTTCGAGCCGCCAGGTCCAGCGCGGCCAGGGCTCGGGCTCGAAGCCGACGAGCCTCCGCGCGCCGTCGGGATGCGTGACGCCGGGCGCGTAGCGGTGGGCGGAGAGCGCCTGCGGCTCCGATCCACCCTCGATCCACGCTTCCACGCCGTTCACGAGGGCCGTGCGGCCGGTGGGCGGCGTCGCCGCTGCCAGCAGCAGCGCGTGATAGCGGCGCGTCCTCACGAGGCCTGCGGTTCCGGACGCGCAGCCACCCAGACCGTCCGCCTCCAGCCATTCCGCCGAATCATCGAACGGCGCGGGCATGCCCCACTGCCTCCTCTGCCTCATGGTCCGGCGCTCCGGCCGCGGTACCGTTGCCGGAGCGGGCGCGCCCCAGATCCTCGATGCAGCGCACCGCGAGCGCCGTCCACCCGGTCTGATGGCTGGCGCCGACGCCGCGGCCGCTGTCGCCATCGAAGTACTCGTGGAACAGGACGAGGTCGCGCCAGTGCGGATCGGCGGCATAACGGCGTTCGCTTCCGTGGCACGGGCGGCGCCCCCCGGCATCCGGCAGGAAGATGCTGCTCAGCCGGCCGGCCAGCTCTCGCGCCACCTGACCGAGGTTCATCCTGCGTCCCGAGCCGGTGGGGCACTCGACCACGAGGCTGTCCCCGTAGAAGTGGTGGTAGCGCTCCAGCGCCTCGATCAGCAGGTAGTTGAGCGGGAACCACACCGGTCCGCGCCAGTTGGAGTTGCCGCCGAACAGTCCGGTGTTCGACTCTCCCGCGACGTAGTCCACGCGGTGGTCCGCGCCGTTCGCGTGCAGCACGAACGGCCGCTCCCGGTGGATGCTCGAGACCGAGCGCACGCCGTGCGGCGACAGGAACTCGCGCTCGTCCAGCACGTAGCGCAGCACGCGCAGCAGGCGCTCTCGCGACGGGATCGCGAGCAGCCGGTGGCAGCCGCCGTGCTCGCGCTCCGCCGCGCCCTCGAGCGTGCACATGTAGGAGATGTGCTGCGCCAGGTCGGCGCGATGCTCCAGGAACCAGTGCATCCGCTTGGAGAACCCCGGCAGGCGCTGCAGAACGTCGTCCTCCAGGATCTCGCAGGCGAACAGCGGGATGATGCCGACCCACGAGCGCACCCGGAGGGGCGTGTGCGTGTGATCCATGTGGAGCTGGTCGTAGTAGAACCCATCGGCCTCGTCCCACAGCCCCGTGCCGCCCAGGCGGTTCATGGCGTCGGTGATCGCGACGAAGTGCTCGAAGAACTTGGACGCCAGGTCCTCGTAAGCCGGGTCTTCGCTCGCGAGCTCGAGCGCCATCGACAGCATGGTGGCGCAGTAGAACGCCATCCATGCCGTGCCGTCGGCCTGCTCCAGGTGCCCGCCGGTGGGGAGCGGCTGCGAGCGGTCGAACACCCCGATGTTGTCGAGCCCCAGGAACCCGCCCGCGAACAGGTGATGCCCTTCCAGGTCCTTGCGGTTCACCCACCACGTGAAGTTGAGCAGCAGCTTCTGGAACGTGCGCTCCAGGAACAGCCGGTCGCGCTTGCCGCGCCGGCCCGTCATCTTGTACACGCGCCAGCACGCCCACGCGTGCACCGGCGGGTTCACGTCGCCGAACGCGAACTCGTACGCCGGAAGCTGGCCGTTCGGGTGCATGTACCACTCGCGCAGGAACAGCACGAGCTGCTCCTTCGCGAACTGCGGGTCGAGCTTCGCGAACGGGATCATGTGGAACGCGAGGTCCCACGCCGCGTACCACGGGTACTCCCACTTGTCCGGCATCGAGATCACGTCGCGGTTGTAGAGGTGGGTCCAGTCGCTGTTGCGCCCGTTCCGCCGCGGCTCGGGCGGCGGCGGCGGCTGCGACGGGTCGCCCTCGAGCCAGTCGTTCACGACGTAATGGAAGAACTGCTTGGACCACAGGAGCCCGGCGTTGCCCTGACGCGCCACGCGGCGCTCGTCCGCGGTCAGCTCCGCCGGCAGCAGCCGGTCGTAGAGCGCGTCCGTCTCCTTTCGCCGCTGCTCGAACACGGCGTCGAACTCGCGGCCGAACGGCGGTACCGGAGCCTCGTCCTCCGCGGACAGCCGGAGCCGCACCACCACCTGGCCCCGGGCCGGGATCTCGAGCCGGTACCACGCGGCGGCCTTGGTGCCGGTGCGGGCAGGGTTCGCTGCGGTCGAGTCCCCGCGAATCACGGTCTCGTGGAACGCGTCCTTCGTGAACGGGGAGGGGTTGGGAGCCCCGAACAGGCGCGTGACGTTAGTCTCGTTTTCCGTGAACAGCAGCCGCGGCGGCTCGCCGAACGGGCCGGCATCGGCCGCCAGCCGGTAGCGACCCAGCGTGGCGTGCTCGGCGAGCAGCGTGGAGTCGTCCTGCCGCACGATCGACGGCCTGGGCCAGTAACCCTCCCCCGAGCGCCCCCAGCTCCAGGTGTTGCGGAACCACAGCGTGGGCAGGAGGTGCAGCGTCGCGGACTCGGGGCCGCGGTTCGCCACGGTGATGCGGATCAGCACGTCGTCCGGCGCCTGCTTCGCGTATTCCGCGACCACGTCGAAGTAGCGATCCTCGTCGAACACCCCCGTGTCCAGCAACTCCAGCTCCGGATCCTGCCGCCCGCGCGCCGCGTTCTCCGCCACCAGCCGCGCGTACGGAAACTCTCGCTGCGGGTACTTGTACAGCGCCTTCAGGTAACTGTGCGTGGGCGTGGCCTCCAGGTAGTAGTAGCACTCCTTCACGTCCTCGCCGTGGCAGCCCTCGGGACCGGTGAGCCCGAACAACCGCTCCTTCAGGATCGGGTCGCGGCCGTTCCACAGCGCCAGCGCGAAGCACAGCCGGCACTCGCGGTCGGTGATCCCGAGCAGCCCGTCCTCGCCCCAGCGGTAGGCCCGGCTGCGGGCGTGGTCGTGGGGGAAGTACTCCCAGCACGTGCCGTGCGCCGAGTAGTCCTCGCGCACGGTGCCCCACTGGCGCTCGGACAGGTACGGCCCCCACCGCTTCCAGTTGCGTGTCCGGCTCGCGTCCTCCGCCAGCCGCTGCGATTCGGGATCGGTCGTCACGTGCGTGTCCCTCGAAGTTCGCGTGTTCCCACTCCTACGCGGCCACGGCCCGGACGGGACATGGCCGCTCGAGTTTCCTGTCCTCGCCCGTGTTGAATGCGGTGGTCACACGGAAGGTTCCCGTCCGTTCTCGGGTTCGGGTGGCGCCGCAGCTTTCAACAAGGCGTGGATGCGCCGCTCGAGCTCGGCGGGCAACTCCACAACGTGAAGCTTGGCCTTGAGCCCGGCAAGCACGCTCGCCTCGAACGCGAACTCGCGCGCGCATGCCGCGCAGGTCTCGAGGTGACGTTCGATCTCCGACAGCTCTTCGAGCCGAAGCTCGCGGTCGAGGTAGTCTTCGAGCTTGAGAAGGGCTTCGTGGCAGTGGATCGCCCTAGCCTGCACGGCGGAATCTCCCCGGTATCCGGCCTGGTGTCGAGGCCGGCGGTCCGCCAGCGACGATCTCATCCTGCTTGAGGAATGCCGCCGGGGCGAGAACGGTTCCCGGGCTCCCCGAACCTCCGGCCGAAAGACCCCCTCTCGGGGACGAGGGGGAGGATCCGGACTGGCCAGGGCTCGGCGCTCGCGACTAGTATTCCATGCCGGAACACGAGACTAGGCAGCATCGCCTGCGCCGGGGCGACCGGCTCGCCGGCGCTCGAGCCCGAACGGAGGGCGGCATGATCGAGATCCGCCACAAGCAGACCGGCGAGGTGCTGCTTCGCCATGACGCCGGGAGCCTCGCCGGCGCCGTGCTGCGGAACCAGCCGCTCCGGTTCGCCTCGCTCGCGGGCCTCGACTTGCGCGGCGCGGACTTGAGCGGCTCGGACCTCGCCAGCACCGATTTACGGCACGCGCGGCTCGCGGGCACCTGCCTGGCGCGGGCCGACTTGTGCGCCGCCGACATGTCGGGAGCCGACCTGGCTCGAGCGGACCTCAACGGAGCGCGCGTCCTCGCCGCCCGATTCCTGGAGACCGACCTCCGCGGCGCGCGCCTCGACCAGGCCGTCGGGCAGTGGTCGAACTTCACCGGCGCCCGGCTCGCCGACAGCCGGATGCGGTGCTCCGACTTCACGCGCGCGAGCTTCGTCCGGGCGGATCTGTCGGGAGCCGACCTCAGCGACGCGCGAGTCGGGCATTCCAGCTTCGAATCGGCGCGGCTCGATTTCGCGACGCTCGTCGGCGCCAATCTCACGCGCTGCGAGCTCGCGGATACCCACCTCAGTGGCGCCGACCTCACCGCGGCCAACTTGAGCGGGGCGCGCCTCGCGGGCGCGCACCTCGCGCGCGCGACGCTGCGCGGCACGCTCCTGTGCGGGTGTCG
>QHRS01000006.1 GCA_003221435.1 Candidatus Rokuibacteriota bacterium
CAGGCGACCACAGGGTCGTCCCATGCGTTGACGTCGGTGTCAGATGTGATACATCGCGCCGGCGGCGGCCCGCCGCTGGGCGGCCCGCGCGGCCAACTCGCCGAACGTCATGCGATCGATGACCTGCGACACGGCCTTCGAGAGGGCCTCCCACAACTCCGCGAGGTCGCTCGCGTGATCGCTCGCGCTGCGCCGCCCGCCGCGCGTCGACTCGAACGGCGCCGTCGGGCCCTCGACGGCGCGGAGCACCTCGCCGACCGTGGTGTCGTCCGGGGATTTGGTCAGATGGTAGCCTCCGGACGCGCCGCGCTTCGACGTCAGCAGGCCGCCGCGCTTGAGCTGCAGGAGCACCTGCTCCAGATACCGCTGGGGGATCGACTGGCGCGACGCGATCTCCTGGATCGACACGAGCCCCGCCGCCTCGCGCATCGAAAGGTCCAGCATCGCCTTGATCGCGTACTCCCCTTTCGCGGAGATTCTCATCCAGCCTTGCGCGATTCAAGGACGCGCGCGGCCTCCTTGGCGAAATATGTGATGACCAGGTCGGCGCCGGCGCGACGGATCGACACGAGCGTTTCCATCATCGCCCGCGTCTCGTCCAGCCACCCGAGCGTCCCCGCCGCCCGAATCATCGCATACTCGCCCGAGACCGAGTACGCCGCCACCGGCAGCCCGAAGTCCGCCTTCACGCGCGTGACGATGTCCAGGTATGGCAGCGCCGGCTTCACGATCACGATGTCCGCGCCCTCGTCGATATCGAGCGCCACCTCGCGGAGCGCCTCGACCGCGTTCGCGGGATCCATCTGGTACGAGCGGCGATCGCCGAACTGCGGCGCGGACTGAGCCGCCTCGCGGAAGGGGCCGTAGAAGCTCGAGGCGTACTTCGCCGAGTACGCCATGATCGGCGTCTCGCTGAAGTTCGCCTCGTCGAGCGCCTCGCGGATCGCCGCGACGCGCCCGTCCATCATGTCCGACGGCGCCACCAGGTCGGCGCCGGCTTCCGCGTGCGAGACCGCCGTGCGCGCCAGCAGCTCGAGCGTCGGATCGTTCTTCACGCGGCCTTCCTCGACGACGCCGCAGTGGCCGTGGCTCGTGTACTCGCAGAGGCAGACGTCGGTGATCACGAGCAGGTCCGGGACGGTGTCCTTGATGGCGCGCGTGGCCTGCTGGACGATCCCGTCGTCCGCGTACGCCTCCGACCCGCGCGGGTCCTTGTCCTCCGGAATCCCGAACAGCAGCACCGCGGGGATACCCATGCCTGCGGCGTCCTTCGCCTCCTTGACCACTTCATCCACCGAGTACCGGTACTGGCCGGGCATCGAGGCGATCGCCTCGCGCGCGCCGCGGCCGTGGACGACGAACAGCGGGCAGATGAGGTCGTCAGTCGCGAGCGTGGTCTCGCGCACCATATTCCGAAGAAGCGGCTTCTCGCGAAGCCGCCGTGGGCGGTAGACCGGATGGCCCATCCTTAACTCCTTTCGGACGCGTTCGAGAAATACGCGGCGATCGCGGACGTGAGGGCCGGAACCGTGTACTCGGCCGGCATGATTCGCGTCGCGAATCCCAGCGACGCGGCCGTCTCCGCCGTGATCGGCCCGATCGAGGCGATGGCCACCCGGGCGAGCAGCCGCCGAGCTTCTTCCCCGGTGAAGAGCGCGGCGAAGTTGCGCACCGTGGACGAGCTGGTGAACGTGACGACGTCCACCTCGCCGCGCTCGAGCGCCGCGCGGACCCGAGCGGCGCCGTCCACGACCGGCCGCGTCCGGTAGGCCGCGACCTCGACCACCGTCGCGCCGAGCCGCGCCAGCTCCGTCACCAGCACGTCGCGCGCTTCGGCTGCGCGCGCCAGGAGCACGGCGTCGCCGGGCCCGACGAGCGCGCGGAGGCGCGCGACGAGCCCCTCGGCGCGATACTCGTCCGGCACCACCTCGGCGCGGACCCCGTGCACCTCGAGCGCGGCGGCCGTCGCGGGGCCGATGGCCGCGACGCGCGCGTGCCCCAGCGCCGTCCACGCGAGCCCGTGATGCGAGAGTCGGGCGGCGAACATCCCCACGCCGTTCACACTCGTGAAGATGACCCAGCGGAACGTGACGATCCGCGCGATCGCGTCATCGAGCGGTTGCCAGGTCACCGGCGGCTCGATCGCGATCGTCGGCGCCTCGATCACCGTGGCGCCCGCCTCCCGCAGGAGCCGGGCGAACGCCGAGGCCTGCGCCGCCGCGCGCGTGACGAGGACGCGGCGGCCAGCGAGCGGTCGAGCCGGGAGCACGGAGCGTTCAGCCATCACGTCATTCTACCGGATTGAGCGGCGCGATCTTCGCGGCGCCCTGTGCCAGGAGCGACTCCGCCAGCCATCGGCCGACCTCCTCGGCGTCCTCGGGTGCGCCCGTCGCGCCATCGCGCAGAGACCGCGCGCCGTCCTCGCTGAGCACCACCGCGGTCATCCGGAGCGACGCGTACTCCATCATCGCGTGGCCAGCCATCGGCGTGTTGCAGGAGCCGCCGAGATGGCGGAGATAGGCACGTTCGGCCAGCGCGCACACGCGCGTGTCCGCGTGGTCGAGGCCCGCGACGACGTCGAGCACGAGCCTATCGGCGGCGCGCGCCTCCAACGCCAGGATGCCCTGCCCGACCGCGGGAACGAAGTCTTCCGGCTCGAGCGGCCGCGCGTGCGGCGGAGCGAGCTCGAGTCGCGCGAGTCCGGCGGCGGCAAGCACGATCGCCTCGCAGCTCTCCTCGTCGAGCTTCCGCAATCGCGTGTCGACGTTTCCGCGCATCGGCTGGATCGCGAGGTCGGGGCGCGCCGCCAGCAGGAGCGCGCGGCGGCGCGCGCTCGAGGTCGCTACCGTCGCGCCTCGGGGCAAGTCTGCGATCCCGCCGCCCCGGCGCGTGACGAGCACGTCGCGGGGGTCGCCCCGCGGCGGGAACGCCGCCAGCGCGAGCCCTTCAGGCTGTGCACCGCCACGTCGACCCGGCCCGCCAGCAACGCGTCCTCGATCTCTCGGACGAAGAGCCCCTTGCCGCCGATGCCGGCGAGCGGCGCCTCGTACAGGCGGTCGCCCTCCGTGCGGATCGGCACCAACTCGGTCTCGACCCCGCGCGCCTCGAGCGCGCGCGCGACGGCGCCCGCCTGCGCGAGCGCGAGCGTGCTGCCGCGCGTGCCGATCCGGAGCTTCACGGCTCGTCTCGCCGCAGGCCGAACAGCTCGTGCACGAAGGCGGTCCAGGAGCCGCCGTGGCCCGAGCGCGACGACTCGCGCAGCTTGGTGATCGGCACGTGCAGGATCTTGTTCACGATGGCGTTCGAGAGCGCCTCGAGCGTCTGCCGCGTCTCGGGCGACGCGTCAGGCATCCGGGACAGCGCCTTCGCGACCTCGGCCTGGCGGATCGACTCGATCCGCTCGCGCAGCGAGACGATGGTGGGGACGACCTCCCGGTCGCGCCGGCCCGCGGCGAAGCGCTCGACCTCGTTCCGGATCATCGCTTCCGCGCGTTGGGCCTCGCGCTCGCGCTCGCGAAGGTTCGCGTCGACCACCTGCTTGAGGTCGTCGATGTCGTAGCGGAACACGTTCTCCAGCTCGTTCACGCCGGCTTCGACGTCGCGCGGCACCGCGATGTCGACGAAGAAGAGCGGCCGCGAGCGCCGCAGCTGCATCACGCGCTGCACGGCGTCGCGCCGGATGATCGGCTCGGGCGCGCCGGCCGAGGTGACGACGATGTCGACGGTCGCCATCGTCGCCTCCAGGTCGGCGAACGGCACGGCGGTGCCCGCGAGCGCGCGCGCGAGGTGCTGGGCGCGCGACCACGTCCGGCTGGCCACGTAGATCGGGAACGCGCCCTGCTCGACCAGGTGGCGCGCGGCCAGCTCGCCCATCTCGCCCGCTCCCACGAGGAGGACCGCCCGACCCTCGAGCCCACCGAAGATCTTCCTGGCCAGTTCGACCGCGGCGAACGACACCGACACCGCGTGCCGCGCCACGTCGGTCTCCGTCCGCACCTTCTTGGCGACCGCGAACGCCTTCGTCCAGAGGCCGTGGAGCGTCGGGCCGACCGTCTGGCAGCTCTGGGCCGTGGCGAACGCCTCCTTCACCTGCCCGAGGATCTGCGGCTCGCCGAGGATCATCGAATCCAGGCTCGAGGCGACGCGAAAGGCGTGCTGCACCGCCTCCGCGTCCGTCTTCGTGTAGAGCATCGGCTCGATGCCTGACAGCTCCACGCCGCGCTGCTGGCAGAGATGGCGGAAGGCGCGCGCGCGGGCCTCGCCCGGCGCGTCGGCGACCCCGTACACCTCGACGCGATTGCACGTCGCGAGGATCATGACCTCCGAGAGCACGCCGGTGGCGAACACGTCCGTCAGGATCTCGCGGAGCTTGTCCGCCTCGAGCGCAAGCTGCTCGCGCGCCGCGACCGGCGCCGTGCGGTGATTGAGACCCGCGACGAACAGCGTCCCCATGCTTCAGGAATTCTCGGAGGGAGGCTCGGGCACGGCCGTGGACACGGGGCCGCTCACGAGCCGTGAGGCCCCGGCATGAGGAAGCCCGCGCCGAGCGTCAGCACGAGCGCCGCGAAGCCGAGGATCGCGAAGTACGCGGCGCGGCGCCCCCGCCAGCCCGCGACGGCCCGGCCCGCGAGGGTGAACGCGTAGATCACCCACGCGACCGCCGACGACGCGATCAGCGGATCGAAGCGCCCGGCCCAGAGCGCGCCGATGATCAGCCCGACGGTGAGGAACGGAAACCCCAGCGTGAGCGCCCGGAACGTCAGCCGGTCCAGCGCCTCGAGCGAGGGCAGGCGGTAGTAGAACGCGCCCGGACGCCGCGCTTTGAGCTGCCGCTCCTGCAGGAGATACATGATCCCGCCGGCGAAGTTCAGGACGAAGGCGGCGATGCCGAGCAGTGCGAGCACCACGTGCACGGTGATCCAGACATTGTGCAGCGCCGGCGCGATCGCCTCGATGTCCGGCCTCGCCACCGTCTTCGAGATGCTGAGCACCACCACGACCGGCAGGACAAACGCTCCGAGCGCCTTGATCCGATACTGGCGCTCGGCCCAGAGCTCGAGGAGCACCGCGGCCCAGACCGAGACCGAGACGGCCTCCGGGAAGCTCCAGAACGGCGGCCGGCCGGCCTCCACCGTTCGGGCGACGAGCGCGATGGTCTGGAGCACCCAGCCGGCCATCGTCGCCGCCGTCGCCAGTCGGTAGAGGCCCTCCTCGCGCTGGATGAGGTACGTGAGGGCCAGGCCCGTGGCGAGAACGTACGCGATCAGCGCGAGGGTGAACAACACGCGTACAAATTACCACTTTCCGATATGATACGCCCATGCCCCTTGACCAGTTTCGGCTCGACAACCGCGTCGCGGTCGTCACCGGAGCGTCGCGCGGCATCGGCCGTAGCATCGCGCTCGGCCTCGCGGGCGCCGGAGCCGATGTCGTCGTCGCCAGCCGCAAGATCCAGGATCTCGAGCCCGTCGCCGAAGAGGTCCGGCGACTCGGCCGCCGGGCGCTGGCGGTGGCCACCCACACCGGCCGGCGCGAGGACACCGAACGCCTCATCACCACGACGACCCGCGAGCTCGGTCGCGTGGACGTGCTCGTGAACAATGCGGCGACCAACCCCGCCTTCGGGCCGCTTATCGATATCACGCCCGAGGCGTGGGACAAAATCATGGAGGTCAACGTCAAGGGATGCCTCTTGTTGAGCCAGCACGCGGCGCGGGTGATGATGGCGCAAAAGAGCGGCTCGATCATCAACGTCTCGTCCACCGGCGGCCTGCGGGTCCCGACGATGATCGGCGCCTACGGCGTGTCCAAGGCCGCCGTCATCATGCTGACGAAAGTGCTCGCGCGCGAGCTCGGCCCGTTCGGCATCCGCGTGAACGCGATCGCGCCGGGCCTGATCGAGACCCGGTTCAGCGAAGCGCTCTGGACGAACGAGAAGATCCTCGGGCCGTACCTCGAGTCGACGCCGCTCGGGCGCACTGGGACGCCCGACGAGATGGTCGGCGCCGTGCTCTACCTCGCGTCCGACGCGTCCGCCTACGTCACCGGCCACACCATCGTCCTCGATGGGGGCACGCTCGCCTGACGCGCTCGGGCACTCCGGGCCCCCAGGCCCTTCCGTCACGGACATGCGAGCCCGGCATCCCCTGACGCTGGCCGGGCTCGTCGTCCTCGGCCTGGTCGCGGCGTTGGCGCTCGGGGAGATCGGGCTCCGCGTGATCGACGCCGCGCCGCGAGCCGCGGCGCCCCGGGGCGTCGTCACCTCATCCAAGGCGCTGCGGCAGAAGACGGCGGCCGGCAAGCGCATCACGCCGAACCTCGACGTGATCGTCCAGCGCCATCCGATCTCCGGCCGCGATGTCCGGGTTCGCACCAACAGCCTCGGTCTGCGCGGGCCGGAGATCCCGCCGAAGGCCGCCGGCGAGTTCCGGATCCTCGTCCTCGGAGACTCGATCACCTTCGGTGACTACGTCGACGAAGGCGAGACGTACCCCGCCTACCTCGAAGCGAGCCTGCGCGCGTCGGAGCCGCGGCGGTCGATCCGCGTCGTCAACGGCGGGGCTCCGAACGTCGGCACGCAGGACGAGGCCGCGCTGCTCGCCGAGCTGGCGCCGGCGGTGCGGCCGGACCTCGTGCTCGTCGGATTCTATCTGAACGACAGCGCCGGGCAGGTCGGCTACCCGGAGGCCTTCCGCATTCCGCGGTGGCTCCACTGGAGCCGGCTCGCGCAGCGCGTCGTCGTCGACTGGGCGCGGTACCGACACCGCGTCCGCTTCGGCTCGCGCTACGCCTGGGTGCCCATCTTCCAGGAGCGGCGCTGGGTCGCCGATCGCAACGCGTACGAGCGCCTCGTCTCGCTGGCGGCGCCGGACTGGGGCGCGGCGTGGCGCGAGGACTCGTGGTCTTCGGTCGAGAAGGGGTTCCAGGCGATGCTGTCGCTCAGCGAACGGTACCAATTCCGGGTGGCCGTCGCCGTGTTCCCGGTGAGCGTGCAGCTGGAGAGCCGCGTCGCGGACGACCGCCCCCAGCAGCAGCTCAAGCTGCTCGCCGATCGCCTCGGGATCCGGTCGGTCGACCTCCTGCCTGCGCTGCGCACTTCAGCCGATCGGCTCTTCTACGATCACTGCCACCTGACCCCGGAGGGCAACCTGCTGGTGGCCGAGCGTCTCACCAGCTTCGTCCGGGCGATCGCCGCCGAGCATCCCGTGGTCGCACGACCGGGACGACAAAGAGCGAGGCCGCTCGTACGAGTCAGCGGCCTGCTACCGGCTGCGAACCGTGAGCACCGGGCACGGCGCCAGCTGGATCACGCGCTCCGCCACGCTACCGAGGAAGAGGCGCGAGAAACCGGTGCGCCCGTGCGTGCCGATCACGATCAGATCCGCGCGCTTGCTCTTCGCGGTGCGCACGATCTGCTCGAACGGGACCCCCTCGGAGAGGATGGCGGTGACCCGCCCGCCCGCCTTCTTCGCTTTCGCGAGCGCCGTCGTCATCTGTGACTCGGCGGAGTGGAGCGCGGCCGCTTCCAGATCCTCGTAGGTCTTCGGCGAGACGTATCCGTTTCCGACGAACGGCGCCGGCGGCGTCATGACGTGCAACAGGAGCAGCTCGGCGCGCTCCCTCTTGGCGAGGGCCACTGCGTGATCGAACGCCCGACGGGACGCCTTGGAGAAGTCGGTCGGGTGTAGGACCCGGCGATACAGCTTCATCGCGCTGCTCCTTTCATCCTCTCCATCCCTCTACCGTTCCTCCCCGGGCGCGAGACCTGCGGTCAGGAGCCGCTTGGCCACGTAGTACTTCTTCGGCCGCCGCCGCCGCTCGCTCAGGCGCTCGCGGTACTTCGCGAGCTGCCGTTCGAGCGTGGCGAAGCTCCCGTCGAAGGCGCTCCGCGGCGTGTCGGACACGTGCTCGACGCGGACCGACGGGCGGTACGGCAGGCGCACCGTGAGCGCGCAGCGGACGCCGATCCCGGGCCCGCGCTCGGCGAAAAAGGTCGCCTTCGCAGTCACCGGCTTGGCCCCGAGGGGCCGCAGCGCCTCGGTGAGTTGTTTGGCCACCCGCGTCCGGAGCGCGCTCCTGGTGGGGAGTCCCTGGATATCGATCGTCATCGTTTCGTCCTGGTTCCGCTAGCCGAGGCTCTCCTCGATACCCGCTCGCGAGATCCTTCTAACACGAGCCGGCGGGGCGGTCCACCCGGAGCCGTTCTCCGGCTCGGATCTGCCGGGAGAGACCCGAGGGGGCCGGTCAGGTTTCGGTTGGCTCGAGCCAGACGCCGCGCGTCGTCGGGGGACGCCAGCCCGCGAACCGGTCGAGCAGTTCGGCGGGCGTGTTGGCGAACGTCAGCAGGTTGAAGTGCTCGGGGTGGATGAACCCCTCGCTGACGGCGTGCGTGAGCAACCTGAGCAGCCCGTCGTAGTAGTTGGCCTGGTTCAGCACCCCGACCGGCTTTCGATGGATGCCGAGCTGCGCCCACGTCAACACTTCCAGCAGCTCCTCGAGCGTCCCGAGGCCGCCCGGCAGCGCGATGAATCCGTCGGCCAGCTCGACCATGACGGATTTCCGCTCGTGCATGCTGCCGACGACGCGGAGCTCCGTGATGCCCGAGTGCGCGAGCTCGCGGCTCGCGAGCGGACCCGGAATGACGCCGACGACCCGGCCGCCCGCCTGCATCACCGCGTCGGCGAGCGCGCCCATGAGGCCGACCGACCCGCCGCCGTATACCAGCTCGATCCCGCGCGCGGTCAGCTCCCGTCCGAGCGCGCCGGCGACGGCCGCGTACTCCGGGCGCGCGCCTTCTCGCGAGCCGCTGAACACGCAGATGCGCCGGATCAGAGCTGACGCTCGAACTCGAGGCTGAGCATGCCCGTACACACCTCCTCTGCGGGCCCTTCAAGGCGGATCGACCAGTCCTCGCGCACCTCGACCGCGAGATGCCCGCCGGGCATCCGCACCGTCACGCGCCGATCGGTGAGACCGTTCCTGACGGCCGCGCAGGCGACGCCACACGCGGAGGATCCGGACGCGAGGGTGAAGCCCGCGCCGCGCTCCCAGATCAGGACGTCGAGCGTGTCGCGCGCGTGGACGCGGGCGAACTGCACGTTCGTCCGATTGGGGAACGCGGCGTGGCGCTCGACCAGCGGGCCGAGGCGCCGGACCTCCGGCTCGTCCAGGCGGGGGACGAAGACGACGCAGTGGGGGTTGCCGACCGACACGGCGGTGACAGTCAGGATCGTGCCAGCCACCTCGAGCGGGACGCCGACGACCTCCCGGTCGGGACCATTCATGGGGATCTCGGGTGCGCGAAACGTTGCGCGTCCCATCTCGACCGTCACGGCAGCGATGCGTCCGCCCGCGGCGTGGCAGACGCACTCCACGATGCCGCCCTTGGTCTCCACGGTGAACGTCGTCGACTTCGCGTGGCCGTGCTCGGAGAGGTATTTGGCGAAGATCCGTAGCCCGTTGCCCGACTTCTCCGCTTCGCTGCCGTCCGGATTGAAGATGCGCAGGCCGAAGTCCGCCTTGGCGCTCGGCACGAGGAGCAGGATCCCGTCCGAGCCGACGCCGCGGTTGCGATCACAGATCCGCCGGATCGCGCTCGCCGACAGCCCGCGCGGCACGTCCTGCTGCGTCAGCACGAGGTAATCGTTGCCGAGCCCGTGGCCCTTGACGAAGGGGATCATCGAAACTCGGATTGTAACGCGCCGGCGAGCGGCCTGTCGCCGTAACCGGCTCCGAGCGCCGGCTTTGCCGGCGCCTGACTTGGGGAGGCTCGGAGGGGGCCGTCGAGGCCCCCTCCGAGCAACTCAAGAACCCGACTCGGCCTGCTCCAGAACCCGGTGGGTCCGCGTCAGCGCGGAGGTCAGCTCGTGTTCGCTCAGCCCGACCTCCATGCCTTCGCGCAGCAGCTTGCGCAGCCGATCGCCCTCCTGAACGGCGGCGTCCCGTTTTCCGCTCTTGAGGAGCTGATCGATCGATTCGACGCGCGCTTCCGTCACGCCTTCGAGGGCGCGGACCAGCGCCGTCCGCGTCTCCCGCTGTCGCTCAGGATCGACCTCGCCGAACTGGAGGGCGTGAAACAGCGGCTCGAGCGCATCCTCGTACGCGCCGGACTCCACCCGACGGACCCCGAGCTTCGTATAGCCCCACCAGAGCCGGCGGTTGACCTCCTCGCGGCGCTTGGGCGTGAGCGCCTCACTTGGGATGGACGATAGCAGCGACTCGGCGCGACGGAGCGACGTCGAGGCCTCGCGCTCGTGCTCGTCCTGCATGACGCGGATCGCGTGTGCCGTGAGGTGGCCGATTTCGCCGCTGAACGTGGTGGCCAAGAGATCCTTGAACACCTCCCGCCGGTCCTCGGGGAAGTCCTCCTCGGCAAGGGCTTCCCGGATGAGGCGCCGGGCGCCGTGGAACTCCTGCCGCTGGATCAGCGTGGCCGCGAACTTGCCGTAGGAGACCCACAGGCTCTTGCGCGAGCGTTCGAGCGCAACGGACAGGTTCGCGTCGTCCGGCGCGCACGCGAGCCCCTGACGGAGCCACAGCACTGCATGGCGGAGCGCCGTGACGCGGCCCTCGCCCGCGGTCTCCGGCAACGTCTCGGCCCGCGCGATCAGCTTGCGCCCGGCGGTCAGCGCGAGTGCGGCCAGGTGGCGCTGGTAGGTCGACTGCTCCGCCGCCGGCGCAGCGACAATCGCCTCCTCGAACGCGGCGCGCGCACCGTTCTCGTCGTTGAGCGCCTGCTTGGACAGCCCCATGATGCTCCAGAGGGCCGCGACCTCGTGGGCCAGCTTGGCGCTGCCCGCCCGCGCTTCGATGCATTGCTCCAGCGTGGCCACGGCCGTCGTGATGACGTCGGCGTAGCGCTGGTCCTGATACAGCGTGAAGCACTCCTCCAACGGTAGGAGATCGCCGGTTGGCGCCGGCGGCGCCGGCGCCTGCTCGGGCGTCTCTGCTGCCGGGGCGGGCCGGGGCGGGGCCGGCGGCGCGGGCTCGGCCGGCTTCAGAGCGGGCGGAGCGGCTGACAGCGGTATCTCGCGCGGCGGCACCCGCGGCGGCAGCATCGGCGTCGCGGGCCGGGCGCCGTCCGCCTGAGCAGCCGGAGCCTCGTGCTGAGAGACGCGAGGAGACGGCAGCGGGCTCTCACGTCCGATGCCGATCGATCGAGGAGATGGAACCTCCGGCCTGCGAGACCCGGCGGGCCGGGGGGCCGGGAACGGCTCGCGCCTGGCTGTCGCCGCGCGCCCGTCCGTCGCGCGGTCCATCCCCTGCCGGCCAGCGCGAGCGCTTCCGTATCGCGCCCGGGCGCGCGGGTGGCGCCCCCGGGAGGGCCACACCACCTCGAGCAGGGCGACGATCAGCAGCGCCGCCGCTGCGAGCAAGGCGATGACGAGGACCGTCTCCTCGCTCAGCATTCAACGTCCACGGGACAGCGTTCGCGGAGTGACCGGTAGGCCGCGAGCACGACAGCCAGGTCTCGGCGTCCCTCGGCGCCATCTGTCTCGGGAGGCTTGCCGGTTGTCATCGCCTCAAGAAATGCCTTGAGCATCGCCTCGTGTCCCCGTCGATCGCGCCGGAACATCCTGATACTGAGCCCGCCGGTACCGCGGACCACCACGAATCGGCCGCGATTGTCCGCGAAGCACGCGCCGTGTGTGCCGGACACCGACGACCACTGCAACGCCGGCGCGCCGCGAGTACTCGATGAATTCGACAAAAATCCTATCACGCCGTGCTCCATTTCCGTCAATACGCTGACGGCGTCCTCTCCGGACATCAGGGGCAGAGTCTTGCGTGGAGAGAGGGCAAACACGCGGCGGACTTCCCCACCCCAGTGTCGCAGGGTGTGTACGTAGTGGATCCCGCCGTCGATGAGACAGCCGCCACCCATCGCCGCGGCCTCGGTCCGCCAATCCGTGTGCGCCCGAAGCCCCCGGGCCACGAGCTGAAGCTCCCGGAGCTCCCCGAGCCGACCCTCGTCGATGAACCCGCGCACGCGCCGGACCGCCGGCATGTAGTGGAAGTTCTCCGCGACCATCAGGATCCGGCCGGCGGCGCGCGCCGCATCGATCATCCGATCGGCCTCCTCGAGCGTGCGCGCGATCGGCTTCTCGACGAGGACGTGCCGGCCGTGCGACAGCGCCAGGAGCGTATCGGGCAGGTGCCGGTCGTGCGGCGTGCACACGAGTGCGGCCGTGACCCGAGGGTCGGCGAGGGCGCGCTCGTAGGTGTCGAAGGCGGCAAGGCCGCAGAACTCCCGCGCGTAGGCGCGCGCCCGCGCTTCGCTCCGGCTGGCGAACACGATGTCGAGGTGCGCGGAAAGCCGCCGCGCCGCCGCCGCATGCCGGCGAGCGATCCACCCGCAGCCGAGGATGGCGACGACCGGTCGCGGCATTGCGCCCATGCTAGCATGGCGAGGCGTTTGCTATAGTGGCTCGGAAGTACGGAGCGCTGACGGCGGAGGCGCCGATGCGACCGGTCGCAGTGATCGGAACGGGCGTGGCCAGTCAACGTCGGGAGGAGCGAGCGCCGCTCCCCCCCCCGACACGGTCGCGACGATTCTTTCACGCGTTCGGCCCGCCACGCGCCTGTGGGAGAAACCGAGCTCGAGCGCCGGCTTTGCCGGCGCCATCGGTTCTTGGGGGAGGCTCGGAGGGGGCCGTCGAGGCCCCCTTCGACGATCTAGCCGACCGAGGCGAGATCGAGCTTACCCCGCCACCGCGCAAGCAGCGCCTGGCGGAGCCCGAGGTGCCCGGGATCGCGCAGCTCCGGATCCGCGGCGACGATGGCGAGCGCGTCCTGCCGCGCCTGGTCCAGGATCCGCACGTCTCGCAGCAGGTCCGCGACACGGAAGTGCGGCAGGCCCGACTGGCGAGTGCCGAAGAACTCGCCCGGGCCGCGCAGGCGGAGATCGGCCTCGGCGATCCGGAAGCCGTCGTGCGTCTCGGTCATCGCGGCGATGCGCTCGCGGGCCTCCTCGGTGGGATGGTTGCCCGGCAGCAGCACGCAGTACGATCTGAAGGGGCCGCGACCCACCCGTCCGCGGAGCTGGTGAAGCTGCGACAGCCCGAAGCGCTCGGCGTGCTCGATCAGCATGACCGCGGCGTTCGGGACGTCGATGCCGACCTCGATGACAGTCGTGGACACCAGGATATGGATCGCGCCCGCCTTGAAGCGGCGCATCACCCCCTCCTTCTCGGCGAAGCTCATGCGACCGTGCAGGAGCCCGACGGTCAGATCGGGGAACACCTCCGTTCGGAGACGCTCCGCCATCTCGGTCGCCGCCTTGAGATCGAGCGCGGCCGACTCCTCCACGAGAGGGTAGACGACGTAAACCTGCCGTCCCGCCGCGATCTGCTCGCGGAGGAACGCGTAGATCCGCGGTCGTTTCGCTTCCGTCCGCGCCACCGTCACGACGGGGCGGCGGCCGGGAGGAAGCTCGTCGAGCAGCGAGACGTCCAAGTCGCCGTAAAGGGTCAGCGCGAGCGTGCGGGGAATCGGCGTCGCCGTCATCACGAGCAGGTCCGGATGCTCGCCCTTCGCACGAAGGCGCGCGCGCTGCTCGACGCCGAAGCGGTGCTGTTCGTCAACGACCGTGAGCCCGAGCCGGCGAAACTCCACGCCCTCCTGAACGAGCGCGTGCGTGCCGACGACGCACGCCAGCTCGCCGGCCGCGGCCGCCTTCAGGCCCGCGGCACGCTCGCGTCCCTTCACCGCGGAGGTGAGCAGGGCGATCGGGAGGCCGAGGGGCGCCAGGAGCTGCTCGAAGGTCATCAGGTGCTGCTCGGCCAGGATCTCGGTCGGCGCCATGACTACGGCCTGGTATCCCGCCTCGACTGCGGTGACCACGGCCAGCGCCGCGATGACGGTCTTGCCCGACCCGACGTCGCCCTGCAGCAGGCGATGCATCGGGTGCGGCGAGGCCATGTCCGTTCGGATCTCGGCCCACACGCGCTCCTGCGCGCGCGTGAGCGAAAACGGCAGAGCCGCGCGCAGGCGCGCGGCCAAGTCCCCCGGAGGGTTCATCGCGATGCCGCGGGCGCGGGTCGTCCTCGACCGGAGAATGCCGAGGCCGAGCTGCAGCACCAGGAAGTCGTCGTAGGCCAGGCGCCCGCGGGCAGCCGCGAGCTCGGCCTCGGCCCGCGGGAAGTGCGCGGCGCGGAGCGCCTCGGCGAGCCCGGGGAGCTCGCGGCGCGCCCGCAGGGTTTCCGGGAGCGGATCGACGACGCTCCCCGTGTGTGTCTCGACGATCCGCCACATCAGCGAACGCAGCGGGCGCTGCGCCAACCCCTCCGTCGCGTGGTACATCGGCACGAGGCGGCCCGAATGGACGCGCTCGTCCTCGCCCGTCTCGACGATCTCGTAATCGGGATGCTGGATCGTGATCGCGCCCCTGAACCGCGCGACCTTTCCGTGCAGCACGAGCCGTTGCCCGCGCGCGAACACGCGCTCGAGGTAGGGCGCGTTGAACCAGATCGCCGTCGCGTACCCTGTCTCGTCCCGCAGCATCACGGAGAACGGGACGCGGGGCCGGCCCCGGGGCGGCGGGCTCATACCCACGATGGTGCCGGAGCACGACTGCGCCTGGCCCGGCGCGAGCGACCGGAGCGGTGTCAGCCGCGTCCGATCCTCGTGGCGGAACGGGATGAAGAACAGGGCGTCCTCGACGGTTTCGAGGTCCAGGCGGCGCAGCTGCCTGGCCCGGCGGGGACCCACGCCTGGGAGGAACTGAAGAGAGGTCTGCAGACCTTCGCGCGCCGTGACGGCAGAGGTCCGACCGGATGGGACCACGCAGATTGCCTCGTTCGGGCTGCTATGCTATAAAAGACGTCCGCCCCGAGCAACTTGAGAGGAGCGTACCCATGGCCCAGCGTTGCGACATCTGCGGGAAACGCCCCGCGGTCGGCCACCGAATCAGCCACGCCCACAACGTGACGAAGCGTCGGTGGCTCCCGAATCTCGTCTCGGTTCGAGCGGTCGCGCCGGGTGCGCCGAAGCGGCTCCGGGTGTGCACGCGCTGCGTGAAGGCCGGCAAGGTCACCAAGAGCGCCTGAACGCTGCGGGTGCCAGGCACATCGTGATCCGAATGTGCCTGGCACCCTTTGTATGAATGAGTGCCCGGTGGGAGGCCGCCACCCCCCACCGATGTCCCTCGTCACCCCTACTTTTTCTTCTTCGCCTTCTTTGCCTTCTTGGCCATTCGGCGCGTCACCTCCCTCCCCGTCCGGCAGTGATCGATCGCACGCACAGCCTACTTGCGCCCTTTCTTCTTCGTCTTCTTGCCCTTCTTCTTCACGGGTTCGGTCACCTCCTTCCGCTGGTGGGCGGTCAGTACCCCATCGCCTCACGCCGGAGATGCTCCGCCTGCTCCCGGCCGCGCCGCTCGTAGTGGATGAGATCCGCGTAGAGCTGCGGAAGCGATACCACCTTGAAGCCGCCCTTTTCGAGAAGCTCGTAGAAGACTCCCTGGTCGTACGGAGACAGCAGGTGGACGTTGCCCTCGCCTTCAGCGGGCCTGAGCCCGAGCGGCGTCGTGATCGGCGCCGGATCACCCTCGAGGTAACAGTGGATCGCCGGCATGCGAATCCGCGGCGCGACCAGCGACGCGCCGGCATGCATCGTGAACGCGTACCTCCGTCCCTCGCTCTCGGCGAGCCGGACGATTTCCGCGATCAGCCGCCGAGTGATCCGCTCGAGGGTGAAGTAGGTGGCGACCTCGTTGTCCAGGTACGTGTAGCTGTCGCACCACGCCTCCAGGAGATCCGCCGGCTTGCTCAGCCGGATCCGCTGGTGCTCGTCCCGCTCGACCCAGGCCAGGTCCTCGAGCCGCTTGACGACGTTGTGCCCATGGCCGAGGCTCACCTGGGAGACACGGGCCAACTCCTCGAGCCTCCACGCCCGCTGCCACTCGGCCAGCAGCGCGCGAACGACCCGCGTCGCGCGCGGGGCAAACAGGGACTTCAGCGGGCGCGTGGACGGTCGGAGGTTGCGCTTGCCCTCTTTCTCGATGAGGACGTCCTCGAACGCGAGATAGCAGTTGCCGGAGAGATCGAGGTACCCGAGGTTGCTGCGGCGAAGGATCGCCGCGCTCTGGGGGCTGATGTAGACCGCAGTCGCCACGGGGCAAGCTGTCGGTATCTCCCGCCGGAGGTCTGAGAGCCGGGTCACCGTCTCGCGAATCTCGCGCGGCTGGCCGAGCGTGCTGACCTCCAGGACGAGCAAGTGCTCCCGCTCGCCCATCCGGAATTTCACCAGCAGATCGGCGGTTTGACTGCCCACGCGGCTGTTCGGGACCTCTTCCCAGTCGCTCCCCCTGGGAAAGAGCTCCCGCAGCCGCTGTGCCGCCAACTGCCGGATCTCTGCAGACTTAAGCA
>QHRS01000234.1 GCA_003221435.1 Candidatus Rokuibacteriota bacterium
CAAGAGCCGCCGCTCACCCGCCTCGAGGTTGACCGCGTTGAACGCCTCGACGTACGCGGTCTCGTCGTAGCCGTTCTCGACGATGCCGAGGCCGAACGCGATCTTCGCCTTCGCCAGCATCTCGCGCCCGACCGTCGTGATGACGGTCTCGTAGCCGTGCCGCACGTTCGCGCGATGGTACTGGATGGCCCCCCGGTACTTGCCGAGCCCGATCGTCAGCATCTTGAAGAGCCCGGACTCGATGGCGCCCTTGAAGTCCGTGTGCGGCTTCACGCGGTTGATCAGGCAGACCCAGTCGGCGCCGGCCGCGCCCTTCTCGAGCCAGACGGGCAGGCCGAGCGCCTCGCCGACCTGGACGACCTCCATGGTCGCGCGGCACGGGACACCCATCGTCTGCTCGTCGATCCCGTAATGGTCGAGCACCGAGAGCTGGCCCTCCGGGGTGCCGCCGCCATGGCTCCCCATCGCGGGGAAGATGAACGGCCTTGCGCCGAGCTCTTTCAGGTAGTCGACCGTCGCCTTGACGATCGTCGCATAGCTGGCGATGCCCCGGCTGCTGGTCCCGATCGCCACCGTGTCTCCGCGCTTGATCGGATGGCCGCACGCGGCGAGCGTGGCGCGCGTCGTCGTCGGGATGTCGGTGACTCGCGGTCGGGGGAAATTCTGACGAACGCGGACCATTCGCGGGAGTGCCATAGCGGTCATATACGCCGGCGCCATTGGCAAGTCAAGCGTGAAATGCCCGTTTCCACTTGACTTTTGTCCACCGCGGCCGGTATATGTAGGGGCGATTTTTCATGGGCCGACACCCCTGTCGCGTTCCGACGCTCTGCCTGACGGCGCTCCTTCTCCTCCTGGGCGGCTGCGGATGGTTCAAGCCCCGCCCCGCGGCGATCCTTCCGGCGGAAGAGTTGTATCAGCTCGGCGAGAAGGAGCTGAACCGGAGCGGGTACGAAGATGCCCGCGCCCGGTTCAGGGAGATCGTCACGCGGCACCCTGATTCCTCCTACACGCCGCGCGCGCGCTTCCTGATCGGGGAGGCCTACTACCGCGAAGCCGAGTTCGACAACGCCACGAAGGAGTTCGAGTCCTTCCTGGCCTTCTACCCACGGCATCAGATCGCCGACCTCGTGCAGTACCGTATGGCGATGAGCTACTACGATCAGCTCAAGCCGGTCGAGCAGGACCAGGGGCTCACCCGGAAGGCGCTCGAGCAGTTCAAGAAACTCGTAAAGGAGTATCCCGAGAGCCGCTACGCGCCCGACGGGCTCGCGAAGATCGACATCTGTCGCGGCCGGCTCGCGCAGAAGGAGTTGTTCATCGCCAACTACTACTTCACCCGGGGCAATCCGGGTGCGGCCCGCCAGCGGCTCGAGCTGATTCTGAAGGAGTACCCGCGCGCGCTCGTCATCCCGGAAACGCTGTATCTGCTGGCGGAGGTCAACTTCAGGGAGGCGCGCGCCGACGAGGCGCTCGGGCTCCTGCGCCGGCTGACGGCCGAGTATCCGTACTCCGAGTGGGGCAAGCGCGGCGCGCAACGCCTCTCGGTCGCGAGGTAACCCGATGGCGCACGACGTGGTCGACCTCCGCTCCGATACGTTGACGCTCCCGACGCCGGCGATGCGCGACGCGATGGCCCGCGCGGAGGTCGGCGACGACGTCTGGGGGGAGGATCCCACGGTCCAGCGACTCGAGGCGATGTCGGCGGCGCTGATGGGCAAGGAGGCCGGGCTCTTCCTCGCGTCCGGGACCATGGGCAATCTCGTGTCGGTGGTCGCGCAGACGACGCCGGGACAGGAGATCGTGCTGGACGCCGACTCGCACATCTTCAACTACGAGGTCGGCGGCGCCGCGGTCGTCGGCAACGTCCAGACGCGCCCGATCAAGACCGAGCGCGGCTTCCTCTCGCCCGCGCAGGTCGCCGAGGCGATCCGCCCGAGCAACGTCCACATCCCGATCACGGGGCTGGTCTGCGTCGAGAACACTCACAACCGCCACGGCGGCACGCTGTGCACGCCCGAGGAGATCTCCGCGGTGGCCGCGGTCGCCCACCGGGCGGGCGTGCCGGTACACCTCGACGGCGCGCGACTGTTCAACGCGGCGGTGGCGCTCGGCCGACCGACCCGCGAGTTCGCCGCCCACGCGGATTCCGTGACCTTCTGCGTGTCGAAGGGGCTCTCCGCGCCCGTCGGCTCGGTCGTCTGCGGAACGCGGGAGTTTATCGCGCGGGCGCGCCGGGTCCGAAAGATGGTCGGCGGCGGCATGCGGCAGGTCGGCGTGCTCGCGGCCGCCGGCATCGTGGCCCTCGAGCAGATGATCGACCGGCTCGGCGAGGATCACGCGAACGCCCGCCGCCTCGCCGACGGCGTGGCGGCGCTCCCGAAGATCCGCATCGACCTGGCGCGCGTACAGACCAATATCGTGATCTTCTTCGTGGACCGCCCCGGCGGGGCCGACGAGCTGGTGGCGGGGTGCCTCGCTCGCAAGATCAAGATCCACGCGATCGGCCCCGCGTCGATCCGCTGCGTCACCCACAAGGACGTCGACGACGCCGACGTCGAGCGCGCGCTGGAGGCGCTCGCCGAGATCACGCGGACCTGGTAGGGCGCGCGATGGCCGAACGCCTCCTCGACGTGAAGGGCTTGACGACACACTTCTTCACTGACGAGGGCGTCGTCCGCGCGGTCGACGGCATCGACTTCTACATCGACAAGGGCGAGACGCTCGGCATCGTCGGCGAGTCGGGCTGCGGCAAGAGCGTGACCGCACTGTCGATCATGCGCCTGATCCCGCAGCCCCCGGGCCGGATCGTGCGGGGACAGATCCACTACAACGGGCGGAACCTCCTCGACCTCACGCCGAAGGAGATGCGGAAGATCCGGGGCAAAGAGATCTCGATGATCTTCCAGGAGCCCATGACGTCGCTGAATCCGGTCTTCACGGTCGGCGAGCAGATCGCCGAGGCGCTGCGCCTGCACGAAGGGCTCAACCGCCGCGACGCGATGGACCGGGCGATCGAGATGCTCCGGCTGGTGCACATCCCGAACGCCGACCGGCGGGCGCGGGAGTACCCCCACCAGCTCTCGGGCGGCATGCGCCAGCGCGTCATGATCGCGATGGCCCTGTCGTGCAGCCCGAACCTGCTGATCGCCGACGAGCCGACGACCGCGCTCGATGTCACGATCCAGGCGCAGATCCTCGAGCTGCTCAACGAGCTGAAGGCCAAGCTCAACATGGCGGTCATGCTGATCACGCACGACATGGGCGTGATCGCCGAGACCGCCCAACGGGTCGTGGTCATGTACGCCGCGCAGGTCGTGGAAGAAGCCTCGGTCGGCGAGCTGTTCAAGGAGCCGCTGCATCCCTACACGCAGGGCCTCCTGCGGTCCATCCCGCGCATCGACCTGGCCGCGACCGAACGGCAGCGGCTCAAGACGATCCCGGGCACCGTGCCGACGCTGCGCGGCGACATCCGGCCGGGCTGCCGCTTCGCGCCGCGTTGCGAGCTCGCGAGGCCCTCGCACTTCGAGAACGATCCCGTCCTGAAGGAAGCCCGGCCGGGCCACAAGGTGGCCTGCTTCCTCTATTGAGAGCCGATGGCTGACGCGCTCCTCAGGGTGAAGAACCTGAAGAAGTATTTCCCGATCCGGGGCGGGCTCTTCTCGCGCGAGGTCGCGCGGGTTCACGCGGTCGACGACGTGTCGTTCGAGATCCAGCCGGGCGAGACGCTCGGGCTCGTGGGCGAGTCGGGCTGCGGCAAGTCGACGACGGGGCGCTCGATCCTGCGCCTCATCGAGCCCACCTCGGGCGAGGTCTGATCCGCAAGCAGATGCAGATCATCTTCCAGGACCCGTACGCCTCGCTGAACCCGCGGATGACCGTGCGGTCGATCATCGGCGAGGCGCTCGTCATCCACAAGCTCGCGGCAAATCGGCGCGAGCGCGACGAGCGCGTGGTGCAGCTGCTCGAGACCGTGGGGCTCTCGGCCGAGCACCTCCGGCGCTACCCGCACGAGTTCTCCGGCGGCCAGCGGCAGCGGATCGGGATCGCGCGCGCCCTCGCGGTGAGTCCGAAGCTCATCGTCGCGGACGAGCCGGTGTCCGCGCTCGACGTCTCGATCCAGGCGCAGATCATCAACCTGCTCGAGGACCTCCAGCAGAAGTTCGGCCTGACCTACCTCTTCATCGCCCACGATCTCTCGGTGGTCGAGCACATCTCGACGCGCGTGGCGGTGATGTACCTCGGCAAGATCGTCGATATCGCCCCGGCCAAGGCGCTGTACACCAATGCCAGGCACCCCTACAGGCGACGTGCCGAGCCCGATCAAGCCGCCGTCGGGCTGTCGATTCCACACCCGCTGCCCGATCCGCATCCCGTCCTGCTCCGAAAACGAGCAGGTCCTCAAAGAGATCTCACCGGGTCACTGGGTCGCCTGTCAGGTCCGGGCATAGATCGCAGCACCCGTACGCGCCGCTCGCACTCTACCCAACGCTGACGGCGTATGAAAATTCTAGTCGGCGACATCAGCATGCACTACGTCGAGGCTGGCGCCGGGCACCCTCTGGTGCTCATCATGGGCCTCGGCGGCGACCACACCGCCTGGGGGTTCCAGGTGCCGGCCTTCGCCGAGCGGTACCGCGTGATCGCGTTCGACAACCGGGGCTCGGGACAGACCGACCAGCCGGACATTCCGTACACGGTGCGCGGGATGGCGGAAGACACCGTCGGGCTGATGAACGCGCTCGGCATCGATCGGGCCCACATCTGCGGGGCATCACTCGGCGGCATGATCGCCCAGGAACTGGTGCTCAACCATCCCGAGCGCGTGCTGTCGCTCGCGCTGCACTGCACGCTCGCGCGGCCGGACGCCTACCTCCTCTCGCTCGGCGCCACCTGGCGGCATATGCGAACGGCGCTGACACGCGAGCAGTTCACGCGCGCCCTGATGCTGTGGCTCTTCTCCCCCGCCACGTTCGCGGAGCGCCCGGAGTTCGTCGAGGCGGTGGTCCAGAACTCGCTGGCTAACCCTTATCCCCCGAGCACGGCCGGGTTCGCGAGACAGAGTGAGGCCGTCGGCAGTCACGACACGCTCGCCCGCTTGGGCCGGATCCGCTGCCCGACGCTCATCACCGTCGGCGCCGAGGACATCCTCGTCCCGCCGCGGTTCTCGCGGCAGATCCACGAGCGAATCCCGCACGCCGAATTCGGCGTGCTGGACGGCGTCGGGCACGGCCACTTCCTCGAAGCGCCGGAGCGCTTCAACGAGACCTCCCTGGGATTCCTCGCGCGCCACGCCTCGGCGGTGACGTGATCGGCCGTGCGGCCTGCACCGTCAGCGTCTCGACGTCATTGAGTCGACGCGGCGGCGCCCGGGCGCGCTAACTCAGCACACCGTAAGATTTTATGACTGGCACCCCGGTTGCACCGCGCTTGCTTCATGCGCACGGCGATCTGCGTCATAACAGCCGGGTGGGTCCTCCTCACGGTCTGCGTGGTGGGCGGCGACACCGTGCGGGGCTGCAGGCTGCCGCCACGGGTCGTGAGGGCCGCATTCGACTCGGGCGGCGCTCGCTACGAGTGGATCACGGTCTGCGACCGCGCGCCAGTGGTGATCCGCGCGAGTTACAACGACCGAACGAATCGGGCCACGGAGGTCGTCACATTCCCGAGCGAGGACGGCGCGACGAATTCTTTCGACATGCGCTGCCCCCGGAATCCCTGGGCGCCGGGCGGGCGCGCGCGGTGCACTCAGCTTCGCGCGGTCGTGAATGTACCTTCGGCGTTCACCGAGCCGTGGCTGGGTAACGGCGTCCTCCGCCCGCCAAGCGGCGCGCGCCCGGGCCACCCCAGCGTCGCCCGGCCGAGCTCGCCGAAGCCGCTGTTGCCGCCGAGTGGCGTCGAACTGGTGAGTGGGGGCGGGCACACCGCGGGTCGGGTCGAGCTGCGCTGGGCCTCCAGCGCCGGTCCGGCCGCGCGCTATCGCGTCGAGCTGCAGCGAAGCATCACCGCCGGTGGGCCGTTCAGCCAGGCGTACGAACTGGACGTCGACGGTACGCCGGATCTCTCGACCGGCTGCATCATCCCCGGGAGTGTCCTGACGACCGACACGCACCGGTTCTGGCGCTGGCGGGTC
>QHRS01000243.1 GCA_003221435.1 Candidatus Rokuibacteriota bacterium
TCTCGTCGAACCGGAACCGGATCGACAGCGGCATGTGCTGGGCGAGGATCAGGTGCGCGGTCTCGAGCGGCACCGCGAGCCGGTCCTTCAGGCGCTCGGTGCGGAGCGTCACCCCGCAGGTGACCATGAGCTGCCAGAGCCGCAGGTTCCGCAGGTAGAGCGGGTCGAAGGCGCCGTCCTCGATCAGCGAGCCGCCGACGTAGATGCTGTAGTCGACTCCGTCGGTCTTCTGCCGCTCGAAGTAGTGGGGGAACATCGCCTGGGACGTCTGCTCCTCCATGTCGAGGTATGACGAGATCGCTTCGTTGATGAGGGTCACGCTTTCCTCGAACGCCTTCCGCCGCTGGTACACGGTGCCGAGCCGCGGCTCCAGCGCGGCGCGATAGGCCTCGACCTTCGCGCGCGCGTCGGCGCCGAAGCCCTGCAGGTGGTCGAACAGGGACTCGATCTCGTTTCGGAGGAACGCGATGACCGTCACCTCGGCCCCCGAATTGAGGCTCATCTCGATCTCGGCGATGCGCTTGTCGGTGCGGTAGGCCAGCTCGTCGAGAGCGGGCAGGGGCCTCGCGTGGTGGGCCACGCGCAGAACATCCCTGGCGAGGGTGAGCTGGGCGAGCAGGTCCGCCTGGATCGCGAGGGTGCGCTGCGTCGACGAGCCGCGAATGTCCGACAGGCCGTAGAGTGGGTAGACGTCACCGAAGACGATCGGCTCCATCTCGAGGGCCGTCCCGGTCCCGGCCCCCTGGCGCTCGATGCTGTTGAGCACCGCTTTGCGGAATCGCCACTCCACCGAGGGGTGGATCGCCGTGCACTTCTCCTTGATGAACGCCTGGATCCGGCTGTCCAGCTCCTCCTTGCTCCGCTGCACCGCCATCGAGAAGAGCGGCATCACCTCCTGGAGCTTCGGGAGGTGCGTGGCGTTCAGGTCGCCGGGCTCCGGCGAGGCGAGGTCCAGCATACCGATCAGCTTCTCCTGATAGTAGAGGGGCGCCACGACCACGTTACGGGCGCCGATGCGCAGGATTTCCTCCTCGACGTGGGTCCGGCTCGAGTACGCGGCGAGGTCCTCGACGATGAGCGGCTGGCCCTGCTTGACCGCCCGCGCGTAGATCGAGCCCTCGAACTCCGACACCGGATGATGCGTGGAGTCGGCGAAGATGCAGGAGTGCTCGAGGCGGTCGCCGGAGTTGAGCATCAGCACCTGGTCGCCATCGATGGCGGCGAGCCCGAGGCGCAGCTTCGGCCGCCGGAACAGCGTGCGCAGCTTCTCTTGCAGGCCCTGGAAGCGCGCGGTCGAGATGATCGACTCTTTGTCGATCAGGTCCCGCTTGAGCGACGAGAGCACCTCCTGGTCGGTCACCTCCACCGCCCTCAGCACGGTGAAGCCGCGGAGCACGAAGCGGTCCGGCGGGAGAAGCGCCATCAGGGCCTGAAGGTCGGCGAGATGGGCGGGCAGGCGCTCCCGATCGAGGTGGGGCGGCACCGCGCCCACCGGCACCGCGTCCACGAAGCGTGAGTCGAAGTGCGTCTTGAAATGACGATCGAGGCCGGTCTCCGGGTCGGTCACCGTGAAGACGACCGGAACGTCCACCTCGACCTCGACTCCGTAGACGCGGCGCAGGACCACGGCGTAGGCGTAGCGGAGGCGCACCGTCGCCACCGTCATCAGGTCGGCGTTGACGCGGGCCCGGAGGAAGCCGTCCTCGCCCTTGAACATCCGCTCGAAGGAGGGCGAGGCAAAGAACGCCCGGAGGTGGAACGGGATCATGGCGGCGCCGTACTCTTGCTCCCAGAAGGTCGGCGCGAAGACCACCGCCATCAGCACGTCGACCAACTGCTGGTGCCGGGCCACTACGGAAAGGTCCTCGATAGGCTCCCGCAGCTCGGGCGCCTTCCGCAGCTCCTCTTCGACCATCCGCGCCAGCACTCCCTTGACCGGGTGCGCCCGCGGCATCTCCTTCGTCCAGAAGTCGATGAGCGGTCCCAGGCTCAGCTCGACCTTGAACGGAAACTCCGTCGCGGTGGCTGCGATGAGCGACTGCAGGTCCGAGGATGGGACAATCGGAACGCTCATGACGAAACCTCACCTTTCATGTTGGGACCGGACGCCCGCGATACGACTCCCCCGATTGTACGCCGGCAGCCCGCTCCGCGCCTCAGCTCCGCCGAGCGGTGCCCGGTGCCGGGCCCGCTTACCGCGCGACGCTGTCGAGGATGAGCGTGAGGAAGCCGTCGACGCTCGCGGCGTCGATCCAGCGGACGACCACGACCAGATCGTGCTCGGGATCGAGCCAGATCAGGTTGCTGCCCGCGCCGCGCGCCGCATAGCTCGACTCGGGCGCGCACGGGAACAGCGTGCGTCCGGTGTTGAGCCACCAGAGGAGCCCGTACTGCGGATTGATCGCGCACGGCCGCCGCATCTCTGAGATCCACGACTCCGGGAGCACCTGCCGACCGTCCCAGCGTCCACCGCGACCGATCAAGAGCCCGAACCGGGCGTGGTCCCGGCTCGACATCCAGAGGCCCCCGCCCCAGTGTGACCCGCCCGGCACCGACGGCATCCGCAGGCCGTCGATATCGACGTAGGAGTTGCGATACGGCCGCCACTCCCATCCCGCCGACGCGCGGATCGGGTCCATCACGGAGGTCCGGAGCACGTCGGGGAGCGGCTGGCGAAACAGCTGCAGCAGCGACAGGCTCAGCCGGTTGACGCGGACGTCGTTGTATTCCCAGAGCGTCCCCGGGGGCCGGAGGGGGCGCGGCTGCCCCTTCACGGCGCTGCCGAGCTCGCTCTTGCCGACGTCCCGGTTGTGATCGATGGTGTCGGGCTTGCCCCAAAGCGCTCCCTGCCACTCGCTCGTCTGCTCTAGAAGATGGCGCCAGGTGATCGAGCGATTCTGAGCTGACTCAAGAGCGTCGTCGAGGGAATAGCCGCGTACGGGGTCGTCGATGGCCCGGATCAGCCCGCGCACGACCGCGATGCCGGCCAGCGTCGCGAGATAGCTCTTGGCGACGCTGAAGGTCATGTCGGCACGGCCGGTATCGCCCCACTCGGCGGCGATGTACCCGCCGCGAAGGACCACGCCGTTTGGCCCACCGCGCGGCCGCACAGGACCGAGCACGTCGTCCGGCGCCGGGGGCTCGTCCGCGACGCCGATATAGCGGCCGGCGTCGGTCAAAAAGTCACGACGCCACTTCGTCTCGTGAGCGCCGTGGTAGTCGATCGCGGCGGCGAGGCCGTCAGGGTAGAGCCCCAGCTCGAGCGGTGGCCGCGCCTGCCACGCGTCGCGCGAAGGGTAATACGTCACGAGCGCCTTCGCGGCGGGTGGGCGCGGACCCCTGCCTCGTTGACCGCCGTGCCCCAGCCCGGGCGCGTGGGCAGGAAAAGAAAGCCGTCCTTGATCTCGGGCTTCACGGTCACGAGGTCGTCGTACCAGGGCACCGTGTCAAGGTCGATCTCCATGATGCGGAGGTTCGGCACGACCGCGCAGAAGTGCGCGTTCATCATCGTCGCCAGGTGCCCGTAGAAGTTGTGGGGCGCGACGTTCACCTCGTAGGCGTCGGCCATGGCGGCGATCTTGAGGGATTCGGCCACGCCGTTCCAGGGCGTGTCGATGATCAGCACGTCGGCCGAGTGGTGCTCGAGGTAGGGCTTGTAATCCCGGCGGCCGAAGAGGCACTCGCCGGACGCCACCGGGATCGTCGTGCCCCGGCGGATGTACCGCAGGGCCCGCGCGTCGCGCGTGTCGATCTCGACCCAGAAGATGTCGAAGGGCTCGATGGCACGCGCGACCTTCAGAAACCCCTCGGTCTTGAAGTTGAAGTTGAGGTCCACCAGGATGTCCATGTCGGGCCCCGCGCCCTCCCGGAATGCGGCGAGCTGATCCCGCGTTCAGCTCGGGGAAGCCCGGGAAGTCCCGGTTACGCGCGAAGCCGGGGGAGTGGAGGTAGGGCTTCTCGCCCAGGATGAAGACGTTGGTCTTGAGCGCCGTGAAGCCCTCCGCGACCACTTCCTTGCCGAGGTTGACAACGTCCTGCAGCGTGCGCAGCGGCGGGATCTGCATCTCGGCGGGCCAGGCCAGGCGGTACGTGCCGCAGTGCGACCAGTAGAGCCGAATCCGCTCGCGCACGGGCCCGCCCAGCAATTCGTAGACTGGAATGCCGAGCGCCTTGGCCTTGATGTCGAGCAGGGCGTTCTCGATCGCGCCGATCGCCTGCTGGATGACGCCGCCGCTCGCCGGGCGCCGCACGGCGTACATGAGCGCGACCAGCGATTCCCAGGCGCGGGGATCCTTGCCGACGATGACGGGCGCGAGCTTCTCGATCACGGCGGACACGCCCGGTCCGCCGAAGGACTCGTTGTACTCGCTCCACCCGAC
>QHRS01000244.1 GCA_003221435.1 Candidatus Rokuibacteriota bacterium
CACGTTCACGTGCGGCTTCGTCCGCTCGTACTTCGCCTTCGCCATCTCGTCGACCTCCGTCAGCGCTCCGGATTCAGGGACAGCACCCGGATTTCGAGGTATAAGGTGGAGCCCATGTCCGGGATTGAACCGGAGACCTCGTCCTTACCAAGGACGCGCTCTGCCGCCTGAGCTACATGGGCGCAATCACGAAACCCGTTCACTGCGCGCCTCAATCCATTCGGACCTCGCCAGCGCCGCTCGGCTCGCACGGCGTTTCCGCGCCGTCTCGCATTCTTCGGCACGCGCTGCAATCTGGAGCGGGAAACGGGATTCGAACCCGCGACCCCCAGCTTGGAAGGCTGGCGCTCTACCGCTGAGCTATTCCCGCATTTCTCCATTCCCAGCCACGGAGTGGTGGGGAGGGGAGGATTTGAACCCCCGAAGGCGTTCGCCAGCAGATTTACAGTCTGCCCCCTTTGGCCACTTGGGTACCTCCCCGAATCCGCCGGCATGCGTCGCGAAACTCCCTCAAGAATCTGGCGCTGGCGAGAGGATTTGAACCCCTGACCCACTGCTTACAAGGCAGTTGCTCTACCCCTGAGCTACGCCAGCACAGACAAAACTTCACTTTACCTTCGAGATCTACAGGAGTCAAGGTTATTTCCTGCTCTTCAGGCTCCGCTGGCGGGCAATCTCGTAGCACAGGATGGCGCCGGCGGCTCCGACGTTCAAGGATCCCAGATGACCCGTCATCGGAATGGTTAGGAGTCCGTCGCAAGTCCTCTCGACCAGGGGCCGCAACCCTTCCCCTTCCCCCCCGAGGACGAGACAAACAGGCCCGGTCAGGTCGGCGACCCAGGGTGCTGTCCCCCCGGCCGGTACGGCACCGTAGACCCAAATCTGTTTCTTTTTCATATGTTCCATCGCAGCGACGAGGTTCACCTCTCGCGCCACCCTGACGAACTCGATGGCTCCCATTGCCACCCGGGCCGTCGCGTCGGTCAGCCCGGCGGCGTGATGCCGTGGGATGATCAGGCCATGGACGCCGAGCGCGTCTGCCGCCCTGAGCAGCGCCCCCAGGTTCCGCGGATCCTGTACCTGATCGAGAGCCAGGAACAGCGCCGGCTCGCTGCGCTCGGCCGGTATCGCCAGCAGGTCCTCGAGATCCGCATATTCCGCCCGCGCGACCCGTGCCACCACTCCCTGATGATCCGGCGACCCGGCCATCGCCGTGAGTTGATCCCGGGTGCGAAAGGACACCTTCACTCCTGCCCGACGCGCGAGGGACACGATCTCCTGAAGTGGGCCGCGCCCGCCGGCCAGGACGGCGATCTCCTGAGCCCGGCGCGACCCGCCGCGCAGCAACTCGAGCACCGGGTGACGGCCGCAGAGTGCCCCGCTCTCAGGCGTCGCGTCCGGCATCACCACCGCCGGTCGACGGCGCGTGCGGTCCAACGGCTCATGGGACTACCCTCCTCTCGGGACTGTCAACGCACCGTTCGGACGCCGGCCTTGCCGGCGCCATCCCGGGGGAGCGCGTGCCGTGAGGCGTGTCCTCCGTGGTGGCGCCGAGCGCCTGCAGCTCGGCGCGCAAGGCGTCGGCCGTCCGCCAGTCACGTCGGGCGCGCGCGTCGTCCCGGGCGCGCACGAGCTTCTCGATCCGTTCCAGGATCTCTCCCGGAGGGCCGGCCGCCTCGCTCGTCTTCTCGAAGAGCCCGAGCACGCGTCCTAGCGTCAGGACCTCGTCGACGCCGATCAGGAACGGCCCGGTTGGCCGGTCCCCCTTCTCCAGCGCGGCGTGGTAGGCGTGCAGCGCCGATGCCATGTCGAAGAGCGCCGCGATCGCCTGTGGGGTGTTGAAGTCGTCGTCCATCGAAGCCGTAAACCGCTCGCGTAGCGACGCCAGCTCGTCGACAAGCCCGCCGGCCGACCCGGGCGCCGGGGCGCCGCGCGACGCCAGCCGATCGGCCGCGTCGAAGAGCGTGCGGAACCGGTCGAGCCCCCGCCGCGCCTCACCGATACGCTCTTCGGAAAACTCGAGCGGATGCCGATAATGCGCGCCGAGTAGGGAGAGCCGGATCGCCTCTGGGTCATGGTCGTGCACCAGCTCCCTGACCCTCCGGACATTGCCGAGTGACTTCGACATCTTCTCGGACCCGAGGTTGACGAAGCCGTTGTGGATCCAGAAACGCGAGAACGGCCGGCCGGTCGCCGCTTCGGACTGGGCGATCTCGTTTTCGTGGTGCGGGAAGATGAGATCCTCGCCGCCGCCGTGGATATCGAAGCTCTCGCCGAGATAGTGCATCGACATCGCGGAGCATTCGATGTGCCAGCCCGGCCGGCCTGGGCCCCACGGGCTCTCCCACACAGGCTCGCCCGGCTTCGACGCCTTCCAGAGCGCGAAGTCGAGCGGATCGCGCTTGCGCTCGTCCACCTCCACGCGGATGCCTGCGAGGAGTTCCTCGAGCTTCTTGCCCGAGAGCTTTCCGTAGCCCGGGAACCGGCGGACCTCGAAGTACACATCGCCGTCTACGCGGTAGGCGACGTGCTTCGCGATCAGCCGCTCGATGAGCTCGATCATCGCGGCGATGTGCTCGGTCGCCTTCGGCTCCGCGTCGGCAGCCGCCACACCGAGCGCCGCCATGTCCCGTCGATACTCCTCGATGAACCGTTCGGAGATGACCGCCGCCGGCACCCCCTCCTCGGAGGCCCGCCGGATGATCCTGTCGTCGACGTCCGTAAAGTTCTTGACGAACCGGACCTGATAGCCGCACAACGCCAGGTATCGCCGGATCACGTCGAAGACGATCGCGCTCCGCGCGTGCCCGACGTGGGAGAGGTCGTAGACCGTGACGCCGCACACATACATCCGCACGCTGTCGCCGGCGAGCGGCGTGAACACCTCCTTGCGGCGGGTCAGCGTGTTGTAGATCTTGATCACGGCGCCTCGATGTTCACCACGGCCATGGCGGCGATGCCTTCGCGCCGGCCGAGTAGACCAAGCCTCTCGGGACTCTTAGCCTTCACGCTGACCCGACCCATTTCGAGACCGAGCGCGTCGGCGAGGCGCTTGGCCATCTCCGGCAATAACGGCGCGAGCCGCGGCGACTGCGCGAGGACGGTCGCGTCCACGTTCATGAGCCTCCCGCCGCGGGCTAGGACCAGCGCCTTGACCTCTTCGAGCAGTCTGAGGCTCGAGATGCCCCGGTACCGCGGGTCCGAATCGGGAAAGTGCTGGCCGAGGTCGCCGAGCGCGAGGGCCCCGAGCAACGCCTCGCAGACCGCGTGCGTCAGGACATCGGCGTCGGAATGTCCGGCGAGGCCGAGATCTGACGGGACGGTGACGCCACCGAGCACGAGCGCCCGGCCTGCCACGAGCGGATGGAGGTCGATGCCGAGCCCTACGCGATTCATCGGCGCCGGGCCTTCCCCAGATCCGCGCGCGTCGTGATCTTGATGTTCTCTTCGAGCCCGCGAACGACGCGCACCGGATGGCCGAGGCGCTCGACCAGCGTCGCTTCGTCGGTGCCGAGGAAGCCGTCCCGGCGCGCCGTGTCGTGGGCCAGGCGCAGCAGAGCCGCGCGAAACGCCTGCGGCGTCTGCACCGCCCAGAGCGTGCTGCGCTCGACTGTCGACTGGACGTACCCGTCGACCACGCGCTTCACCGTTTCCGTCACCGGCAGCGCGCAGAGCGCCGCGCCGTCCCGGCGCGCGGCGTCGACAACCACGTCGATCAGCGCCGCCGTGATGAACGGGCGGACCGCATCGTGAACGAGCACGATCTCCGGCTCGGCCGCCATCGCCTCGAGGCCGCGCCGGACCGAGTCCTGGCGCTCGTGTCCGCCGGCCACGACCGTGATCGGCAGGCGCCGGCTCAGCGGGCGCAGGAGGCGCTCGGCGCGCCCGATGTGGGCGGCGGGCGCCGCGACCACGATCGAGCCGATGGCCCGGTGGCGCGCGAAATGCCCGACGGTCAGCAGCAGGATCGGCGACGCCGTCAAGCGCAGGAACTGCTTCGGCGTCCGTCCCCCCAGGCGCGTGCCGGCACCGGCGGCCGGAATGATCGCCGTGACATCCCGGCCGGAGTGACCCTGGCTCATCCGGATCATCCGTTCCCGGAGCTCACGGACCCCCGCGCGCCGGACAGCGGCTCTTCGTCGCGCAGCCGGGTGAAGATCATCCGGCCGGCCGTCGTCTGGAGCACGCTCGTCACCGTGACGTCGACGCTCTGGCCGAGGTACTTCTTGCCGTGGTCCACGACCACCATCGTGCCATCGTCCAGATACCCCACCCCCTGGCCCGCCTCCTTGCCTTCCTTGAGCACGCGGACGTGCATGGGCTCGCCCGGCAGCACCACGGGCTTCAGCGAGTTGGCCAGCTCGTTGATGTTCAGCACGGGCACGCCGCTCAGCTCCGCCACCCGGTTGAGGTTGTAATCGTTGGTGACGACCTTGCCGCCGAGGACCTTGGCGGCCTCGATCAGCTTGCGATCGACCTCGCTGACGTGCGCGAAGTCGAGATCGTGGATCTTCACGGTCACCTTGGGGATGCGTTGCAACCGCTGCAGGACGTCGAAGCCGCGCTTGCCCCGGTTGCGCTTCAGGCTGTCGGCTGAGTCCGCGACCTGCTGCAGCTCGCGGAGCACGAACTGCGGCACGATGAGCGTGCCGTCGACGAAGCCTGTCTCGCAGATGTCCGCGATGCGGCCGTCGATGATCACGGACGTGTCGAGCACCTTGTGGAGCTCCCGGCGCTGACCCGTCTTCGAGAAGAGCTTGGCCGTGACGTCTTCCAGATCCCCCCGGCGCCGGACCGCCACCACCAACGAGGGACAGCACCGCGCCGCCAACCACGCGGCCCCCGAGGACACCGACCGCGCCGCCCACGACGCCCCAGACCGTGTGATCGAGGGGCAGTCGCCCCGCCCGCCACTCGAGCCACACGGCGAGCGCCCCGAGGAGGCCGCCCGCGAGCGCGCCGGCGACCGGCCACGCGCCGATGCCGGCCCCCATCAGGAAGCCCGCGAGCATCGACAGCGCGATCACGAACACCCGAACGACAACGAGGGTGGCGCTCATCGCGACGTCACGGCAGGAGTTCGTGCAACGCCTCGTCCACTGTCCCCACGCTCCGAACCTCGAGGCCGCTCCTGATATCGTCGGCGAGATTGCTCGCCGGCACGATGGCCGCGGCGAACCCGAGCGCGGCGGCCTCCTTCAGGCGCGCCTCGAGCCCCGTCACGCGCCGCACCTCCCCGGTCAGGCCGATCTCCCCGATCACCACGGCGTCCCCGCGCACGGGCCGATCCATGTAGCTCGACGCTGTCGCGACGACGATGCCGAGGTCGGCCGCCGGCTCGGTGACGCGGGCGCCGCCCGCTACGTTCACGAACACGTCCTGGCTCTGGAGCGGCACGCCGGACCGCTTCTCGAGGACGGCGAGCAGGAGGCAGACCCGGTTGTAATCCGCACCCAGCACCGCACGGCGCGGCGTCGCGAAGCTGGCCGGGGCGACCAACGCCTGCAGCTCGACCAGCATCGGCCGCGTGCCCTCGAGGCTGGCCGTGATCACCGACCCCGACGCGTCCTTCGGCCGCTCAGCCAGAAAGAAGCCGGACGGGTTCGGAACCTCGGCGAGCCCGCGCTCACCCATCTGAAATACGCCGAGCTCGTTGGTGGAGCCGAAGCGATTCTTGACCGCCCGGAGCACCCGGTAGGAGTGATGCCGCTCGCCTTCGAAGTAGAGCACCGTGTCGACCAGATGCTCGAGCACCCGGGGCCCTGCGAGCGCGCCTTCCTTCGTCACGTGGCCGACCAGAAACGTCGCGACGCCCCGCGCCTTGGCGAGCATCATCAATCGCGCGCCGCACTCACGCACCTGGGCGACACTGCCCGGCGTGGATTCGAGCTCTGGCAGGTAGACCGTCTGGATCGAGTCGACCACGAGCGTCCGGGGCTTGAGCTGATCGAGCTGGGTCTCGATCAGCGACAGGTCCGTCTCGGCGACCAGGTACACGCCGTCCGGCGCGATGCCGAGACGGTCGGCGCGGAGCTTGATCTGCGCCGCCGACTCTTCGCCCGAGACGTACAGCACCGGCGGCGCCGCGGCGGCGAGCGCTTGGGAGGCCTGAAGCAGGAGCGTCGACTTGCCGATGCCGGGATCGCCCCCGATCAGAACCAGCGATCCGCGGACGACACCGCCGCCGAGGACGCGGTCGAGCTCGGCGATCCCGGTCGCCAGCCGGTCGCCCCGCGCGACCGTGATCGAGGCGAGCGGCACGGCCGCGCTGGCGGGCGGCGCCACCCGCCGGCTCCCTATGCGGGGCGCGACGCGCTCCTCCACCAGCGGCACGAACGTGCCCGTGCGGGCGCAGTCGGGGCAGGTGCCGGGCTTGGGGCCGGCGAAACCGCACTCCTGGCAGCGGTAAACGGCCGAGTCGCGCACTACCTCTTCTCCTTGCTCTTCTCGGCCTCCCGGCCCTTGGTGCCGAGGTTCTGGATCAGCGAGCGCAAGAGCGTGCTGCGCTGGGTGCCCTCGAGCACTGCCGAGAGATTTTCGTAGACCGTCGGATCGATCATGAGGGCGCCGAGCGTCCCCTGGCCGGAGTTCAGCTTCTCGCTGAGCTCCTTGAGATTGGCGACGGCCAGTTTCAGATCGGCCGCGATCTGGCGGAGGCCCTGGTCCCCCTGCTCGTCCTTCAGCATGCCTCCGAGCATGCCGCGGCCACCGGCGAGCCGATCGGACACCTCGCGAAAGTTCTTCGCCACGACGCGAAGGTCCTCCGCCAGCCCGCGATACTTCGGGTCGTACAGGAGCGCCGGCACGAGCCCTTCCTCCCCGGGCTTCGGCTCCATCGCCAGGGAGAATCGGTCCATCGCCCGGACGAAGCGGCGCATCGCCTCGCCGCTGTCCTTGGACGCCAGCACGCCGATCGCGCCTTCGCCGCGCTCGGCGCGATCCAGGAGCGCCCCCGTCGCGGCCAGCAGGCGGTCGAGCTTGTGCAGCGCGGCGGGCTCCTCGAACACGAGCGCGTGGGCCAGCCCGGGCCCCTTTTCGACCTGCTCGCTGATGCGCCGAGCCGACGCGGCGGTCGCGGCGAAGTCGTCGACAATCTTCGACTGATGCAGCGTGTCGGCGGTCTTCCTCAGCGTCTCCGCGAGCGCCGTGATGCTGCCGACGACCTCCGAGCTCTGGCTGATCACGCGCCCGATGTCCGCCGGCTCACTCGTGGCGAGCATCTCGCCCGGCTTGACCGCCGGCTCGCTCGCCGAGCCCACGGTGATCTCGATGATCTTGTCGCCGAGCAGGCCCTGCGTTTCGATCCGGGCGATCGAGTTCCGGCGGATCCGATCCGCGTACTGCGACGCGATCTTCAGCTCCACGCGGACCTTGCCGCCGGGCTGTCCGGGCAGCCGGACGGCGGAGACGCGCCCGATCTGGACGCCCGCCAGCCGGACGGTCGCGCCCTCGACGAGACCGCCGACCTCGGTGAACTCGGCGGACAGCGTGTACTTGGCCTCGAACAGGCGCGCGCGGGCGCCGAGCAGGTAGATGAGGGCGAGGAATACGAGCAACGCGATCAACACGAAGCTGCCGACCCGCATCCGTACCGCCAGTTGCCCCCGCTCGTCGAGCATGTTCACCGTGCCTCGCCGCGGAGGAACGCCTGGACGCCAGGGTCCCTGGACGAGTGCACCTCCTCGGGCGTTCCCGTCGCGGCGAACTGCCCGTCAATGAGAATCGCCATCTGGTCGGCCACCGCGTTGGCCAGCTCGATATCGTGCGTCACGACGACTGCGGTGTCGCACACACCCGTGCCAAGTTTGGCGACCAGATCGGCGACCATCTTGGAATTCGTCGGGTCGAGACCGGCCGTCGGCTCATCGAACAGCATCACCTCAGGGTCGATCGCGAGCGCCCGGGCAATCCCCACGCGCTTGCGCATCCCGCCGGACAGCTCGGCCGGAAGCTTGTCCTGCACGCCCTCGTCGAGCCCGACCAGGGAGAGCAGGTGACGCACGCGCGCGGCGATCGTCTGCGCGTCGAGGTTCGTGTGCTCGTGCAGCGAATAGGCCACGTTGTCGCGCACCGTGAGCGAGTCGAACAGCGCGGCCCCCTGGAAGACGTACCCCATTCGACGCCGGACCGGGAGCAACGCCTCCTCCGAGAGGCGCTCGATGCTCTTGCCGAACACCCGGACCTGGCCGGAGTCCGGCCGGATCAGCCCCGCGATCAGGCGCAGGCAGACCGTTTTCCCGGCGCCGCTGCCCCCCATGATCACGAACCGCACGCCTCTCGGCAGCCGGAACGAGACCCCCCGAAGTACCTGATGACCGTTGAAGCTCTTCTGAAGATCATTCACCTCGATCACGAACGTCCCCCCCATCGGCGTCACCAGAACAGGATCAGGAGGAACTTGGTCAGGAAGAAGTCCGACACGATAACGCCCATCGCGACCTGCACGACCGTCGCGGTGGTGGCGCGGCCGAGCCCTTCCGTGCCGCCCTGGGACGACAGGCCGTTGTAGCAGCCGACGAGGGTGACGAGGGCGCCGAAAAATATGCTCTTGGCGATCCCGGTCAGGAAGTCGCGCGGGGTCACCCAGTAAAACGTGGTGTTCCAGTAGGCG
>QHRS01000245.1 GCA_003221435.1 Candidatus Rokuibacteriota bacterium
CCTCACTGACCGCGCACGCCTGGGGGGCTCACCGATGAAACGCTCACTGCGGAAACTCGTGTTCGTCGAACCCAAGTCCACGCACCTTCACATCTACAGTCGGGTCACGATTCCGCGTCTGGGCTCGGTGCTCCTCGGCACGATCATGCGCGACAAAGGGTACGACGTCCGCGTCTACATCGAGGACATCCACGCGATCGATATGAAGGAAGTGATGTCCGCCGATCTGGTCGCGATCTCGGCGATCACGTCGACGGCGCCGCAGTCGTACCGGCTGGCGGACCGCGTCCGCGAGGCCGGGATCATTCCGGTCCTGGGCGGCACGCACGTCAGTTTCCTCCCCGAGGAAGCCATCAAGCACGCCGACTACGTCGTCCGCGGCGAGGGTGAGTTCGCGTTCCAGGAACTGGTGGACGCGATCCAGCTTGGCGCGGGCTTCGAGAAGATCCAGAACCTCTCGTACCTCGACGAATCCGGCCGGCTCATCAACAACCCCGAGCGCCCCAAGATTCCGAATCTCGACGTCAACCCGATCGCCGACTACAGGCTCATCGCCGGATGGAAGCCGGGCGGCGTGGTCTCGGTCGCGACCTCGCGCGGCTGCCCGTTCTCGTGCACGTTCTGCTCGGTCCCGGGCATGTACGGGCACGCGTTCCGCACGCACTCGATCGGCCGGGTGCTGGAGGAGCTGGAGCTGCACCGGGGCAACGCGTACGTGTTCTTCGCCGACGACATCTTCACCGCGAACAAGAAGCGCGTGAAGGAGCTGCTGCGCGGGATGATCGCGCGCGGCCTCACGCCGGAGTGGGGCGCGCAGGTCAGGACCGAAACCGTCGACGATCCCGAGCTGCTGCAGCTCATGCGGGAGTCGAACTGTTTCAACGTCTACGTCGGCTTCGAGTCGATCAACCCGCGTACGCTGAAGCTCTTCCAGAAGAAGCAGGACCTGGCGAAGATCGAGCGCGCGATCGAGCGCTTCCACGCCAACAAGATCCGCATCCACGGGATGTTCGTGGTCGGCTCCGACGAGGACGATCTGGAGACGCTCGACGAGACTGTCCGCTTCGCCCGCAAGCACGACATCGACTCCGTCCAGTTCATGATCATGACGCCCATCCCGGGCTCCCCCGACTGGGACACGCTGTACGCGAAGGGCACGAAGTACGTGATCGACGACAACTGGCAGATGTACGACGGCCACCACGTCGTCCACCAACCCCGCCGCATGAGCCCCTATGAGCTGCAGATGGGCGCGATCAAGGCGATGGAGAAGTTCTACTCCTGGCGCGGCATCGCGCAGAAGCTCATGAAGCGCGATATCTACTACGCCACGATCCGCTACTGGGGCAAGAAGACGCTGCGCGAGTGGTGGAAGGACGCGGAGAACCGGCAGCACGTGGAGTGGCTGAAGAGCCAGATCTACGCGGATCGCGAGCAGGTCGGGCGCCGGTCGCTCAGGACCGTCGGGTTGCCGGACGTGCTGCTGCAGGACAAGCTCGGCCAGCTGCTGCGCCGGTTCCTCACCGAGCTGGACGTCAACGTGGTCCCGTTGGCGGGAGCGGCGGTCGACGCCGCCACCGACGCCGCGTCCCGCGCCCGCGAGACCATCGATTGCCTGATCACGCCGATCGTCAAGCGCGCCGAGCAGGAGAAGGAGGAGTTCTACGCGCGGCTCAATGCCGTGACCGACTCCCTCCGCAGCCGGTGGGATCGGCTGCCCAAGATCTCGTTCCCGGTCGTCGGCGACCAGGGCCCCGTCTTCGAGCCGTTCGCCCGCATCGGGCTCCTGTTCACGACGAACCTCGACAGGATCCGGCACGCCTACGTCGCCGCCGGCGCGGCCGAGGGGCTCTGGGAAGTCGCGTAGCCGCAGCCCGCTGACGCTACTCGGTCTTCGCTTCCTGGGCCGACGAAGGGCGACGGGTCTGGCGCCGCCTGACGAACTCCTGGTTGAGCGGAACGCCCTTCTTGCAGAGGGGACACGTCTCGGGGGGATGCGTCGGGAAGTCCCGGCTCACGAGGCTGAAGACCAGGCGACCCTCCAGGTCCACCGAGGTCCGTCGCCAGAGGCAGCCGATCCCCACGACGTGCCCCCCGAGTCGCTCGACGAGATCGAGGAGGAGCCTGGCGGTGGTGCCCGAGCTGATCAGGTCCTCGATCAGGAGGACCTTGGTCCCCGGCCGGATCAGCCGCTGGAACTCGACGGGCAGCGTCACCCGCCGGCGCCCTGAGACCATCCCCTTGGTGCCGTAGACCGCGACGGGGCGCGACGGATGGGCGCGGGCGACGCAGTGCGAGAGGATCACCGCCCCCGGGCCGGTCGAGAGGACGACGTCGGTCGGCCACTGGGCGAAATGCTTCGCGATCACGGCGCCGAGCCCCTCGATGAACGACGGCTCCGTCGTCACGAGCGTCTTCTCGATGTACTCGCTGGTGTGCTGGCCGGACGGCAGAAGAATGTGATCGTTCGCGTGATAGGCGCCGGTGCGCTTGAGGATCTCGAGGTGGATCTTCTCGCGCACCTCGGCGTCCATGCCCGCAGGATCCTTCTTGGTGACTGCGGTCATTCGATGCCTCCCCTCGGGTGCCCCGGCAGCATTATCGCACGCCCTCACCGAGATGGATGATCAAGCCGCGCGCAACCGGCTCGACGGCGAACGGCGCCGGCCGGCTCAGGTCGCACACGATCCGCACCACCGTCTTCGTGTACTGGGAGATCCGCACGCCCCGCAGCAGGCCGCCGCGGACGGGGAGGCTGCTGTTGTCGGGGATCCGCGCGTTCTCGAGATCCACGACGACCCGGGCGGGGCCCGACATGGTGAAGGTCGTGAAGGCCGGGGTCCCGTCGATGTCGAGCACGAGCCGCGCGCTCGTGGCGGAGGACTCCGGCCGGACCGCCCGGAGCGTGGCGGGCGCCGTGCGGAGCGCCGCAGCCGGGGCCGGCTCATCGGGCGTGCCGATGACCACCGGCGGCGTCGGGCCCGGAATCTCGACGCGCAGCCGCACGCGGGAGCCCTCGCGGACGACGGCGTACGGCGCGGCACGCGCGAACGTCAGGTCGAGCTTCGCGAGCGTTGTCTCGTCCCTGATCAGCGTGCGGGCGTGGAGCTCGGCCAGCCCGATCTCGCTGAACGTGCGGTGCGCGTCCACGAACCCGAAGATCGCGCCGGCGAAGAGCAGGCTCAGCGTGAACGGCTCGGCGCTCTCGCTGAGCAGGTAGTCGAGTGGCCCGGACCCGTCCACGTCGATCTGGAGCTCGTGGTCGTCGCCGCCGACGGTGATGGTCGAGACGATCGTCGCCGCCCCCGCAGCGGTCGCCGCGAAGAGGAGGGCGAAGACGAGCGGGATCAGCGCGGGCCAGACGCGCATGGCAGGGGTGCTCCGCACCGACTCCGCGCCGTGTGGTCCAGCACGGACCTGATGCGTATCGTGTCCGGCGACCCTTGTCAATGACCCCCAAAAGGCTACACTGACCCTACCGTGAAGGTGCTGGGGCTCGAGACCGCGACGCTGGCCGGCGGGGCGGCGCTCATCGACGGTGACCGGATCGTCGGCGAGTACACGCTCAATATCCGCGTGACGCATTCCGAGCGCGTCATGGCCGCGGTCGACCGGCTGCTCACCGACGCGGGTTGGCGCCCCTCGGACCTCGAGGGACTCGCCGTGTCGATCGGCCCCGGGTCCTTCACCGGCCTCCGCATCGGCGTCAGCACCGCGAAGGGGCTGGCGCTGGCCCTCGGCCTCGCGGTGGTGCCGGTGCCGACGCTCGACGCGCTGGCCGCCGGGCTCCCGTTTGCCGCGCTGCCCGTGTGCCCGATCCTCGACGCGCGCAAGGGGGAAGTGTACGCCTCGCTCTACCGGTGGGACGGCGGAGCCATGCGCCGGGAGTGGGAGTACCTGGC
>QHRS01000246.1 GCA_003221435.1 Candidatus Rokuibacteriota bacterium
AGAAGGAGCCCCACAAGGCGCCAACCTCATGGGGCTCATTTGATTTCGTTGTCACGCAATGTCTTCGAGGGCTCGAGCGAATTCCGTCGTTTCCCGCATGTTGCAGCTTTCGAGACCATCCGTAGCTCGCGATCGACCCTGCCCGTGGAAGTGGACGGAGCCTTGCATGGTACGCCGGCACCCCGTCGGAGCACCGGCCTGGGTATCAGTGCACGATCACCATCGTGCGTACCTGACTCAGGGCGCCGGCTTTCAGCCGATAGAAGTAAGCTCCGGCCTTGAGCCGGCCGGTGGCCAGCGACGCGTGGTGCCATCCCGCACCGTATCGTCCGCGCGCCACGGTGGCGACCTCACGGCCGCCCAGGTCGAACACTTTGAGCGTCACGTTCTGATCACGCGCCAGGAAGAAGGAGAACGAAGTCCATTCGTGCACCGGATTCGGGATGTTGGCGAGCTGCAAGTCTCCCCGCGTATCGGGCCCACCCACTCCGGCGATCGTGCGTCTCCCGCTCTGTCCCCGCAGCTCGCCGCCGGGAAAGTTCGTGGTGTGGATGTTCAAGTAGATGTTGTTCTGAACCAGCTCGCCGATCAGCGCGATGGTGAGGGGCGTCGCGTCGCTGGGTGTCCAGATGCCGTCGGCGGTCAGCGCGGTGAAGTCGGCGGTGATCGGTCTCACGACGGAGCCGTTCACACCGAACGGAGCATCGTGGAAGTGGGCCGCGGTGAGCGCGCTACTGAGCTCGTTCGCCGAGAGCCGGAACACGAGGCCCTGATCGGTCAGGGTCATGCCCGCGGTTCCCGTGGCCAACGAGCTGGCCGGGGGCACTTCGTTTCCGGCGAGCAGCACCGCGCTGCGGCCGTCGCCCCCCGCGAGCCGGACCTGGCCGCGGATCTCGCCCCCCGGGTTCGCCGCGGTGTGAACGTTGAGGTAGAGGTTGCCCTTGAGCAGCTCGGTGATGAGTGCGGCGGTGAGCGGCGAGGCATCGCTCGGCTTCCACACCCCGATCGCGGTGTTGCCGGCGCCGAACTCGGTGGTGATCGGCCGCACCACCGGACCGTTCACGCCCGGCACCCCGTCGTGGAAGTGCGCGGCCGTGATCGGGCCCGTCAGGCCATCCACCGTGACCGCGAACGCGAGCCCTTCACTGGTGAGGGTGAGCGAGGCGGTGCCGAGCGCCGTCGAGGCCGTGGCGGGATTTTCCTGCTGCGCGGTGAGTCGCGCCTCGAGCTCGGCGCCGGATGCGAGCAGCACTTGGCCGCGGATTTCGCCGCCGGGGTTGGCGGCGGTGTGAACGTTGACGTAGATGCCGCCGTCGAACAGCGCGGTGATCAGCGCCGGGGTGAGCGGCGAGGCGTCGGCGGGCGTCCAGATCCCGGTGGCGGTGTTGCCCGTGAAATCGGCGGTGATCGGTCGGACCACGCCGCCGTTCACCCCGATCGCCGCGTTGTGGAAGTGGGCGGCGGTGATCGCGCCCGAGAGCCCGTCCACCGTGACCTGCGCCGGTCGCGACCGCCGGCTCCTCCTGGTTGCCGGTCAGCGTGGCGGTGAACGTGACGCCGGGCGCGGCCGAGGGCTGGTTGAGCGTGAGCTGCCCGCGGATCTCTCCGCCCGGGTTCGCCGCCGTGTGCAGGTTGATGTAGAGGTTGCCCTTCAATAGCTCCGAGACGAGCGCCGGCGTGAGCGGTTCCGGGTCATCGAAGCGCCACAGCGTGACCGCCGTGGTCCCCGTGAAGTCGCCCGTCAACGTGCGAACAACCGGACCGTTCACCCCCACCGCGGCGTTGTGAATGTGAGCCGCGACGATGGCCCCGGTGAGTCCGGTGGCGGTGAGGTTCACGAGCAGCCCCGACGGCGTGAGCGTCGCCGATGCCGTCGCGGTCCCGGTGCTGCCGTTCGCCGGCACCTCGTTGCCAGCATTGAGGCTGGTCGAGAATCCGAAGCCGCCCGCGAGCTGGACCTGGCCGCGGATCTCGCCGCCCGGGTTGGCGGCGGTGTGGACGTTCACGTAGAGCCCGCCCGCGATCAGATCGTGGCGCTGCGCGGGCGTGAGCACGACCGTGCCGGTCGCGGTGTTGCCGGCGAAGCCCGCCAGAATCGAGATCGTCACGGGACCGTTGACCCCGATCGCCCCCGTGTGGAAGTGCGCGGCGGTGATCGGCCCGGTGAGGCCGTTCACCGTGATCTTGTAGATCAGGGACTCCTCGGTGAGCGTGAAGGCCCCGGTCCCCGTCCCGCCGACGGCGAGCGGCGGATTCTCCTGGGCGCCGGTGAGCAATGCCGTGCAATGCACGCCGCCGCTGGGCACCACCTGACCGCGGATCTCGTTGTCGACCAGCGTGGTGGTGAGCGGCTCGGCGTCGGTGGCGGTCCACTCGCCCATCGCCGTGTTGCCTCTCAGGTTTCCGGTGAGAGTACGAACCACGGGGCCGTTCACTCCGGCAGCCCCGTCGTGGAAATGACACGCGGTGATCGGGCCCGACAACCCCTCCACCGTGACGAAGAACTGCACACCGGCGCTGGTGAGCGTGACCGATGCGGTGCCTTGGGCGGCGATCGCGACCCCCGGCACCTCCTGAGTGCCCGACAGTCGAGCTGTGAACTGTGCCTGGGCGTGCGCCGTGGCGTGGATGAGGAGCAGGACGAGAAGCGTGAACCAGCGGGCCGACGGACGGTTCATGGCGCCACCTCCGCAATGATGAGCAGCTGGCCGGCAGATGCGAGATCCGAGATGCGTCTCCGGCGGCACGCGGGGCCGTGGATCTCCATTCGGTAGGCGTCGATTCTAGCACCGGGAAAAGCGGGGGTGTCCAGAGCTCCGTCGTCCGACCACTCGGGTACGTTCGCGAAGGTCGCAAAGGCACTACGGAAACTGCGGGGCATCGCGGCGCCCTCCCAGTTCTGGATCGGAACGACCTACAAGCTCCCCTTAGGTCCGGCGCGGCGAGCGGCGCGCGCCGCACCTCGCAACGTGCATGCTCGATCAGCCACATGCTCTGCGGAGGCGGCTCCGGACGTGACGAAGCCGGCGCCCCGGAACGAGCGCCGGCTTCGGTTTTCGATCGGCTGCGCTCCGCGTTACCGCGTCAGCGCCAACCGCTTCACCATGGTCTTGCCCGGGGCCTCGTAGCGCACGAAGTACATGCCGGCCGCCGCACGGCCGCCGCGCGTTCCCTCGCCGTTCCACGCCGCCTGGTAGCGGCCCGGACGCTGCACGCCATCCACCAGCGTCGCCACGACGCGGCCCTGCACGTCGACGACGCTCATGCGCACCTTCACCTCGCGCGCCACCGTGTACTCGATCCGCGCATTGTCGACCATCGGGTTCGGCGAGATTCGCGCCAGCGCGAACTCCGTGATCTTCTCGCCGGCCTTGCCTTCCACCGGCCCGAACGTCACGGTCTCGCCGCCCGTCACCTTCACCGCCAGGCGATACAGGTAGCTGTGCCCGGCCTCGACGGTCTTGTCCAGCACCGTCGAGACGCCGTTCTGGACCTGGGGCTCGGCTTCGATCTTGTTCCAGGGACCGGTCACGGTCGGGGCGCGCTCCACCCACGACGCGGTCACCTCGTGCGCGTCCGAGAACTGCCAGCTCACCGACACGCCATCGTTCACCGTCTCGGCATCGAACCGCGACAGCACGACCGCGGTCGGCTGCTCGATGGTCCACGCGGCGTCGCTCAGGTCCTCGTTCGAACCGCCCGAGTTGCCGTGCGCCACCACCTTGAGGAACGCGTTGGTGGTGGCCGGGCCCGTGGCCGTCCAGGTGAACGTTCCAGAGTTGGGCTGCGCCAGCGCGATCGTCTCGAACGGACCGCCGGCGCCGGCGCGCGACAGGAGCAGATCGACGTTCGCGACCCCGAACTGGTCGGTCGCGTTCCACCCCAGCTTCACATCGGTCCCGATCTGGTACGTCTCGCCGCCGTTCGGCGTGATCACCTTCACCGTCGGCGTCGTCCCGTTACCGATCTGGAAGTCGCTGAAGCTCGTCATGCCGGTCGCCTTGGTGCTGGTCGTGGTCGGATTGCTGCTCGCCGGCGCCGACCAGCTGCCGTCGTACTTGCCCACGATGAAGCTGCTCTGGCTCGCTCCCGGATCGAGATCCGAGGCCACGTAGTTGAACGTCGCGTCGTAGCTCGTTAGCGAGGGCGTGCCGGACGCCGTCAGCGTGTAGTAGCGGCTCATGCTCCTCGACGGATCGATGGGCGAGCTGCCGATGTTCGGGTGATGCGAGGGCGTGGTGCTTCCCGTCACATCGAAGCTCGCCGCCGCTCCGGTCACGTCCACCGAGACGGGCGTGTAGAAGCTGGCGTCGCCCACATCGAACATGCGGCTCGGGTTGCCCGACGCGAAGTTGCGCTGCAGGTTCCCCACCACGTAGCCGGTCCCCTGCGACGCCCCGCCGATACCGCCGTTGGCGTCCAGGATCAGCTTGTTCGCACCGGTCGTGATCTTGCCGCTCGTGAAGCTCACGAAGGTGCCGATCGTCCAGTTGGTCAGCAACGACAGGCCATTCGCGTTGTTGACGTCGACCGTGACGTTGGTGTTGGCGCTGAAGACACCCTGGATGTTGATGGTCTGCACCGACGACCCCTGGAACGAGTAGAACGCACCGCTCGCGGCCGGCGTGAACGTGAGCGTCGCACCCGGATTCACGGTGACGTTGCCCTTGATGAATCCGTTGGCCGTCCCGCCGAGGTTGAAGACGCCCGTTGTCACGATCAGGTCGTCCACGCTGAACGCGTTGCCGCCGGTCGTGCTCGTGGGCCCCGCGGTGTTGTGCTCGAAGTCCGCGTAGGTGCGGCCCGAGAACGACGGCGTGATCGCGCCGTCCAGCCGGTAGCGGCTGTGGGTGTGGAACGTGGTCACCGTGCTGGGCGCCCCGGCCCCGAACGGGTTCGAGCCCGAGACCTGGGAGTAGAGCGAGCCGGTCTGGAAGTCGACCGAGTTGAGCACGCTCAGCCCGGAGCCGGCCCCGAACAAGTTGCCCTGGAACCCGCTCAAGACGTGAACCGCCGCGCCGTTGAGGACCTGGGTCCCGCCCGCGGTGTGCGACAGGATCCTGTGGTTCGTGGCGCTCGAGCCCGACGCCACGCCGCCCACGTTGACCGTGCCTCCGATCTCGGTCGTGGCCCCGGTCGGAAGCGAGATCGTGATCGCGTTGGGCTGCGCCAGGGCCGACAGGTCGAACGTGCATCCCGCCGGCACGTCGAGGTCGGTCCCCGTGCCGCCCGCGACCGTTAGCGTGCACGCGGCCGAGCACTGGAAGCTGGCCTCGCTGCTGTTCGAGAGCAGGAGCTGCGCAATGGTCTGGGTCGTCACCCCCGTCGCCGTCACCGAGCCGCCGCCGTTGAACTTGAGCACGTCGTCGGTGTGCTTCGTGTGGCGCTCGGGAGTCCAGTTGGTCGAGGCTCCGAACGACGCCGTGCCGACCTGGTTCCACGTGTAGATGTCGGGCAGGAACGTGGCGTTGATCGTCTTGTTGTTGTCCATCAGCACGCTGAGCGGGCTCGCGTGGCCCGTCGCGTCGCCGCTCCAGCTATCCAGGTGCCAGCCCGGATCGGGGTTCGCCGTGAGCTGCACGGTCGAGCCGGAGTTGTAGCTCGGCTGGTTGGGCGACTTGGTCACCGTGCCGTTGCCGGACGTGTTCACCGTGAGCGTGTACTGGATCGCCGAGAACGTGGCATCGATCGTGTGGTTGGCGTGCACGTTCGAGAACGTGTAGCTCGCGATCGCGCCCTGCGACACACCGTCCACCGTGACGTCCTGGATGTTGAATCCCGAGTTGGGAGTGATCGTGTAGGTGATGTTGTCGCCGGCGTTCACGGTCGAGGTGCCGGGAGGCGAGATCGATCCGCCGGAGCCGGCCGTCGCCACGATCGAGTAGGTGTCGATCGCGAACGTTGCGTCGATCGTGTGGTTGGCCTGGATGTTCGTGAACGTGTAGGTCGTCACCGGACCCTGCGACACGCCGTCCACCTTCACATCGACCACGTGGTGATCGACATTCGGCGTGATCGTGTACTTCTGGCTGTCGCCGCAGTTGTAGGTCGTCG
>QHRS01000239.1 GCA_003221435.1 Candidatus Rokuibacteriota bacterium
GTGGTCGGCGTTCCGCTCGCCGCGCATGATCGGATTCGACCGAACGCGACGCTCCTCGGCCTGCTCGCGCTGGGCCACCTCGTGGTCGACACGATTCAGGGCTCGCTGCCCGCCTTCCTGCCCTTCTTGAAGATGGCCTTCAACCTCTCGTATACGGCCGCCGGGACGATCATGCTGATGGCGACGGTGACGTCGTCGCTCATCCAGCCGCTCTTCGGCTACTTCTCGGATCAGCTCGAGCGCCGCTGGATCCTGCCCGTCTCGGTGTTGCTCGCCGGTCTCGGGCTCGCGCTCACCGGGCTCGCGCCGAGCTATCCGGTCATTCTGGCCCTCGTCTTGCTGACCGGGCTCGGCGTCGCCGCGTATCACCCGGAAGGGTACCGGACCGCGAGCAGCGTCGCGGGGGATCGCAAAGCCACAGGCCTGTCGTGGTTTTCGCTCGGAGGGAATATCGGCATCGCGCTCGGCCCGCCGGGAGCCTCGGCATGCTCGGCCCGGCGCTGCTGGTCTCGCTGCTCCTGGCCGGCGCCCTGCCGGTTCTCTCGGCCCCCGCGCCGGCCCGCGCGGCGCCGACGGCGCCCGCGCCGTCGCGCGAGATGCGGGCCGCGATGGCCCTGCTGATCCTCGTCGTGACGCTCCGGTCCTGGACGCAGCTCGGGTTCACGACGTTCGTGCCGTTTTACTACGTCGATCATCTCGGGGCAGACCCGCGCATCGTGGGACCGCTGCTCTTCGTGTTCCTCGGCGCGGGCGCGCTCGGCACGATCATCGCCGGCCCACTCGCGGACCGCTTCGGCGCGCGGCCGTTCATGGTGTGGGCCTGTCTCCTGGCGGTGCCGCTCGCGATCGGATTCGTCCTGGCGCACGGCGCGTTGGCGTTCGTGATGCTGGGCGCCGTCGGCTTCACGCTGATCTCGACGTTTAGCGTCTCGGTCGTCCTCGGCCAGGCCTACATGCCGCGGAACCTCGGGATGGCCTCGGGAATGATCGTCGGCTTCGCGATCGGCGCCGGCGGGCTCGGCGTGACGCTGCTCGGATGGGTGGCCGATCACTGGGGGCTGCCGGTCACGCTCTGGATCACCGCGGTGTTGCCGCTGCTCGGATTCGTCGCGGCGCTGTTCCTGCCGGAGCCGAAGGGCCGCTGATGTCGGACGTCACGCTGTATTTCCAGGACGGCGAGCAGGTGCTGCTCGTCGATCAGCGGGGCAAGCGGCACCTGATGTTCCTGCGGAAGTCCGAGACGTTTCACTCCGACCGCGGCTGGGTCGCCCACGACACGATCATCGGCCTGCCGGAGGGCAGCCGCGTGCGCTCCTCCATGGGGCTCCGCTACCTCGCGCTCAGGCCCACGCTCGCGGAGTACGTGCTCGAAATGCCGCGTGGCGCCCAGGTCATTTACCCGAAGGACCTGGCGATGATCCTGTTCTGGGCGGACGTCTATCCGGGATGCCGCGTCCTCGAAGCGGGCATGGGCTCGGGCGCGCTCACGCTCGCGCTCCTCCGGGCGGTCGGGCCCGAAGGCAAGGTGATCTCGTACGAGCAGCGAGAGGAGTTTGCGCGGCGCGCGCTGGCCAACATCCGCACGCGCATGGGCGAGGTGGCGAATCTCGTCGTGCGGTTCACGCCCGTCCAGGACGGCGTGCGCGACGAGGCGCCCGTCGACCGCGTGCTGCTCGACCTCCCCGAGCCGTGGACGCTCGTCGAGCCGGTGGCGGACGTCCTGCGGCCCGGCGGGATCTTCCTGTCGTATCTCCCTACGATCATCCAGGCGCAGCAGCTCGTCGAAGCCCTCCGCCGGCATTCTTCGTTCGGCCTGCTCGAGACGTTCGAGACGCTGTTCCGCCCGTGGAATATCGACGGTCAATCCGTCCGGCCGTTCCACCGGATGATCGCGCATACCGGATTCATCACGGTCGCGCGCCGGGTCGTATCCGCCGAGGGCGAGCCGGCCCCCACCGTCGCCGAGCACCCGGAACGCGACGAATAACGGCGCCGGCTCGAGCGCGTCCGCCGGTGACCTTGCCGCATTCGTGATAGCCTATGGCGATTCGGGAGGACGCGAATGATCACGGCGATGCGTCGGTACATGAAGGCGCTCCACATCTTCCTCTGGCTCGTGGTGGGGTCGCTGATTGTCACCACGTTCTTCGTCTGGGGGAAGGGCAGTCTCGGTGGGGACGCGAGCGACGGCGTCGCGGTCGTCAACGGAGAGGCGATCCCCGCGGAGCGCTATCAGCGGCTCTATCAGGCATACGTCAACCGCTATAGCCAGATGTACCCGGAGCGGTTCTCACCCGAGATGGCCGATCGTCTCGGTCTCCGGCAGCAGGTCGTCAACGACCTCGTGCAGGAAGTGCTCATCGTGCAGCGGGCGGAGGCGGAAGGGTTCGGCATCACTGACGAGGAGCTGAACACCCAGATCCAGGCGATCACGGCGTTTCACGTCAACGGCGTCTTCTCCGCGAAGGCGTACCAGGACTTCCTCCGTCGGCGTGGGACCAGCCCGACGACCTTCGAGGCCGACGCACGCCGCGACATGACCCGGCTCAAGGCCGAGACCGCGATCAAGAGCGGCGTCAAGGTGTCCGACGCTGAGGTCGATCAGGCCTTCGTGTACCGCAAGGAGCGGGTGCGCGCGGCCTGGGCGCTGGTGGATCTGCCAGCAATCATGCCGAAGACGACGGCGCCGGACGCGGAGATCGACGCGTACCTGAAGGACAACTCCACGCAGTTCCAGCGTCCCGAGCGCCGCCGCGTGCAGTTCGTTCTCCTCGACAGCAAGGGCGGGGTGAAGCCGATCCCCGACGCCGACGTCGAGAAGTACTACAACGAGCACGCGAAGGAGTTCGAGACGCCGCGCCAGGTGCAGGCCGCCCATGTGCTGGTTCGCGTGCCCGAGACGGGCGGCAGCGAGGGCGAAGCCAGGGCGAAGGCGAAGACGGAAGACGTCATTCGCCGCGCGAAGGCTGGCGAGGATTTCGCCAAGCTCGCCAGGGAGGTCTCCGAAGATCAGGGCACGGCCGCCAAGGGCGGCGAGATCGGCTGGATCACGAAGGGGCAGGTGGTGCCGCAGTTCGAGCAGACCGTGTTCGCGCTGAAGAAGGGCGACGTCTCGACCGCGCCCGTCCGCACGCAGTTCGGCTATCACGCCATCAAGGTGCTCGACATCCGCGAAGGCGGGCGGAAGCCGATGAAGGAAGTGGCGCCCCAGATCCGGGTAAAGCTGATCACCGACGCGATGGAGAAGTCGGCGATGGCGAAGGCGGGGGAGATCCGGCCGGCGCTCCAGGCCGCCAAGGACTTCGCCGCGGAGGCCAGGCGGCTCGGCTACGAGTCGCGCGAGTCGATCATCAACCGCGCGAGCGGGTTCAAGGGGCTCGACCGCACCGAGGGCGTGCAGGAGGTGGCGTTCGGTATCGCGATCGGCGGCGTGTCGCCGCCGGTGAAGACGCCCGCGGGCGTGGTGATCCTCAAGGTGGTCGAGCAGTTACCGGCGGGCGTGCCGCCGCTGGCCGACATCAAGGATGAGGTGGCGAACGCCGTGAAGCGCAAGAAGGCGGACGCGCTCGCCGCCGAGCGAGCGAAGAAGCTCGCCGCCGAGGCGCGGAGCGGAGACCTGATCCAGCTCGCGAAAAAGGACGGCCTGCAGACGGCAGAGACGCCGCTGTTCTCCCGGGGCCAGCCCGCCGACAAGCTCCCGACCGAGGCGATGGTGGCCGCGCTCCAGACGGCGGCCGGGACGATCGCCGAGCCCGTCAAGGGCCCGCAGGGCTACTACGTGGTGAAAACGCTCGAGCGCGTGGCGCCGGATCCGGCCGACCTCGTCAAGGAGCGCGAGCAGATCGGCCGCGAGCTGCTGGAGGTCAAACGCGGCCAGGCCTGGGAGAGCTGGACGCTCGACGCGCGGGAGAAGGCGAAGATCGAGTTGAGCGGCCGCATGGCGTCGGCGCGATGACGCGCGCGGCGGCCCGGTAGAGGTCGAGGGCGCCCGCCCGTGCGACTGACCAAGGCCGTGGCCCAATTCATCGGACGCGAGCGGGTGTGCCGCGTGGCGACGGCGGATGCGAAGGGACGCCCGCACGTCGTGCCCGTGTGCCACGTCTTCGTCAACGGCAAGCTCTACTTCGGCTCGGGAAAGTCCGCG
>QHRS01000240.1 GCA_003221435.1 Candidatus Rokuibacteriota bacterium
GACCTCCTGACACACACCTCGGGTATCAGCTACCAATTCTGGGGGCGCCCGTACTTCGCCGACCTCTACAAGAAGGCGGACGTGGCCGATGGCCTCTTGCAGAACTCCGGCGCGATGGCCGACAACGTCAAGAAGCTCGCGCAGCTGCCGCTCACCAATCAACCCGGCGAAGCGTACGAGTACGGCCTGAACACCGACGTCCTCGGGCGCCTCGTCGAAGTCGTCTCCGGAATGTCGCTCGACACGTTCTTCCAGCAGCGCATCTTGGAGCCCCTCGGCATGTCAGACACCTACTTCTTTGTTCCCGAGGAGAAGATCATCCGGCTGGCCGCCGTCTACATGACCGCCGATGGTGCGGGCCTGCGACGGCTCTCCGAGGAGCCTGTCACCGAGAACGAGTACACGGTGTACTCGACAAGCTTTCAGTATCGGGGACCGCGCACCTATCTCTCCGGCGGCGCGGGGCTTGTCTCCACGGCGGGCGACTACGCGCGCTTCTGTCAGATGCTGCTGAACGGCGGCGAACTGAATGGCGTCCGGCTCGTCAGCCGGAAGACCGTCGAGCTCATGCGGACCAACCAGACCGGCGACCTCGACATGTGGCTCGGTGGGCCCGGTACGGGGTTCGGTCTCGGATTCGCCGTTATCAAGGATATCGGCCAGTCGGCCCAGATCGGGTCGCCGGGAACGTACTACTGGGGCGGTTTCTTCAGCACCGACTTCTGGATCGATCCCCAGGAAAACCTGGTTGGAATTCTCATGACCCAGACGCGGCCGTACGGCCCCTACAACGTCCTCCGGCAGTTCCGCGTCTTGGCGACCTCGGCCATCGCGGATTAGCGCCGGCAATGCCGGGGCGGGCATCCTGACCGCCCCGGCAAACCCGCCTTACAAGACGAGCCGGCTGAGCGGTGCCGGGGCCACCTCCCCCTCCCGCGGCCGACCCCTTCGCGGGCGCCCAGGCCTGACCGCCTCGCCGCTGCCAGGTTGCGCGTGACGCGCGGGGCGCCGCGGCGCGCGCGGGACGGCCACCCGGTGAATTCCCGACGAGCTTCTTGATCAGTCCGGGGAATTCCGGTCACCCTGCCAGAGATTTTCCCGTCGCCCGTACAGGGATTCGCCCAATTTGCTCGGGGCCCTCATTCCTTATCCTCTGGTGTAAAGGGAGGGCCACGATGAATCGGACCCGCGGACCCCGTGCGAGACTCGTGTACGCGGCAGCGATGGTAGTGATCTTCAGCTGGGCCTGGATTTCGCCGCTTCAGGCTTCTGCCCAACTCCTACCGCCTCTGCTAGACAGCCTGGTGGTGACCATTACTTCCCCACCCGCCGACTCTACTGTCGACGGCACGATCACAGTCCGCGCAAGCGTGAGCCCCTTGGGGGTCCTGATCGCGGGTGTCCAGTTCAAGCTAGACGGCGCCAACCTTGGCGGGGAAGACACCAGAGCTCCGTATTCGGTCCCCTGGGACACGACCACCACAAGCAATGGGTTCCATACCCTGACGGCGGTCGCGCGAGACGCGCTTGGTATCCGGTTCACCTCCGATCCGGTCACGATCACCGTTTCCAACGCTCCCCCTCCGGCGGCAACGCGCATCGAAGAGACGGATCCGTCCATCACCTACGCCGGCGATTGGATGCAGGCTGACCCACGACCCTGGAGTGGGGGGACCGCCGTGGTCTCGTTCACGGCGGGCGCGACAGCAACGTTCGCCTTCACAGGAACGTCGGTCAACTGGATCGGCTTCCGCGGGCCCCAGACCGGTATCGCTCGCGTATTCCTGGATGGAGTCGTCGTCGCGGTGGTCGATACGTACTCACCTACTGAAGAAGCCCAGGCAGTCGTCTTCACAGCAACGAGCCTGGCGAACACGAGCCACGCGCTGACGATCGAAGTGACCGGCGTGCAGAACTCCGCCTCGACCGCGCCATACATCGTGGTGGATGCGTTCGATATCACCCCGTGATGCAAGCCGATCGCAGGGCAGGCACGCCTCCGCGGCCTGCCCGCGGTCGAGCGCGCGACGAGAGAACGCGGGGGGTGCACGGGCCGTGAAACGATTCGTCAGGTGTGACGCGGCGTGAGACGGCGGGATCCCGGGATGCCCGGCTCCGGCGTGCCAGCAGCAACAGGTCACGCGCGGCGTCGCCCAGGTCGCGAACGAACCTGGTAGGCTGACCGACTCGCCCGCCGTCCGGCCGCGCGCGGGAGGGGCCCTGTCAACGGCTGCCCATCATCCTGGGAGAGAAATAGCGGACCCCGCCCAGTCACCCGCGGCCGAGCCCCCCTTCAGGAACTCGCCGACCATCCGGGCCACGCGCGCGGGATGCTCCACCTGCGGCGCGTGGCCCGCGCCCTCCACCATCTGCACGCTTGCGGTCGATAGGCGCCGGGCGAACTCGTCGGCGTAGACCGGCGGGACGAGACGATCGTCCGCGCCCCAGACGAGGAGCGTGGGCGCCTTGACGCGGTGGATGCGCTTCTTCAGGCCTTTGTCGGGAATCGGCCAGATGAACTTGCCGGTGGCCCCCATGGCCCACATGAGGCGGACGCGGGCCGCGGCCGCCGCCTCCCCGTCCTCCGCCGCGCCGAACATCCGGCGCGCGGCCTCACCGTCGGGATCGCGGAAGATGTGGGCGCGCATGCGCGCGGGCTCGAGCAGCATCCAGTTGACGACGCGGTCCTCGTCGCGCCAGAAGCCGAGCGGGTCGATCAGCGCCAGCCGGCGCGCGCGGCCCGGGTAAGCGGCGGCCAGCTCGCACGCCACCATCCCGCCGAACGAGTGGCCCACGAGCGCCGCACCGTCGAGCCCGAGCGCCTCCAGCAGATCGTCGTAGCAGAGGACGAGGTCCCACAGCCCGTCCAGGTGATAGACGTCGTCCGGCGCCTCCGGCGTCGTGCCCGGGTGCTCGGGCGCGTAAACGGTGAAGGTCCGCGCCAGCTCGTCGAGGAACGCGTCCCATGTGAGGCCCCAGGGGCCGTGGAAGAAGACGAGCGCCGGCCCGCTGCCCTTCGATAGAACCCGGATGCGGACCTTGCCCTGCCAGACGGCCAGCGTCCGCTCGCTCATGGGACTACCCTCCTCGCGCGACTGTCCAGGCACTGTTCAAGCGCCGGCTTTGCCGGCGCAATCCGGCTCTGGGGGACGCTCGGAGGGGGCAGTCGAGGCCCCCTTCGGCAACATCCCGGGGGAGGTTCGGAAGGGGGGCGGCGCCCCCCTCCGAGGGAGCTCACGCGCGGCCCGCCCCGACCCCAGCGGCGGCCGGCGCCGCCGCGCGCAGCCGCTCGGGCCACCAGTGGTTCACCCAGCCCTCGCCGTCCCACGTGCCCCGCAGGCGCGGCAGCACCTCGCGCGCGAAGAGGTCGATGTTCTCCAGCGCGAGCTCGTGTGGCATCGAGCCGATCTGGAGCAGCACCATGAGGTTGCCGACGCGGAGGCCCTCGACGACCTCCTCCCGGAGCCGGTCGCGCACGGTCGCGGGGCTTCCCGCGATCACGTAGCCCTTGTCCACGAAGTCCCGGTAGCGCAGCTCCTTCGGGTTCTCGGCGCGGC
>QHRS01000241.1 GCA_003221435.1 Candidatus Rokuibacteriota bacterium
TAGGCGCGCGCCCGCGCTTCGCTCCGGCTGGCGAACACGATGTCGAGGTGCGCGGAAAGCCGCCGCGCCGCCGCCGCATGCCGGCGAGCGATCCACCCGCAGCCGAGGATGGCGACGACCGGTCGCGGCATTGCGCCCATGCTAGCATGGCGAGACGTTTGCTATAGTGGCTCGGAAGGACGGAGCGCTGACGGCGGAGGCGCCGATGCGACCGGTCGCAGTGATCGGAACGGGCGTGGCCAATCAACGTCGGGGGGAGCGAGCGCCGCTCCCCCCGACACCCCCCACCGGCCACCGGTCGCGACGATTCTTTCTCACGTTCGGCCCGCCAGGCGCCTGTCCGAGAAACCGAGTTCGAGCGCCGGCTTTGCCGGCGCCATCGGTTCTTGGGGGAGGCTCGGAGGGGGCCGCCGAGGCCCTCTTCGAGGATCTAGGCGGGGACGCGACGGCGTGATCTCGCTCAGCGCGTTCTTCGACGAGGCGCGCCAGGGGCATCTGACGGCGATCCGTTGCGGTCACTGCGCCAAGCTGGCCATCCCGCCGAAAGATCTCTGCCCCGCATGTCGAAAGCGCGAGTGGCAGACGGTGCCGCTTCAGGGGACCGGCACGATCACGAGCTTCACGGTGATCCGGGTGGCGCCCAGGGGACGCGCCGCCGCTGCGCCCTACGCGGTCGCGCTCGTGCGCCTGACCGAAGGCGTGTCGCTGCTCGGTCGCATCGTCGACATCCCGACGGAGTCGCTTGCGATCGGTCAGGCCGTGACGTTCCGGCCGCTCGTCGAGGCCAATCACACCGCGATCGGCTTCGGTCCGGCCGCGTAACGGCGGGCCCGCCGTCTCGCAATCCTTGACAGGCGCCTTCGCGGATACTTACCATTCGACACGGACCCGTCGCTGTGGCTCATTCCGCCCAAGGAGGCTCCGTGCGCTTCGTCGATACCCGGCTGACCGCGGTCTGGGACAAGGTGCAATCGCACGAGCGTCTCTCCCGCGACGACGGAGTGCTCCTCTTCGAGACGGATGACCTGCTCGGGCTCGGCCGGCTCGCGGACCACGTGAAGACGCGGCGGCACGGCGCCCGCGTCCACTTCGTCATCAACCGCTACATCAACCCGACGAACGTCTGCGTGCTCTCGTGCAAGTTCTGCGACTTCGCCCGAAAGCCCGGCCAGGCCGGCGCCTTCGAGAACACGATCGAGGACGTCCTCGGGATGATCCGGGACGGCGTGCGCGAGGTGCACATCGTGGGCGGCCACCATCCCGACTGGCCCTTCGAGTACTTCGAGCGGATGATCCAAGCGGTGCACGTCGGGCGGCCCGAGGTGCAGATCAAGGCGTTCACGGCGGCCGAGATCGATTATTTCTGGCGGCGGTGGAAGATCGAGCCCAAGGAGTCGCTGGCCCGGCTGAAGGCGGCCGGCCTTCACGCGATGCCGGGCGGGGGCGCGGAGATCTTCTCCAAGCGCGTCGCCAGGGCCCTCGCCTACACGGGCAAGGCCGATGCGGACCGGTGGTGCGAAATCCACGGCATCGCGCATTCCCTCGGGCTCCCCACCAACGCGACCATGCTGTACGGTCACATCGAGACGAAGGCCGAGCGCGTCGACCACCTGCTCCGGCTCCGCGCCCAGCAGGACATCTCCGGCGGGTTCCTGACCTTTATCCCGCTCGTCTACCAGGTCGGCGACACGAAGCTCGTGCCGCGGCAGACGCCGCCGACCGACGCGCTGCGGACGATCGCGGCCTCGCGGCTCCTCCTCGACAACTTCCCGCACGTCGAGGCGTACTGGGTGATGACGGGCGAGCAGACCGCGTCGATCGGGCTCCACTTCGGCGCCGACGACGTCAACGGCACGCTCGAGGACGAAAAGATCGCCCACATGGCCCGGGCGGAGAGCCCCGCGGGCCTCGCGCGCGAGCAGCTGCTCCGGATGATCCGGGACGCCGGCAAGGTTCCCGTCGAGCGCGACGCGCTCTACAACGTCCTCCGGGTCTGGAACTGACGTGCGCGTCGGCCGCATCCCGTACCTGAACTCGGAGCCGTTCTACTGGGGCCTCCGCGGTCACGACCTGCCACCGCTGGTGCCGCGCGCTCTCGGGCAGGCGGTGGCCGCGGGAGAGGTCGACGCCGGCCCGCTCTCCCTCGTCGACTTCTTCCGGCTCGAGCCCGCGCTCGCGCCGCTCCCCTTCGGGATTGCCACGAGCGGTCCGGCCCAGAGCGTCGTCCTGTTCTCCGACCGCCCGCCCAAGGAGCTCCACGGCGCCGTGATCGGCGTGACCTCGGAGACGTCGACCTCGGTGCGGATCCTCCGCCTGCTCCTCGCCGCGAAGTACGAGGTGGAGCCCCGGGCGTGGGTCGACGCGGGCGCGGGCTGCGACGCGCTCCTCCTGATCGGCGATCAGGCCCTGCGGGCGCTTCACGACAGGCACCCGGCGCCTCACCGGATCGACATCGGCACCGAGTGGGTCGAGTGGACCGGCCTGCCCTGCGTCTTCGCCCGCTGGGCCGTGCGCGCGTCCGTCGGCCAGATGGAGCGACAGGCGCTCGAGGCGGCGCTGGGCGCGACGCTCGATCACGCCCTCGCCGACCTTCCCCGGATCGCGGCGGCGCGGCCCGACGTCGGGCTCGACGAGCGCGGTGTTCGGAGCTACCTCGGCGGCTTCACGTACCGGTTCGGGCCCGACGAGGAGCGAGGCATCGCCGAGCTGCGCCGCCACCTCGCCGGCGTCGTGTGACGACGGCGCTCGACGCCATCGGCGAAAAGCTCCGCGCCGGCCAGCGGCTCGACCGCGCGGACGGCCTCCACCTGCTCACGGACGCGCCCCTGCTCGAAGTGGGCGCGCTCGCGCAGGCCGCGCGCTTTCGCCGCCTGCCGGACCGAACGGTCACGTTCGTGATCGATTCGAACCCGAACTACACGAACGTCTGCGTGACCGACTGCCAGTTCTGCGCCTTCTATCGCAAGCCCGGGGATCGGGACGCCTACACGCTCACCGTGGACGAGGTGCTCGCGAAGGTGGAGTTCGCCGCCGCGAGGGGCGCGACGACGGTGCTGCTGCAGGGCGGCCACAATCCGGCGATCCCCCTCGACTACTACCTCGCGCTCGTGCGGGAGACGCGGCGGCGCTTCCCGCACATCACGCCGCATTTCTTCACGGCGTCGGAGATCCGCACGATGGCCGAGGTCTCGGGGCTGTCGATCCACGACGTGATCGCGCGGCTCCGTGAAGCCGGTCAGTCCACGCTGCCGGGCGGCGGCGCCGAGATCCTCTCCGACCGCGTCCGCAAGCGCATCGAGCCGAAGAAGGGCGGGCCCGACGCCTGGCTCGAGGTGCATCGCGAAGCGCACCGGCAGGGCCTGAAGAGCACCGCGACGATGATGTACGGTCACGTCGAGACGCCGGAGGACGTCCTCGACCATCTCGACGCGATTCGCGGCCTACAGGACGAGTGCCTGGGGTTCACCGCGTTCGTCCCCTGGTCGTTCAAGCCGGGCAACACGCTGCTCGCGAAGTGGATCACGCACTCCCGGGGACCGAACGCCTACCTCCGGATGATCGCGGCCTCGCGGCTCTACCTCGACAACTTCCCGCACGTGCAGGCGTCCTGGTTCTCCGAGGGCAAACAGGCGGGGCAGATCGCGCTGCACTTCGGCGCGGACGACTGGGGCGGGACGCTCTTCGAGGAGAACGTCCACCGGGCCGCCGACTATGTGAACACGATCACGGTGGAAGAGATCACGACGCTGATCCGCGAGGTCGGGTTCACCCCGGTCCAGCGCACGACCACCTACGAGCTTCAGCGCAGCTACTGGGCGCCCCCGACCGTGAGCGACCGGCGCCGGTCGCGATCCCGCCCGGCGTCCCGGCTTACGACGCCTTGCCGAAGAGAGCGGCGACGGCGGATATCAGCGCGGCCGCGGGGATCGTGAAGACCCAGGCGGTGACGATCCGCCCCGCGACGCCCCAGCGCACGGCGGAGAAGCGCGTGATCGAGCCGACGCCCATGATCGAGCCGCTGATCGTGTGCGTGGTACTGACCGGGATGCCGCCGATCGCGGTGCCGACCAGCGTCAACGCCCCCGCGGTCTCGGCCGAGAACCCCCCGATGGGCCGGAGCTTCGTGATCCGCATCCCCATCGTCTTCACGATCCGCCAGCCCCCGGCGAGCGTGCCGAGACCGATCGCCGCGTGCGCCGCCAGGATCACCCAGACCGGCACGTAGAAGTGCGGCCCGAGGTGCCCCGTGCTGAAGAGCAGGACCGCGATCACGCCCATCGTCTTCTGCGCGTCGTT
>QHRS01000052.1:0-17366 GCA_003221435.1 Candidatus Rokuibacteriota bacterium
ACATCGGCGCGCCGGAGATGATGACGATCGTGTCGCCGGCCCGCACGGAGCCGTCGCCGAGGAGCCTCGCCTCGGCCTCCTCGATCATCTCGTCTGTGGTCTCGACCTTTCGACAGAGCCGGGAGCTGACGCCCCAGCTGAGACCGAGCCGCCGCTGGACCTCGACGAGCGGCGTCAGCGCGATGATCGGCACGTCCGGGCGCTCCTGCGACATCAGCCGCGCGGAGAATCCCGACTGCGTGAACGCCACGATCGCGCGGGCCTGGAGGTCGCGCGCCGCGTGCTGGGCGGCGTCCGAGATCGCCTCGGGAAACCCGAGGACCTCCTGGCGCCGCCGCGCCGACTCGGGGCGCCGCGCGGATCGCTCGGCGCGCTCGGCGATGCGCGCCATGATTTCGACCGCCTCGGTCGGATACTGACCGGCCGCGGTCTCGGCGGACAGCATGATCGCATCGGCGCCGTCGAAGACCGCGGTGGCCACGTCCGAGACCTCCGCGCGCGTCGGTCGCACGTGGGTGATCATGGATTCGAGCATCTGGGTGGCGATGATCACCGGCACCTTGGCGGCCCGCGCCTGCCGGACCACGTCTTTCTGGATCAGCGGTACCTCCTCGAGCGGCACCTCCAGGCCGAGGTCGCCGCGCGCGACCATGACGGCGTCGACCAGCGGGAGGATCCCGGGCAGGTTCGTGATCGCCTCGGCGCGCTCGAGCTTCGCGACGATCGGCACCGTGGCGTGGTGCTCGCGAAGAAACGCCCGGACCTCGCGGATGTCGTCCACCGAGCGCACGAAGGAGATCGCGACGAAGTCGACGCCGGCCTCGACGCCGAACCGCAGGTCCTCGCGGTCCTTCGGCGTCAGGCACGATTCGGAGATCGGCACGCCCGGCAGGAAGATCCCCTTGTGGTCGCTCACGATGCCGCCGGCCGTGACGCGGCACCGCACCTCCGTCGCCGTCGCGGCCTCGACCCGCAACCGGATCATGCCGTCGTCGAGCCAGATCTCGTCGCCCACCTTGACAGCCAGGAGGTATTCGGGATGGCTGATCGACGCGCGCGCGGCGTCGCCGATGATCGGCTGCGCCTGGAGCGTGAACGGCGCGCCCGACCGGAGGTCGGCCCGCCCGGCCTGGAACGTGAGCAGACGCACCTTCGGGCCTTGCAGATCCTGCAGAATCGTGACGGGCTGCCCCCATCGCGCCTCGCCCTCCCGAAGGCGGCGGATGACGGCGGCGTGCTCGGCGTGGGTGCCGTGGGAGAAGTTGAGCCGCGCGACGTCCATGCCCGCGGCGACGAGACGGTCGAGCATCTCGTCGCTCGCGCTGGCGGGCCCGATGGTGCAGACGATCTTGGTCCGGCGCACCGTTCGAGCGGTGGTCAGGCCAGGACGGCCCGCAGAAAGTGCGCCGTGTACGAGGCCTCGACGCGCGCGACGTCCTCGGGGGTGCCGGTGGCGACGACGCGACCGCCCTCGTCGCCCCCCTCCGGCCCGAGGTCGATGATCCAGTCCGCGGTCTTGATGACGTCCAGGTTGTGCTCGATGATCACGACGGTGTTGCCCTGGTCCACGAGCTGGTTCAGGACGTCGATGAGCCGCTGGATGTCGGCGAAGTGCAGGCCGGTCGTCGGCTCGTCGAGGATGTAGAGCGTCCGTCCGGTCGCGCGCCGCGCGAGCTCGGTGGCGAGCTTGACCCGCTGGGCCTCGCCGCCCGAGAGCGTGGTCGCCGACTGACCGAGCCGGATGTACTCGAGCCCGACATCGTGCAGCGTCCGCAGCTTCTGCTCGATCACGGGCACGGCGCCGAAGAACTCGAGGGCCTCGCGGACGGTCATGTCGAGCACGTCGGCGATGTTCTTCGCCTTGTAGTGGACGTCGAGCGTCTCGCGGTTGTAGCGCCGGCCCTTGCACACCTCGCACGTGACGTAGACGTCGGGGAGGAAATGCATCTCGATCTTGACGAGCCCGTCGCCCTGGCACGCCTCGCAGCGCCCGCCCTTGACGTTGAACGAGAACCGCCCCGGCCGGTAGCCGCGCATGCGCGCGTCCGGCGTCCGGGTGAACAGCGTCCGGATGAACGTGAAGACCCCCGTGTACGTGGCGGGGTTCGAGCGCGGGGTTCGCCCGATCGGCGACTGGTCGATGTCGATGACCTTGTCGATGTGCTGCGCGCCCTCGATCCGGTCGTGGGCGCCCGGACGCTCCTGCGCGCGGTAGAGCATCTGGGCGAGCGCGCGGTAGAGCACGTCGTTGACCAGCGTCGACTTCCCGGAGCCGGACACGCCCGTGATGCAGGTGAACGTGCCGAGCGGGATCTTCAAGGCGCCGCCCTTCAGGTTGTGCTCGCGCGGGTTGTGGATCGTCACGAACTTGCCCGACGGCTTCCGCCGCGCCGCCGGCACCGGGATGCGCCGCGCGCGCGACAGGTACTGCCCGGTCAGCGAGTCCGGGTTGGCCGCGATCTCGTCCGGGGTCCCGAGCGCGACGAGGTGGCCGCCCAGCTCCCCGGCCCCCGGCCCCAGGTCGACGACATAGTCGGCCGAGCGGATCGTCTCCTCGTCGTGCTCGACCACCAGGACCGTGTTGCCGAGGTCGCGCAGCCGGCGGAGGGTGTCGAGCAGCTTTCGGTTATCCCGCTGATGCAACCCGATGCTCGGCTCGTCCAGGATGTAGAGGACGCCGACGAGGCTCGAGCCGATCTGGGTCGCCAGCCGGATCCGCTGCCCCTCACCGCCCGAGAGGGTGCCGGCCGCGCGATCGAGCGTGAGGTAGTCGAGCCCGACGTTGGTCAGGAACCCGAGGCGCTCGCGGATCTCCTTCAGCACGCGCCGGGCGATCTGGCTGTCGCGCTCCGACAGCGCGAGGCCGTCGAAGAACCGGGCAGCCTCCTTGATCGTGAACTTCACGATCCCGGCGATCGACTGCCCGCCGACCAGGATCGCGAGCGATTCGGGCCGGAGGCGGGAGCCCTTGCAGGTCGGGCAGTCGCGGAGGGCCATGAACCGCTCGACCTCCTGCCGCGTCTCCTCGGACAGCGTCTCCCGATAGCGTCGCTCCAGCACCTTGACGACACCCTCGAAGCCGCCGGCCGCGTCGCCGTGGAGGATCACCTGTTGGGTCTTCTTCGGCAGCTTCGTCCACGGCGTCTCGAGCGCGAACCTGTAGCGCCGCGCCAGCGCCTGGAGGGTCTGCTTGAAGTAGACCGACTCGCGCCCGGCCCACGCCGCCAGCGCGCCATCCTTCAGCGAGCGGTTGACGTTGGGGACGAGCAGCTCCGGATCGATCTCGTAGCGGCTGCCGATGCCGCCGCAGGCGGGGCACGCGCCGTACGGGTTGTTGAACGAGAACATCCGCGGCGAGACCTCGGGGAACGAGATGCCGCACTCGGCGCAGGCGAGCCGCTCGGAGAACACGAACGCCTCGGCCGGGGCATCGAGCGGCTCCACCTGCACGACGCCGTCCGCCAGCCTGAGCGAGGTCTCGAGCGAGTCGGCGAGCCGGCGGGCGAGGTTGTCGCGGACGACCAGCCGGTCGACGACCACCTCGATCGTGTGCTTGCGGTTTCGGTCCAGCTCGATGTCCCCGGCCAGCTCGTGGACGACGCCGTTCACCCGCGCCCGCGAGAACCCCTGCCGCCGGAGGTCGAAGAAGAGCTTCCGGTACTCGCCCTTGCGGCCGCGCACGACCGGGGCCAGCACGAGCAGCTTGGTGCCCGTGGGCAGCGTGAGGACGCGATCGACCATCGATCACACGATCGCAGCTCGGGCAGTGCGGGACGCCGATCCGCGCGAACAGCACGCGCAGGTAGTCGTAGATCTCCGTCACCGTGCCGACGGTCGACCGCGGGTTCTTCGACGTCGTCTTCTGCTCGATCGAGATCGCGGGCGAGAGCCCTTCGATCGAGTCGACGTCGGGCTTTTCCATCTGCTCCAGGAACTGCCGCGCGTAGGCCGAGAGCGATTCCACGTAGCGCCGCTGGCCCTCGGCGTAGATCGTGTCGAACGCGAGCGACGATTTCCCGGAGCCGGAGAGCCCCGTGATGACGACGAGCTGATCGCGCGGGATCTCCAGGTCGATATTCTTGAGGTTGTGCTCGCGCGCGCCCTTGATGACGATCCGGTCGCTGGCCACGCCCTACTCCGGTCGGAGCTTCGGAAGCGTTTCGGTCTCCTCGATCTGCTCACGCCGTGAAATTTCGCGTTCCGTACCCTTCCAAACGCGGCGTTGAGCGATGTCCGGCTGAAAAAGTCGCGGCTCGTGTTCGTAGCCACCCATCGCGGCACATGCCCTGTCCGTCGCGATGCCTTCATCAGGCACTCATTTCTGTCAGGCGGGCCGCGAGCGGGCAAGCCGGAGCGCGATCCACGCGGCGGGACTGGCGAGGAGGGCGGGATACGTGGCGAGCGACTCGGCGACGGCGCCGTCGATCCAACGCGCGCCGAGCCCGACGAGGATGAAGACGGCCAGACCGGTTCCGCAGGCGAGGGCCCGCGCGGGCGCCGGCGCCGCCGGTGACGCGACCGCGAGCGGCGCGAGGGTGGACGCCACGACGCCGAGCGCGACCACGAGCACCGACCACGGATCGTGCGGCCAGAGACTCGCGACGACGGCGACGCCGAACACGCCGACCCAGCGCGGCACGTCGCGTCCCAACGCGCCGCCGCTCCCACCGAGCGCCGCGATGCGCTCGCGCAGGCCCGAAGCCATCGCGGCGAGGAGGGCGATCAGCACGACCGTGAGGAGGCCGGCGAGGCGGCGGCCCCACGGCTCACCGATCGCCCGCGATGGCACCTGGATGAGCGACCCGGCCTGCACAGTCCCGAGAAACAGATCCGGCCCCGCCCACCCTGCATAGACCGCCCAGCCCTGGGCCCAGCCGACGCCGGCGAGCAACAGCCCGAGTGCGGTCGCCGCGCCCGCGCGCGTCGACGGCGCGCTCAGCCGAAGAAGCGGGAAGCTCCCCGCGAGAAACGTCACCGCGATCCCGAGGAACCGGATCAGCTCCACCGGCGCGGCTGCGCGCGCGGTCGGGTCCGCCCATGCGACTCCCGAGGATGGCGCGCCGGGCACTCGCTTCCCGCCTTCGAAGATCAGCCGCGAGCCCGCCGGATACGTCAGGCGATCCGCCGGGCGGAGTGTGATCGCCTCGCCCGGCGCAGGGCGCCATTCCTGGACCGACGGCGCGTCCTCGTCGGAGACGATCACGCTGAAGGCGTCGGGGGTCACCGCCCGGAGCGTGTGAGGCTCGCTGAAGGTCAGGCTTCCAGGCGTAGCAAACAGCTTGCCCGAAACCACCCAGGGGCTTTGGGCCCCGAAGCGGACCGCCGACCGCGAGGCGACATCGGACCACGTCGCGACGGGGCCGCTGCCCGACGCGTGCATGATGATCGCGAGCACGAGCCAGACGAGCCCCAGCGCGCCGGGTCCGAGCCACAGCCACCACTTCTCTCCCCACGGCCAGACGGTCAGCGCGAACGCGCATCCCGCCGCGATGACGACGCCGTGCCAGCGCGGAGCGCCGAACGCGCTCGCGATGTCGCCGATCAGCAGGAGGTTCGCGCTCAGGAGGAGCACCGTCGCCAGGACGGTGAGCACCGCGACGAGGAGGCTTCCGTCCCCGGCGGGCTCCGTCGGTCCGCCGAGCAGCGCCAGGCACGGCGCGAGCACGACGAGCTGCGCGAGGAGCAGGCCGCCGGGAGCGGCGCCGTACAGGTGCGCGGCCACACCGAGCAGGAGCGCCGGGGAGAGCCACAGCCGGCAGAACCGGAGAGCGGTCACCGCGCGTCGTCTCGCGATCCGGAGCGAAACGCGGCGAGCGTCACGCAGGCGGCGCAGAACGGACCCACGAGGCCGCCGTACCACCAGAGCAGGCTCACGCCGCCGACGCGGATGGCTCCGACATGAAGCGGACCGAGCGCGAGGAGCGCGAACCCCGCGACCAGCAGGACGAGCGCGGCGCGGGCCAGACGGATCCTCACACGCGGCATTGTAGCCTCGCCCCCCCACCGTTCCATCGCTAGAATCGGCCTCCGAGTGCCGGTCCACGTTGCGAGCCAGGCGAGGCCCGAGGGAGGCGGCGAGTCGCGGGGCCTGGATGCGCCGCGCGTGTGCGCGGACGAGTCCGCGGATAAGGTAGACTACGCAGCATGAGCATCCACATCGAACGGGTCATGGTCATCACCGCCCATCCGGACGATTCCGAGTTCGGCGCGGGTGGCACCGTCGCGAAGTTCGGGCGGGACGGCAAGGAGGTCACCTACGTCATCGTGACCGACGGCAGCAAGGGGTCGAGCGACCGTGCGATGACGTCCGAGCGGCTGGCGGCGATCCGGAAGGACGAGCAGACGAATGCCGCGAAGACGCTCGGGGTCGAGCGCATCCGGTTCCTCGGCTACGTGGACGGCGAGGTCGAGGACACGCGGGATCTCCGCCGAGACGTGACGCGAGAGATCCGTCGCTGGCGGCCCGACCTGATCATCACGCAGAGCCCGCACCGCACCTACAACCTCTACGCCTCCCACCGCGACCATCGCATCACGGGGGGCGTCGTCCTCGACTGCGTGTATCCGCTCGCGCGGGACCACCTGGCGTTCCCCGAGCTGCTGCCCGACTTCGAGCCCCACAAGGTCCGCGAGGTGTACGTGATGGCGTGGGAGAATCCCGCGGTTGTCGTCGACATCTCGGACACGATGGACCTGAAGCTGAAGGCGCTGGCGTGCCACGTGAGCCAGTTCGGCGACTTCGCCGCGCTCGACGCGCGCGTGCGCGAGCGCAGCGCCGCGCTTGGCCGGGCCAAGGGCTGCGCCTACGCGGAGACATTCGACCGGATCGTGATCCCGCGGTGAGCCCCCGCGCGCGCCCGGGGTGATCTACGTCGGCACCTCGGGATACAACTATCCCGAGTGGAAGGGCACCTTCTATCCCGTGACGCTGCCGACGTCGAAGATGCTCCCGTACTACGCGGAGCGCTTCAGCGCGGTCGAGATCAACTACACGTTCTACCGGATGCCGACCGTGAAGGCGCTCGCCGGCTGGGCGGCCGTGACGCCGCCCGGGTTCGTGCTCGTGCTCAAGGCGCCCAGGCGAATCACGCACGACCGGCGGCTCGTCGACATCGATCAGCCGCTCCACTACTTCCAGGACACCGCGCGCACGCTCGGCCCGAAGCTCGGCCCGCTCTTCTTCCAGCTGCCGCCGAACTTTCGCAAGGACGTCGCAAGGCTCGGCGACCTCCTGGCCATGCTGCCGCGGGACGAGCGGCACGCGTTCGAGTTCCGCCACCATTCGTGGTTCGACGACGATGTGTACGCGCTGCTAAAGGCGTGGAACGCCGCCCTCTGCGTCGCCGACACTGCGAGCGGCACGACGCCGCTCCACGCCACGGCGGACTTCGGTTACCTGCGGCTCCGAGACGCGGGGTACACCGACGACGAGCTGGCCCGGTGGGCCGCCAGGGTCCGCGACCCCCGGTGGCGCGACGCCTACGTTTTCTTCAAGCACGAGGAGTCGGGCGCCGGACCCGCGCTGGCGCAGCGCCTCCTCGACGCGCTTGGACCGGCGCAGCCGCGGACGGAGTCAATTGAGGCGTCGCGCCGGCGCCCAGCCCAGGGTGAATCAGAAACGCCTTGACCGGGCCCCGACGCGAGCCGATACTCAACCCCTCCTTAGTCGTCCGAAGTCCATGACGTTCGGTCCGCGGGAGCAGGGGGTTCTGCGCAGGGGCATTTCCGCGATGTGAGCTTCCAGATTGATTCACGACGCACTCTTGGAGGGCCACCAATTCCATTGTGGAGGCCTCGATCTCTACCCACACGAAACAGGAGGGTGAACCATGAAATCCAGACTGAAGCAATTTCCGACGAAGCTCATCCTTGCCTGTGCGCTGGCGGCAGCGCTTCCCGCCGGCCAAGCGATGGCCGAGACCTGCCTGTCGCCTTACATCAAGGGCCTGAAGCAGCCGGAGAAGGTGATGTACCTGTGGACGCTACCGGCGACGCCGAACGGCGGCCCTGACTTTCTTGCGGTCATTGACGTGAATCTCGCGTCGGCGACCTACGGCAAGATCCTGAAGAAGGTGCACGTCGGCTCCTCGGGCAACGAGGCTCATCACATGGGCTACACCGACGATCGCACCAAGATCTGGGCGGCGTCGCTCAACAGCAACCGCTTCTTTATCTTCGACGTCGGCGCGGACCCAATGAACCCGAAGCTTATCCGCACGATCGACAACGTCGCGATGACCACCGGGCTATCGGGGCCGCACACCCCCTACGCGATTCCCGGCCGGATGCTGGTCAGCATGGCCTCCGGACCGGACGGTTCCGGACCGGGCGGCATCGCCGAGTTCACCAATGACGGCGAGTTCGTGGCGAGCTACAAGACGACCAACCATCCCTACGAGACGGTGATCAAGCCCGAGTTCAACCGCATGATCACCTCCGCCTGGTTCCCGCAGAAGACCTTCATGAGCCCACTGGACAAGTGGGACCCGAAGGAGTGGTCCAACCCCAACACCATGCAGGTGTGGGATTTGAAGGCCCGCAAGGTGATCCAGACGCTGACCGGCGAGCCGGTAAATCTTGCCGCCCGCTGGATGCTCAAGCCCGGCGCCCGGTACGGCTACAACATCAGCAATGGCGGCAATTCGATCTGGATGTTCGAGATGAAGGACGACGGCACGTTCTCCTACAAGAAATCGGCTGAGGTCCCGCCGGGTTGCGGCACCGCCGATCTGCGCCAATCGCCGGACGATAAGTACCTGTATGTGAGCTGCTTCAGCAGCAGCGAAGTCCATGCCTGGGATATCTCCGATCGGGACAATATCAGGCTACACGACACGATCCAGGGCGTGGTCCAGCCGAACATGATGCACCTCACCTTCGACGGCAAGCGGCTGTACTTCACCAATTCCGCTATCAGCACGATCGACTACTCGCCGCGGTATTCGTTGCAGCTGATCCAGATCGGGCCAGACGGGCGGATGAAGTTGGACCCGAACTTCAAGGTCGACTTCGCCCAGGCTCCGGATGGGCCCGCGCGACCGCACGACATGCTGCTGAACTGAGCTCCGGCCGCATGATGCTAGAGTCAGTTCTGGCCGTGGCGCCGGCCGAGGCGGGTGGCTTTGGCCCGCGCGCCGCACCTCTGTGGGCCGGCGAGCCTGGAGCCGCACGCGGGTCGTATGCTTTGGATCGCGAGGATCCTGGACTGCATCTGATTCCGATGGGAAGGAGCTCGCCACGCGCCTGGGTGCCGATCAACGGCCACGCCCGTCGCGTCCTGACCTGGCCACTGATCGCGCTGCTACTCTCCGGCGGTCTCGACCCCGCCGTCGCGCACGACACGCCCCAGCCAGGCGACCCGAGTGTCTCTGAAGCGCCGCACCTGGCGGTCATCCGGGACGCGCCGGACTTCACGCTGACCGACGCCGCTGGCCGTCCCGTTCAGCTCTCGGCGCTTCGCGGCCGGGTCGTGCTGATTGCGTTCATCTACACGACCTGCGTCGACGCCTGTCCACTGCTCACCCAGCGAATGGTCCTGCTCGAGCAGCGCCTCCAGGAGACCGGGCTCGACGCGGAGACCGTCTTCTTGTCGATCACAGTCGATCCAGAGCGCGACAGCACGCAGGTTCTCGGAGAGTATGCGGCCAGGTTTCGCGCGGCGTCCGACCGCTGGCGGTTCCTAACCGACGCGCCGGACCGCGTGCGTCGAGTGCTGAACGCCTATGACGAATGGACCCGCCAGCCGGCAAAGGGAAGCCTCGATCACCCGGCACGCCTCCATCTGGTCGATTCGAACGGTCGCGTGCGCGAGATCTACAACCTCGCGTTCTTCGACGAGCGCCAGGCGTACTTCGACATCCGCGCGCTGCTGAACGAGCGAAGCTAGAGCGCGCGTCTCCGCCAGCTCCGCCTGCGCAGCGAGGCGAGTCCTGGCGGTCTACGACGAATGGACGCGCCCGGGGCCCAACGGGGACATCGATCATCCCGCCCGCATCTACCTCATCGACCCTCGGGGCGACATCCGCGAGATCTATAGCCTCTCGTTCTTCAACGAGCGTCAGGCCTTCCTGGACATCCAAGCGCTCCTCCGGGAGTCTCCGTAGGGCGCCTCACCCTGAGACGGCCCCGTCGCGTGGGCCCTGAACCCTCCGGAGCCGCTTCATCAACGGGCGCCAACATTCAGAGTAAAATACAGGGTGTGAGTGCGCGTCGCGTCCTCCCGCTGATCGCGCTCGCCGGTCTCGCCTCCGCCCTCGCGTCGGCGGCGCCGATTCCCGTCCCCGCGACCCGGCTGCTCGACGAGGTGAAGATCCTGAGTGCGCCCGAGATGGACGGGCGCGCGTCGGCGACTCCGGGCGGGGAGCGCGCGGCCCTCCATGTCGCGTCGGTGCTGCAGGAGGCCGGGCTCCGGCCGGCCGACGGGCACGCGTACGCGATGCGGTTCAGCATCCCGACGCGTGTGCGACTCGGCAACGACAACCGGCTCGCCTTCGCCGGACCCGACGCCCGAACGCTGGTCCTCAACACCGACTGGACGCCGGTCGGCGCGTCGGCCGACGGAGCGGTCGAAGGCGAGGTCGTCTTCGTCGGGTACGGCATCGCGGCGCCCGACCTCCAGTACGACGACTACGCGGGCATCGACGTCCGCGGCAAGATCGTCGTGGCGTTGGGGGGTGAGCCTCGGCGCGCGGACCCGTCGAGCGCGTTCGCGCGCACGTACACCAGCGGCTACGGCCAGCGCGCCTACAAGGCCCGCGCCGCCCACGACCACGGGGCGCTGGCGCTGCTCTACGTGCCCCGACCCGAGGCCGCCCTCGACACGCTGCCACCGCTCCGCGGAGGCCTCGGCGCGGGCGACCTCCCGAGCGCGGCGATCACGCGCGCGACGGCGGAGTCGCTGCTCGGCGCGGGCGGGCAGCAGCTGGCCGAGCTGAAGGCGCGCATCGACACGACGCTCGCCCCGGCCTCCGTGGCCCTTCGCGGAGTCCGCGCCACGCTGTCCGTCCACCTCGTTCGTGAGCCCGGGACGACCGCGAACATCGTCGGCATCCTGCCCGGCACCGACCCGCAGCTCGCCCGTGAAGCGGTCGTGATCGGCGCCCACTACGACCACCTCGGGCGCGACGGGGAAGGATCGCTCGATACGGCGCACCGTACCGACGCGCACCCCGGCGCCGACGACAACGCCTCGGGCACCGCGGCGGTGCTCGGACTCGCGCGCGCGTTCGCGGCGTCGGGCGGAACCCCGCGGACCCTCGTGTTCGCGCTCTTCTCGGGCGAGGAGATGGGGTTCCTCGGCGCCGGCGCCTACGTTCGCCACCCACCGTTCCCGCTCGAGCGGACGGTTGCGATGGTGAACTTCGACATGGTCGGCCGCCTGCGCGACAACCGCCTCATCGTCGGTGGGCTCGATAGCGGCAGCGGCCTCGAGGACATCGTGACGGGCGCCACTACTGGCCTCGGTCTCGAGGTCGAGCTGCGCGGCAGCCCGTGGGCGCCCTCCGACCACCAGTCGTTCTACCAGCACCGGGTCCCGGTGCTCTTCTTCCACACCGGCGTGCACGACGATTACCACCGGACGAGCGACACGTGGGAGAAGATCAACGCGGCCGGCCTCGAGCGCGTCGTGGCGCTGGCCGAGCGCGTCATCGACCGCCTGGCGCGCGGCGCAGCGCCGGCCTACGCGACGGCGGGCGTCGAGCGGCCGGAGTTGGCAGCCGGGGCGGTCCAGGCCGGAACGGCCTATTTCGGTATCGCGCCCGATCCCGCTGACGACGCCCCGGGCGCGCGGCTGGCGGTGGTCCAGCCCGGCACCGCGGCCGCGCGAGCGGGCGCCGAGCCGGGCGACGTCGTCGTGCGCTTCGGCGGGGTTCGCGTCTACACCTTCGAAGACCTGCGCGACGCGATCGTCGCCCGCAAGCCGGGCGACGCGGTCGACGTCATCTACCTTCGAGATGGCGCGGAGCACGCGGCGCGCGCGGTGCTCGGCTCCCGGCCCTGACGTGATACTCACCGACATGATGGCATCCCGCGCGGCGTCCGATCCGGACGCGCAGTATTTCAACGTCTACGGCGAGACGGTGACCTACGGCCGCGTCTGGTCGCAAAGCCTCCGGTATGCGACGGGGCTCGCGCGCGCCGGAGTGGGCGCCGGAGACAAGGTGTGCCTGATCTACCCGACGTGCGCCGAGTTCTTCTACGCGTTCCTCGGCGCGCTGCGGCTCGGCGCGATCCCGGTCCCGCTCTACCCGACGCTCGGTGCCGAGGCGACCGCCAACATCTTCAAGGACTCCGAATCCGCCGCCGTCACGACGGTCGGCTGGTTCCGGCAGGTTGTCGACGAGGCGAAAAACGCCGCGACGGGCGTGAGAGCGGTTCTCGAGCCCCCCGATCTCGAGGTCGACGACCGGCCGCCGGCGCTGCCAGTCGCCCGCCCCGACGACACCGCCTTCATCCAGTACACCTCCGGCAGCACGGGACATCCGCGTGGCGTCGTCCTGAGCCACGCCAACGTCATGGAGACGATCCGCTTCATGGCGGAAGCCGCGGGGCTCTCGCGCGAGGATCGCGTCGTCTCGTGGCTCCCGCTGTACCACGACATGGGGCTGATCGGCTGTGCGTTCACGCCGCCGCTGCTCGGCTCGCCGCTCTGGCTGCTCCCGCCGGACCTGCGGAATCCGCGCCACTGGCTCGAGCTGGTTTCACAGATCGGCGCCTCGTTCACGGTCTCACCCGACTTCGGCTATCGCAACTGCGTGCGCAACATCCACGACCCGTCGGGCATCGATCTGTCGAGCCTCAAGACCGCGCTCTGCGGGGCCGAGCCCGTACGGCTCTCGACGATCGAAGCGTTCGAGAAGAAGTTCAACCTGACGAACATCGTCGCTCCGTGCTACGGCCTCGCCGAGGCGACCCTCGCGGTCGCGATCTGGCCGCGCGCAACCCCGCTGCGCCTGGACACCTCCGGCAAGTTCCTCTCCGTCGGACGCCCCTGCCGCGGCGTCTCGGTGCGGATCATGCCGCCTCCGCTCGACGGCGGTGGCGAGCTTCCGCCGAACCGCGAAGGTGAGATCTGGGTGAAGAGCCCGGGCGTGATGCAAGGGTATTACAACAACCCCGAGGCTACGGCGCAGGTCCTGATGCCGGGCGGGTGGCTCCGGACGGGCGATCTCGGCTTCGTCGACACCGAGGGCTATCTCTTCATCACCGGCCGGTTGAAGGACGTGATCATCGTGGGCGGCGAGAACGTGATTCCCGCGGCCGTGGAGGAGACCGTGGATCACGTGCCGGGCGTGCGTTACTCAGCCGCGGTGGGCGTGGAGAGCGAACGCGTCGGGACCCAGCGGCTCTGCGTCGTGGCCGAGGTGAGGGAGTCCGAGGCGACTCCTGAGGCGCTTTCGCACATGCTCAAGGAGATCGTGAGCCGGGTGCATCACAGCGTCGGCCACCGCCCCGCCCGCGTCCTGCTCGCGCGGCCCGGCACGATCCCGAAGACCTCGAGCGGAAAGATCCAGCGCTCCCGCCTCGTGCAGATGATCGTGGCCGACGGCCTCTGCGAGCAGATCGTCTACAGCTCCGGCGCCCACCACGCCTGACGTCCGCGCCCCGGCGGGCCAAGCCCGCCGTGACCGGGCTGAGGCCGCCACGCAGATAGGCCCTTTTTGAGCGGCCTGTTAGCCCTGATCCGCAAGTAGTCGCGCGAGGCGTGGCGCGGGCCGGCGGGTCCTGCCGCGGCGAGCAGCCCCACGGTGCTCGCTCGCGCACGCGCCCCGGCCGGACCGGACGCGATCCGGCTCGCGCCGAGGGCGCGCGTCGGTGCCGCGGTGCGCTGCGCGCCGCGGGGCGCCCCGCTCGCCACGTCACCCCCCGGCCGCTGGCGTTGATCTCGCCGATTAATTGCGGATCAGGGTTAGATCTTCACCCCAGCTTTATTCCAGTCGTCCAGGAACTTCTTGAGGCCGATATCGGTCAGGGGATGCTTCATCAGCTGCTCGAGCACGCCGAACGGCATCGTCGCGACGTGCGCCCCGGCCTTGGCCGCGTCCACGACGTGGAGCGGATTCCGGATCGACGCCGCGAGCACCTGGGTCTTGAAGCCGTAGATGCGGTAGATCTCACAGATGTCGCGGACCAGATCCATGCCGACGTGGGCGATGTCATCGAGGCGCCCGAGAAACGGGCTGATGTACGTGGCACCCGCCTTGGCAGAAAGCAACGCCTGCGTCGGTGAGAAGCAGAGCGTCTGATTGACGCGGATCCCCTCGCCGTCGAGGCGCTTCACCGCCTTCAGGCCGTCCTTCGTGAGTGGGCACTTCACGACGACGTTCGGCGCGATCTGGGCCAGCTCTTTGGCTTCCTTGACCATGCCCTCGAAATCGACCGCGACCACCTCGAGGCTCACATCGCCGCGTACGATCGCGCAGATTTCCTCGACCAGCGGGCGAAACGGCCGCTTCTCCTTCGCGATGAGCGAGGGGTTCGTCGTGCAGCCGTCCACGACGCCGATCGCCACGCCTTCCTTCAGCTCGGCCACATTCGCGGTATCCAGGAAAATCTTCATGTCGCCCCTCCTCCCGCGCGCTCGACTCGAACCGCAACCTTCATTCCTGTCTCCACGGTAGTCTCCGGGCTCGCGGCGTGTCAAGGCGCGTGGCCGAGGGCCAGGCGGTATTGGCCGAGCGCAGCCGCCAACCGCCCGGCGTCCGGCACCGCCGAAAGCCCTTCGCCTTCCACCGACAGCGCCGCCGCGCACGATGCGGCGGCCGTCGCCTCCCAGGGATCGCCGTCGCGATCGTAGTGCAGCATGAAGGCCGCCGCGAAGACGTCCCCCGCACCGGTCGGCTCGACCTCCCGGACGCTGTACGGACGCACCTCGTACCGCTCGCCGTTGACGAAGAGCAAGGCGCCCAGGCGGCCGGCGGTGAGGACGCCGACCGGCACCTGCTGATACCACTCGTTGACCTCGGCGCTCATCGCCCGCGTGTCCTCGACGCTCAGGAACAGCGCCTGGATCCGGGAGAGGACGAGCCGCGCGCTGTCCCAGCGGGTCGGCGCGATGCGGCCGTCAGTCGTACGGCCCCGCAGCCAGCCCTGCGCGGCCGCCCCGACGGCCGCGTCGGGAAACGCCGCCGCGAGCGTCGGATCGAGCTCGTTCATGACCGGGGCCAGCAACACCAGCGGGACGCCGCGCCAGTCCTCGGGGATGTCCTCCGGGGTGATGGGCTCGGCGGTCTCGTGGCAGGTGAGCGCGCGCCCGCCCCCCGGGTCGCCGCCGTGCGTGAAGGTCGTGGTGCGGGTGCTTGGGACGCTGACCACCTCGATCCGCGGCGGGATCAGCTCGAGCGGGAAATCGGCGCCATGGCTCGTGAGAATGCCGGTCGAGGCGCCGAGCCGGTGCGCCGTGACCGCGGCGTATAGCGCGGCGCCACCGGGGCGCACCGTCGCCCCGAACCGGTCGAGCGTGACGTGACCGATCGCGACAAAATCCGGCGCGCTCAAACCTCGGAGGGGGTCTCCGCCCCCCTTCCGAACCTCCCCCCAGGATTGCGCCGGCGGAGCCGGCGCTCGACCCACGACAGGGCCAACGACACGGCGGTACAGCTCGTGGGGCCCATCTCATCCTCAGCCCGCCGGAGAGATCCTCGGAGGGGGGCTCGCCCCCCTGCCTCCCCCAGGGGATTGCGACGGCGGAGCCGGCGCGAACCAGTGTGGCTCATACCATCGTGAGCCCGCCGGAGACGGATAGAGTCTGGCCGGTGATGTAGTCGGCGTCGTCGGACGCCAGGAAGACCACGGCGGGAGCGATGTCCTCCGGCAGGCCGAGTCGACCCCACGGAATCGCGCGCGTCAGGCCCTCGGCGAGCTTGGGGTTGACGGCGGCAAACTCGTTCCGGAACAGCGGCGTATCGGAGGGGCCCGGGCAGATGCAGTTCACGTTGATCCGGTGCCGCGCGACCTCGCGCGCGATCGTCTTGGTGAACGCGATCACCCCGCCCTTGGCCGCCGAGTACACCGCTTCTCCGGTGGAGCCCACCCGCCCCGCGTCGGATGCGATCGAAATGATCTTGCCGGACCGCTGCGCGATCATCGGCTCGAGGACTGCCCGCGTGCAGACGATGGGCCCCTTCAGGTTGATCGCGAGCACCTTGTCCCAGAACTCCTCGCTCGTCTGGACGAACGGCATCGGCTGGTCCCAGCCCGCGTTGTTCACGAGAATGTGAACGGTCCTCCAGCGCGCGACGACGGCGGCCACTGTCGTGTCAACCTCGGTCTTGTGCGTGATGTCCGCCCGGTACGCGTGGGCCTGGCCGCCCGCCTTCTCGATCGCGCGCGCCGTCTCCCCGGCGCCGCGCTCGTCGAGATCCAGGATGGCGACCGCCGCGCCCTCCCGCGCGAGCCCGAGCGCGATCGCGCGCCCGATGCCGCTGGCCGCTCCCGTGACGATCGCGACGCGGTCGGCGAGCCTCACGGGTTCATCTCGAGGCGAGGATCTCCTTCACGACCCCGTTCAGGCACCGCTGCGAAGCGGTTCCCCGCCCTGTCTGGCGCCCGGGCGCACCGGGGATGTTGCATCGTCGCCCACTACTGTCGTCCAAGGCCGCACGCGCCAGCGCGTGACCAGCCCATTGCGCACATAGGGATCGGCGTGCGCAAACCTCTCAGCAACGACCGGCGAGTCGCCACGAAAGAGAAGCACCCCGCCGTCGACTGGATCCGCCAGAGCTCCGGCGAGAAGCAGTTCGCCACGGGCATGAGCCTCCCAGGCGAGCGAAAGGTGCTCGGCCCGAAACTGCGCGCGGCGCTCAAGGTAATCTGGAGCGACTTCGTAGAACAGCAAAACGTGCATACGTCCTCCGGATTGATTTCGGGACTTAGGATTTGGCATCGGCAGCGGGCTCCACGAAGCGGGGGGGCCTCGACGGCCCCCTCCGATGGTCTAGTCCCACTTACGCTCGTCAGCGATCTTTCGCGCGGCATCCGGGATGGCGCCGGCGGGGACGATCTCGACGCTGCCGCGCAGCTTCATGACATCGCGGATCGCCGACACGACGGCGCCCTTCACGGCGGCGGCCTCGGCGCCCGGGGCCAGCTCGGCGCGGAAGATCAGCATGTCCTGGTGTCCCTCGCGCCCGACCACCACCTGACAGCGCACGACACCACCCGCGCGCGCGGCGACCTCGTCGACCTGCCTCGGGTGGATGAACATCCCTCGGACCTTCGTCACCTCGTCCGCGCGGCCGCGCCAGCCGAGCATGCGCGGCGCCGTCCGCCCGCAGGGGCACGGCTCGTCGGAGATGACGGTGAGATCGCCGGTCCCGAAGCGGATCATCGGGTATGTGGCGTTGTTGACCGTGGCCACCAGCTCG
>QHRS01000052.1:17395-18689 GCA_003221435.1 Candidatus Rokuibacteriota bacterium
GATTTTTCCGGGCACTCATAGGCGACCAGGCCGATGTCGGCCGTGCCAAAGCCCTGCCGCGTCATGATGCCGTAGTCTTCTTCGAACCGCCGGCGGAGCGACTCCGGCAACGCCTCGGCGCCCACCTGCGCCACCTGGAAGGGGAGGCGTCCGACCCCCATCTCCCCGGCGCGCTGGAGGATCGTCATCAGGAAGCTCGGCGTGCCGACGTAGCCGGTCGCACCGACCGCGCGCGCGACGGTCACCTGGGTGTCGGTGTTACCGACGCCGGTCGGCACGACGGTGCAGCCGATGAGATGCAGCGCCTCATCCAGCTCATGCGCCGCGGGCACGAGATGGTAGAGGTACGTGTCGAGGACGACGTCGCCGGCGCGAAACCCGCCCGCGAAGAGGCAGGCCTCACCGTGCCAGGCGCTGACCTCGGGTCCCATGGGCTCCAGAATCGGTCCCGGCGACACGAAGATCCGCCGGATCTTCCCGAGCGGGACGGTGCAGAAGCCTCCGAACGGCGGATCGATCCTCTGGAGGTCGGGCATCTCGCTCTTCTTGATCACCGGCAACCGCGTGAGATCCGCCGCGCGCCGGACATCGCGCGGGGTGAGCCGCGCATGCTCGAGTCGCCGCCGCACGCCAGGGGCCTTCTCCCACGCGTGCTGGATCAGCCGCGCGAGCCAGCGCGCCTGGTAGCGCTCGCGGGCGCGCGGAGACATGGTTTCCTTCGCCCGATCCCAGTAGCCGGCGCGGCGGTCGAGCGGCATCACTGCCCGACGATGTCCGGCTTCATGGGGCCGAGCAGCCCCAGCAATTCGTTCCTGTCCTTCTCGGGCACCTTGTTCTTGTCGAGCGCCTTGACGAGGTCTTCGACCGTCGCCTCCCATTCGGCGTCCGTGATGTTCATCCCCCTGTGCGCCGCCTTCATGTCGCGACCGAGGTACGCGCAGGGCCCGCCGGTCGCCGCGCACACCTGGTCGGCGGCGTGGGACTTGAGCCGCGCCACCTCGGCCGGCTTCAGGGCCGTGAACCGCGCGCTGACGCGGTCGTCGGCGACCAGAATGGCGACGAAGTCGTCGACCACGAGCGCGATGCCGTGACGCCCCCCGAGCCGCTGGTACAGGGACGGCATGGTCTTCTCCGGCGCGCCCATGGACTCCTGCTCGCCCATCGACGCGCACGCGGCGACACCCAGCACGATGCCACCCAGCAGCACCGCCCAGTCAATGAACCGTCTCATGGTTCCTCCTTCGCCTTAGTGCAACTCCAAATGACGAGCATCACGAGGCCCGAGGGAGGAGCC
>QHRS01000242.1:0-5499 GCA_003221435.1 Candidatus Rokuibacteriota bacterium
GGGCGACTTCCGCGGAGCGCTCGCCGCCGCGTCCGCCGACGGCGACGCCGCGCGGCGGCCGATGGCGCTGGTCCTCTCGGCGATCTACTGGCGGAATACCTGGAAGTATCAGGCCCGTGGCTACCGCCACTTCTTCTGGGATTCGGGGGCGATGCTCGCGAACCTGCTCGCCGCCGCGGGCGCGCTCGGCTTCGAGCCGCGAGTCCTGGCCGGCTTCGTCGACCGGGAGGTCAACGCACTGCTGGGACTCGATCCCGAGCGCGAGGCGGCGCTCGAGATAATTCCTCTCGGACCGCTCTCGCCGCCGGCGCCGCCGGCGCCACCCGTGGATCCGATCGACTACCCGATCGTCCCGCTCTCGTCCGAAGCGGTCGATTACCCGGCATTGCGCGAGATACACTCGGCGTCGATGCTCGACACGCCCGAGGTGGTTCGCGCCTGGCGCCGCGCGGAGCCGCTGCCGGCGCGGTCGCCGCGCGCGCCGACGATCGGGCTGCCGGAGCCGCGGCGCGAGGCCGGACGCGCGTTCGGCGAGACGGTTCTCCGCCGCGCGTCGACGCGGCAGTTCTCCCACGAGGCGCTGAGCGCGCTCGAGCTGTCCACCGCGCTCGCCTCGGCGGCGGGCGGGATCCCGGCGGACTTCCCGTCGCAGCTGGTGTCGCTCTACCTGATCGTCAACGCCGTCGAGGGGATCGAGCCCGGCAGCTACTGCTACTGGCCCGGGGGCAACGGCCTCGAACTCTTGAGCCCGGGTGATCACCGATCACGGTCGGCGTACCTCTGCCTCGACCAGCCGCTCGGCGGCGACGCGGCGGCCGTCATCTATTTCCTCGCGCCCCTCGACGCGATCCTCACGCGCTGGGGGAATCGCGGGTACCGCATCGCGAACCTCGAGGCGGGATACTGCGGCGGTCGCGCGTACCTCGCCGCCTACGCGCAGGGATTCGGCGCCTCCGGGCTCACGTTTTACGACGCGGACGTGGGTCGGTTCTTCGAGCCGCACGCGCGGGGCCTCGACGCGATCTTCGTGACCGCGCTCGGCCGCTCCGCGCGCGGCGGCGCGCGCGAGCCGGCGCCGCTTCGGATCAGGTGATTTTGCGGTATCATGACCCTTCGAGTGTCTAGACGCCTGTTGGAGTATCTGGCTTCGAGCGCCGGCTTTGCCGGCGCAATGCGGTTCTGGGGGAGGTTCGGAGGGGGCCGCCGAGGCCCCCTTGGATGCTCAATGCGCGGAGGGCGAGGCCGGCAGGAGACCGCTCGATGAAAAAATATCAGCTGATGGCCCCGGGTCCGACGCCCGTCCCGAGCCAGGCGCTGCTCGCCATGGCCCAGCCGATGATCCACCACCGCACGCCGGAGTACGAGGCGCTGTTCACCGAGGTGCGGGCGGGGCTGAAGAAGCTGTTCCAGACGCAGAGCGACATCGTGCCGTTCGCATGCTCGGGGACGGGTGCGATGGAAGCGGCGGCGGTCAACACGCTCTCCGCCTCCGACACCGTCGCCGTCGTGCGCGCGGGCAAGTTCGGCGAGCGCTGGGTCGAAATCTGCAAGGCCTACGGGATCAACGTCGTCGAGCTGGCGGCGCCGTTCGGGCACACGGTGCCCGCCGAGCGGGTCGCGGAGGCTCTCAAGAAGACGCCGGCGATCAAGGCCGTGCTCACGCAGCACAGCGAGTCCTCGACCGGCGTGCTTCACGACGTGCGCGCCTACGCCGCCGTCACCCGCGCCAGCGAGGCCCTTCTGATCGTCGACGCCGTCTCCAGCCTGGGCATCGCCGATCTGCAGATGGACGCCTGGGGCGTGGACGTCGTGATCTGCGGCTCGCAGAAGGGCCTGATGCTGCCGCCGGGGCTCGGCTTCTGCGCGCTGTCCGGGCGCGCGTGGGCGCGGAGTTCGTCGTGAAGAGCGAGGCCCACTTCACGCCGGCCGTGTCGATCATCGTCGGGCTCCGCGAGGTGATCCGGATGATCGAGGCCGAGGGCCTCGCGAATGTCTTCAAGCGCCACGACCGTCTCGGGCGCGCGACGCGCGCCGGGGTGGAAGCCCTCGGCCTCGAGCTGTTCGCCAAGGCGCAGCCGAGCCCGGCGCTGACCTCGGTCGTCGCCCCGAAGGGGATCGACGGCGAGCAGATCGTGAACGCGTTCTCGCGGTCGCACAACATCACGATCGCCGGCGGGCAGGGCGAGATGAAAGGCCAGATCTTCCGTCTCGGGCACATGGGCTACGCCGCGGAGTTCGACACGATCACCGCGCTCTCGGCGCTCGAGCAGGTGCTGGCCGAGCTGGGCGTGCCGGTCGATTTCGGGGCGAGCGTCCGGGCCGCCCAGAAGGTTTTCGCCGAGAAGCCGTGAAGACGGTCCTCGTCACCGACGGGCTCTCCCCCGCGGGCGTGGACTATCTGAAGAAGGAAGGCCTCGAGGTTGACGTCATCCCGACCCTGCCCGAGGCCCTGCTGTGCGACCGGATCCGCGGCGCCCACGGCGTGATCGTCCGGAGCGCGACGAACGTCACCCGCAAGGTCGTCGAGGCCGGCGCCGAGCTGGTCGTCATCGGCCGGGCGGGTGCGGGCGTCGACAACATCGACGTCGAGGCGGCCACCCTGCGCGGGATCATCGTGATGAACACGCCCGGCGCCAACACGATCGCCGTCGCCGAGCATACGATCGGGCTGCTGTTGGCGCTGGCCCGCAACCTGCCCCAGGCCCACGGCGCGCTGAAGGCGGGGCGCTGGGAAAAGAGCAAGTACCCGGGCGTCGAGGTGTACAACAAGGTGCTCGGTGTCGTGGGGCTCGGCCGCATCGGCTCGGAGGTCGCGCGGCGCGCACTCGGCCTCAGCATGAAGGTGATCGCGTACGACCCGTACCTCCCGCGCGACGCCGCCGAGCGGCTGGGCGTCGAGAGCGTGGAGCTGGACGATCTCTTCCAGCGCTCCGACTTCATCTCGATCCACACGCCGCTCACGAAGGACACGAAGAACTTCATCGACGCGGCGCAGTTCGCGCGGATGAAGCCGGGCGTGCGGCTCATCAACTGCGCCCGCGGCGGCGTCGTGAACGAGGCGGCGCTGGTCGCGGCGATCCGAGCCGGACGCGTCGGCGGGGCTGCGCTGGACGTGTTCGAGACGGAGCCGCTGCCGGCGGGCCATCCGCTGCTCGGGCTCGAGCCGGTGATCGTGACGCCGCATCTGGCCGCGTCCACCGAGGAGGCGCAGTCCACGGTCGCGCTCGCCATCGCCGAGCAGGTCGCCGCCGTCCTCGTGCGCGGCATGGTCGTGAACGCGGTCAACATGCCGTCGGCCGATGCCGAGACGCTGCGCGAGCTCGCGCCCTACCTGACGCTCGCCGAGCGCATGGGCTCGTTCCTGGCACAGATCGCCGAGGGGCGCATGGCGGAGGCGCGGCTCGAATATGCGGGCGAGCTGGCCCTGCGACCGACGGACGCGCTCAAGCTCGCGTTCCTCAAAGGCCTGCTGAACGTGATCCTCGAGGAGCGGGTCACCGATGTCAATGCGCCGCTCGTCGCGAAGGCCCGCGGCCTCCGGGTGGTCGAAACCTCGACGCCCGAGAGCGAGGACTTCGCGAGCCTGCTCGGCGCGACGCTCGCCACCGATCGCGGCGAGTGGAGCGTCGCCGGCGCGCTCTTCAAGGGGCGCGAGCCGCGGCTCGTACGCATCGACGGCTACCCGCTCGAGGCGATCCCGCAGGGCTGGATGCTCGTCTTCTCGAACCTCGACGTGCCGGGCGTCGTCGGGCGCATCGGCACCCTCTGCGGCCGGCACAACATCAACATCGCGGGCATGCAGCTCGGCCGGGAGCGGCGCGGCGGGCGCGCGGTCTCCATCCTCAACCTGGACGACCCGATGCCCGAAGCCGTGCTGGCCGAGATCCGCGCGATGCCCGACATCGTTCTCGCCAAGCTGGTCAAACTCTAGAGCCGTTCCAATTTCCGTCGCCATACTTCGTTCTCGGTCGTCGGCGATCATTGATCCTCACCATGCCGCATGGCATGTTGACCGTGGGCGAGACGACGCGCGAGCCCGCGTACGCTCCGGTCGCCTCCTCCCTCGGGCCTCGTCTGGCTCGTAACTTGGAACGACTCTAGCAGGCCGCCGACAAAGGCCCATCTCCGTCGATGGCTCGGTCGCTCCTCCCTGCGACGTACAACCACGTACGTCTCAGTCGTCGCTCCGTCGCCGCCTTGCATCTGGGCCTTTGTCGGCGGCCTGCGGGCGTTGCCGCATCCTGCTCGCGGGCGGGTCAGATCGGCCGGTAGGCTCGGCTGGCTCTGCGGCGGCCGGCGTAATCCGCTACAATATTCCGTCCGTGAGTTCGTTCCGATTGATCCTTGTGCGGCAGGGAGGGACGGCGTGGAATCGTGAGCGCCGGTTCCAGGGCCGGCGGGACGTCCCGCTTTCGGCCGAGGGGCGCGTGCAGGCCGAAAAGACCGCCCGCGCGCTCGCCGGTTCGGGCGCGGCCGCAATCTATACGAGCCCGCTCGGGCGGGCGCGCGAGACCGCGGAGATCGTCGCCAAGCCGCACCGGCTCCCGGTGACGGCCGTCGAGGCGTTCGAGGGGGTGTCGTTCGGCGTGTGGGAAGGGCTGACGGCGGAGGAAGTCGGCCGGACGTTTTCCGGGCTGCACGGCGCCTGGCGCGACGCGCCACAGACGGTCCGGTTTCCCGGGGGCGAGGACCTTGCGACGGCCCGCGCGCGGGCGCTCCGGGGGATCGAGCGCCTGCAGGCGGCTCACCCGGAGGAGACGGTCGTGGTCGTCAGCCATGGTGTGATCGTGCGCCTGATCGTGCTCGAGGCGCTCGGGTTGCCGCCCGACCGGCTGTGGGCCGTGCACGCGAGCCCGGCCGGCATCAGCGAGATCGAGTATCGGCCCGGCGGGGCGACCGTCCACCGCATGAACACGCTGCAGCATTTGGAGCGGCCCCTTGAGCCCTGATCCGCTCGGCAACATCCAGCTGCCGAAGGGCGCAAAGATCTACCTGCCTGACGAGGCCGCGCGGAAGCGCCATGTCGAGGAACGCCTGTTCCGGGTCTTTACCGCGTGGGGCTACCGGGAGATCGTGCCGCCGTCGTTCGAGTACTTCGACGTGCTCTCGCTCGGCACCGACGTCGAGCTGCAGGAGAAGATGTTCAAGCTCGTCGACCGGGAGACGGGCCGGCTGCTGACCTTGCGCGCCGACATCACGCCACAGATCGCGCGCATCGTCGCGACGCGGCTCCGCGACGAGCCGCGGCCGATGCGGCTTGCGTATCTGACGAACGTGTTCCGGTACGAGGAGCCGCAGGTCGGCCGCTACCGCGAGTTCTACCAGGCGGGCGTCGAGCTGGTCGGGCTCGAGAAGCCCGAGGCCGACGCCGAGATGATCGCGATGACGGTCGAGGGGCTCCGCGCGCTCGGTCTCGAGCGCTTCCAGATCGACGTCGGGCAGGGGGAGTTCCTGCGCGGCCTCCTCGACGAGATCAAGACCGACCGGGCGCGCGCCCGC
>QHRS01000242.1:5550-9019 GCA_003221435.1 Candidatus Rokuibacteriota bacterium
ACGTCGGGGACGCCCTGCTGGCGCTGCCGACCCTCGTCGGCCGCGACGACGCGCTCGCGCGCGCGGGCCGCCTCGTGCGCAACGCCCGGTCCGAGCGGGCGCTCGAGAACCTCTCCGAGGTCTACCGTCTGGTGGGGATCTACGGGTTGGCCGACGCGGTCATCCTCGACCTCGGTGAAGTGCGCGGGTTCGACTACTACTCGGGCGTACACTTCGAGGCGTACGTTGCGGGCCTCGGCGCATCGATCGCGGGCGGGGGCCGCTACGATCAGATGCTCGGGCGCTTCGGCTACGAGTGCCCCGCGACCGGCTTCGCCTTCGACATCGGCCGCATGCTGCTCGCGATGGAGACGCAGGGGATCGCGGTCCCGATCGCCGGCCCGCACTTCTTCATCATCGACTTCACGCCCGGAAAGACCGCCGCGCTGTCGCTCTCCCGGCGGCTGCGCGACCTCGGCGCGTCGGTCGCCCGAGACATCATCACCCGCGGGCTGCCGGAATCGATCGCGTACGCGCGCGAGCAGCGGGCGAGGCGGGTCCTGGTCGTGGGTGGGCCGAAGCACCGAGCGCGACCTCTCCGTGGCAGCCGTGCTCGAGGCCCCCGAGCGGTACTTCGATGTCTACCATCATCGTGGTCGGCTCGCAGTGGGGCGACGAGGGCAAGGGGAAGGTCGTCGATGTCCTCACGCCGTACGTCGACGTGGTCGTGCGCTACCAGGGTGGCAACAACGCCGGCCACACCGTGGTCGTGGGGCGTGAGAAGTTCGTGCTCCAGTCGATCCCGTCGGGCATCCTCCATCCGGGGCGCCGCTGCATCATCGGCTGTGGCGTGGTCGTCGATCCGGCGTCGCTCATCGACGAGATGGAATCGCTCGTGCAGCGGGGCGTCGTCCTCGACGGCAACCTGTTCATCTCGAAGAACGCGCACCTGATCATGCCGTATCACCCGGCGCTCGACCGCGCCTCCGAGGCCAAGCTCGGGAAGCGGCGCATCGGCACGACCGGCAAGGGCGTGGGGCCCGCGTACGTCGACAAGGCCGCCCGGGTCGGGATCCGCATGGCCGACCTCCTCGACGAGCGGCTCTTCCGCGAGAAGCTCGAGGCGAACATCGCGGAGAAGAACCGGCTCCTGCGTGAGATCTACGACGCCCCGACCTTCGCCGTCGAGGAGATCCTCGGCCCGTACCTCCGCTACGCGGGCTGGCTCGCGCCGTACATCACGGATACCGCGCTCCTGCTCTCGCGCTGGGTCGCCGCGGGCTATTCCGTCCTCTTCGAGGGCGCGCAGGGCACGATGCTCGATATCGACCATGGCACGTACCCCTACATCACGTCGTCGTCGACGACCGCCGGCGGCGCCGCCACGGGCACGGGGGTGCCCCCGACCAGGATCCACGGCGTGCTCGGCGTGTCCAAAGCCTACGCCACCCGTGTCGGCGGCGGGCCCTTCCCCACCGAGCTGCAAGGCGAGGCCGCCGAGTTGATCCGGGCGCGCGGCAACGAGTATGGGGCGGTCACGGGACGGCCGCGGCGCTGCGGGTGGTTCGACGCGGTCGTCGGGCGGTACGCGGTGCGCATCAATGGCTTCGACACCATCGCGTTGACGAAGCTGGACGTGCTCGACGATTGCGACGTCATCCTGGTGTGTACGGCCTATCGGTACCGGGGCGACCTGCTCACGGAGTTCCCCGACGAGGAGCGGATCTGGAACGAGGCGCAGCCGGTCTACGAGGAAATGTCGGGCTGGGAGACGTCGACCGCCGGCGTACGCACGCTGAGCGATCTGCCGGCCAAGGCTCGACAGTATCTCGACCGGCTGTCCGAGTTGGTCGGCGTGCCGTTCAGCCTCATCTCCACCGGGGCCGTCCGCGACGACACGATCCTCTGCGAGGATTCGCCGCTGACGCGGTGGTTCCCCGCGCTGCGCTCAGCCCTGCTGTAACGGGACCGGGCGGCGTCCACGGTCCCACGCCTCGCGCCATGACGACGCCAGCCGCTCCGGCTGGATCGAAGCCGAAGCGGTTCGCGGCGCTCGCTCACCGCAACTACCGCCTGCTCTGGACCGGGCTCATCGTCTCGAACGTCGGCACGTGGATGCAGATGGTTTCCCAGAGCTGGCTCATCCACGAGATGACCGGCCGGGCGACGGACCTCGGAATCCTCGGCCTGACGCGGGCGGTGCCGCTCATCGTGCTCTCGCTCGTCGGCGGGACGCTCGCCGACCGGGTCGACAAGCGCCGCCTGCTCTACGTGACGCAAACGCTCGCCGCCGCCTTCGCGCTCCTCCAGGGCGCGCTCACCCAGCTCGGGGTGATCCAGGTCTGGCACATCTGGGCGCTCGGCTTCCTGAGCGCGTCGGTGCTGGCGTTCGATCAACCGTCGCGGCAGGCGATGCTCCCATACCTGGTGCCGCGCGAGGACTTCATGAGCGCGATCACGCTCATGGCGGTGACGTTCAACGGCGCGTCCGTGCTCGGTCCGGCGCTCGCCGGGTTGCTGATTCCCGTGGCCGGCTATGCCGCGGCGTTCTACCTCAACGGCGCCAGCTTCGCAGCAGTCATCGGCGCGCTCGTCCTGATGCGCCTGCCCCCGCCCGCCGCGCGCCCGGCGCAGCCGCCCGTCCTGCACCAGGTGGCGGAGGGGCTGCGGTACATCTGGCGCAGCCGGACCGTGCGGTCGCTCACGCTGCTCGCCGCGGCGTTCGGCTTCTTCGGTGCGCCCTACAACGCCATGCTCCCGGTCTACCGCGTCATCCTCGGCCTCGACGAGCGCGCGCTCGGCTTTCTCTCGTCCGCGCCCGGGCTCGGCACGGTGCTGGGCGGCCTCGTGCTGACCCAGTTCGCGCACATCCGCGGCAGGGGCCGCCTGCTGCTCGGCAGCGCGGGCGTCTTCGTCATCGCCCTGATCGCCTTCGCGACCTCGCGGCACTACGTCGCGTCGGTGGCCCTGCTCGTGGCCGTCGGCGCCTGCGCGACAGCCTTTTCGTCGACGACGCAGACACTGCTCCAGCACGCGACCGACGATCGCATGCGTGGCCGCGTGGTGAGCATGTTCACGGTCACCGTGATCGGCTTCCAGCCCCTCGGCGCGCTCGATCTCGGATGGGCGATCGACCGCCTCGGGGCGCCGTTGGCCATCTCCGCCGGCGCGCTGCTCGTCGCGGTCGTGGCCGTCGTGATGGCGCCGCGCGTCAAGGCGCTAGAGTAGCCGCGCCCAGCGTGCGGTTCCGGCGATCCGGATCCTGAAAAACCCGACAGGCCGCTCACAGAGGTCCAGACGCGGGTCGCGATAACCAGCTTCGAGCGCCGGCTTTTCCGGCGCCCTGGGTCCTGGGGGAGGTTCGGAGGGGGCCGCCGGGGCCCCCTTCGATGATCGAGATGCGGGGCGGCGAAGGAGCGACGACCGAGACGTACGCGGTTGTACGTCGCAGGGAAGAGCGACCGAGCCAACGACGCAGATGGGCCTTTAG
>QHRS01000247.1 GCA_003221435.1 Candidatus Rokuibacteriota bacterium
GTTCGTCCCGGTCGAGTACTGGTCGCTGCACGCGCGGCTCCGGGGCAAGACGCCGCCCGAGTTCGTCGCGACGCTCAGGGAAGTGCGCGGCGAGAGGGCGAGCCTCCCGAACGAGGCGGCGACCCGCGCCCTGATGGAGTCGCTCCAGGGTGCGCCCTTCACCGTGAAGGCCGTGAACCGCGGCGAGCGCAGGCGGAACCCGGCGCCGCCCTTCATCACCTCGACGCTCCAGCAGGACGCCGGACGAAAGCTGCATTTCACCGCGAAGAAGACGATGCTGATCGCGCAGCAGCTCTACGAGGGCGTGGAGCTCCCGTCAGAAGGCGCCGTGGGATTGATCACGTACATGCGCACCGACTCAACGCGCGTGGCCGCCGAAGCCCTGACCGAGGCGCGCGGCTGGGTGACCGAGCGCCTCGGACGGGAATACCTGCCGGACGCGCCGCCCGTGTATCGCGTGAACAAGAGCGCGCAGGAGGCCCACGAGGCCATCCGGCCGAGCGAGATCGCGCGCGAGCCGAAGCTGCTGGCGCAGAGCCTGACGAAGGATCAGCTCGCGCTCTACCGCCTCATCTGGGAGCGGTTGCCGTGGACATCGAGGGGGGGCCGTGCGTGTTCCGGGCGCAGGGCGCGACGGTCAGGTTCCAGGGCTTCATGGCGATCTATGTGGAGAGCCGCGACGAGAGCGAGACGGCCACCGAGGAGGACGCCGAGGTCGTCATCCCGCCGCTCGAGGTGGCCGAGACGCTCAAGGTGCGTTCGCTCGATCCCAAGCAGCACTTCACCCAGCCGCCGCCCCGCTTCACGGAGGCGTCACTGGTGAAGACGCTCGAAGAGCGTGGGGTCGGCCGGCCGTCGACGTACGTGTCGATCCTCAGCACGATCCAGCAGCGCGACTACGTCCAGCGCGAGAAGGGCACGCTCGTCCCGACCGAACTGGGCATCCAGGTGACGGACCTCCTCACGCCGTTCTTCCCCGAGATCATGGACGTCGAGTTCACGGCTCAGCTCGAGGAAGAGCTGGACCGGATCGAGGAGGGCAACGCGCCGTGGGTCGACACGGTGCGCGGCTTCTACAAGCGGTTTGCGGCGGATCTCAAGCGCGCCGGCGGCGGGATGGACAACCTGAAGAAGGGCACGGAGACCGGGCAGGCGTGCCCGACCTGCGGCAAGCCGCTGCTCGAGCGGTGGGGGCGCTTCGGCAAGTTCCTCGCGTGCTCGGCGTATCCCAAGTGCCGCTTTACCCAGAACCTCGGCGGCGAAGGCCGGGGGAAACCCGAGGACCAGCCGACCGGCGAGATCTGCGACCAGTGCGGCAAGCCCATGATCATCAAGCACGGACGCTACGGTCAGTTCGTGGCCTGCTCCGGCTACCCCGAGTGCAAGCACACGAAGCCCGTCTCCCTGGGCATCGCGTGTCCGGAGCCCGGGTGCGGCGGCCAGCTCGTCCAGCGGCGCTCGAAGCGCGGGCGGGCCTTCTACTCGTGCTCCAACTACCCCAGCTGCACGTTCGTGGTCTGGCACCGGCCGATCCCCGAGCCGTGCCCGAAGTGCGGCGCACCGTTCCTCACCGAACGCGCAGCGAAGGGCAGGAAGACGGTGCGCGAGTGCGCTCGGGAGCAATGCGATTACAGGCTGGAGGCGGAGACCCCGGTGGCATGACGGATCCGGTCGGCGCCTTCGTCCACTATCTGGAGATCGAGCGGGACGCCTCGGCGCATACGATCCGGTGCTACCGTGCGGACCTCGAGCAGTTTCGGGCTTTCCTGGCGCGCCAGGACGACCGCTCCTTCGCCGCCGTCGACGCGCGCGCGATCCGCGCGTATCTCGCGTGGCTCCACTCGCTCGGGCTCGATCGAGCGTCTGTCGCGCGGAAGCTGGCCGCGGTGCGGAGCTGCTTTCGCTTCCTCGCGCGCCGCGGGGTCGTCGCGCGAAACCCCGGCCGCGAGGTCGGCGCTCCCAGGCTGCCGCGCAAGCTGGTCTCGTTCCTGCCGATCGACGAGACGCATGCGCTGCTCGATGGGCCGACGGCGCCGCTGCGCGATCGGGCGATTCTGGAGCTGCTGTACGCAACCGGCTTGCGGGTGTCCGAACTGGCGGGCCTCGACCTCGATGACGTCGACCGCGCCGGCGGGACGGTGCCCGTGCTGGGCAAGGGGCGGAAGGAACGCGCCGTCCCGTTCGGCGCGGCCGCCGCTGACGCGCTCGACGCGTATCTGGCCGAGCGCGGCGAGGCGCCAGGACCGCTCTTCCGGAACGCGCGCGGAGGCCGGCTCAGCGTGCGGAGCCTCTACACGATCGTCCGCACCCGTGCCCGGGCGGCGGGGATCACCCGGCGCGTGAGCCCGCACACGCTGCGGCACACGTTCGCGACCCACATGCTCGACGCCGGCGCCGACCTGCGCCTGATCCAGGACCTGCTCGGACATAGCCGCCTGTCGACGACCCAGCGCTACACCCACGTCAGCACCGACCAGCTCATGCGTGTCTACGACGCGGCCCACCCGCGCTCGAAATAGCCGCACGCCGGACATGCGGACGCGAGGTCGATCTTCCGCACCGCCGGTTTTCCCTGACGCCGGGCAGCCGATCCACGCGACGACGGTGCTGGCGGTTCGGCACCACGGGCGTGTGGCGCTCGGCGGTGACGGCCAGGTCACCATCGGCAACACGGTCGTGAAGGCGAGCGCCCGGAAGGTGCGGAGGCTCTATAATGGCCGCGTCCTGAGCGGGTTCGCCGGGACGGCTGCCGACGCGTTCACCTTGTTCGGCCGGTTCGAGTCGAAGCTCGAGGAGTTTCGCGGCAACCTGTCGCGGGCGGCGGTCGAGCTGGCGAAGGATTGGCGGACGGACAGGGTGCTGCGCCGGCTCGAGGCGCTCCTCGCGGTGGCCGACGCGGAGCACTCGTTCATCATCTCCGGCACAGGCGACGTGATCGAGCCCGACGACGGGCTGATCGGGATCGGCTCTGGGGGGCCGTTCGCCCTGGCCGCGGCGCGGGCGCTGGTCGCCCGCTCGGACCTGGACGCGAAGGGGATCGTGCTCGAGGCAATGCGCATCGCCGCGGGGATCTGCATCTACACAAATGATCAGATCGTAGTGGAGGAGCTGTAGGGAGTGGAAGCATGACGGATTCTCTGACGCCCGCGCAGATCGTCGCCGAGCTCGATCGCTACATCGTCGGGCAGGAGCGGGCCAAGCGCGCGGTCGCCGTCGCGCTCCGGAATCGCTGGCGGCGCCAGAACCTGCCCCTCGAGCTGCGCGACGAGGTCGCGCCGAAGAACATCATTATGATCGGCCCGACCGGCGTCGGGAAGACAGAGATCGCCCGCCGGCTGGCGCGGCTGGCCCAGGCGCCGTTCCTCAAAGTGGAGGCGTCGAAGTACACCGAGGTCGGGTACGTCGGGCGGGATGTCGAGTCGATGATCCGTGATTTGACCGAGCTGGCCGTGAACATGGTCAAGGCGGAGATGACGAAGGCCGTCCAGGAAAAGGCCGAGCAGCTGGCCGAGGACCGGCTGCTCGACATCCTGCTGCCGCGCCGGTCCCACGAGCCGTACACGAGCGAGACGCTCGAGCAGATCAGCCCGGACGCGTCCTTCGAGGCGACGAGGGAGAAGTTGCGCGCGCAGCTCCGCGCGGGCAAGCTCGATGAGCGGCTCGTCGAGCTGGAGACGCAGCAGCAGACGATGCCGATCGTCGAGATCTTCTCCGGCCAGGGCATGGAGGAGATGGGTATCAACCTGAAGGACATGCTGTCCAACATGCTGCCGGCCAAGACGCGCCGGCGCCGGGTGCGCGCGGTCGAGGCCCGCCGCCTGCTCGCGCAGGAGGAGGCCCAGAAACTCATCGACCTCGAGGAGGCCGTCGGCCAGGCGATCCGGCGGGTCGAGAACTCGGGGATCATCTTCCTCGACGAACTGGACAAGATCGCCGGGCGCGAGGGCGCGCATGGCCCGGACGTCTCGCGGGAAGGCGTGCAGCGGGACCTGCTGCCCATCGTGGAAGGCTCGACGGTGACGACGAAGTACGGCATGGTGCGGACGGATCATGTCCTCTTCATCGCGGCCGGCGCGTTCCACGTCTCCAAGCCGTCGGACCTGATCCCGGAGATGCAGGGGCGGTTCCCGATCCGGGTGGAGCTGGACCCGCTGACGCGCGAGGACTTCGTGCGCATCCTGACCGAGCCGCAGAACGCGCTGATTCGCCAGTACGTCGAGCTGCTCCGCACGGAGCGGGTGACCGTGACCTTCACACCGGATGCCGTCGACGCGGTGGCGGAGATCGCGATGACGGTCAACGGCCAGACCGAGAACATCGGCGCGCGGCGGCTCTACACGGTCATGGAGAAGCTGCTCGAGGAGATCTCGTTCGCCGCCCCGGACATGCCGGGGAAGGACCTGACGATCGACGCCGGGTACGTCCACGCGCGGCTCGCCGACATCATGAAGGACGAGGACCTGTCGAGGTACATCCTGTGACCGGCGCGCAGCGCGCCGAGATCCTGATGGAGGCGCTCCCGTACATCCAGGAGTTTCAGGGCAAGACCGTCGTCGTCAAGTACGGCGGCGCGGCGATGGAGCAGGCGGACCTGAAGGACTCGTTCGCGCGCGACGTCATCCTGCTCCGGTGCGTCGGCATCAATCCCGTGATCGTCCACGGCGGTGGCCCGCAGATCGGCGCGCTGATGAAGCGGCTCGGCAAGGAGCCGCAGTTCGT
>QHRS01000253.1 GCA_003221435.1 Candidatus Rokuibacteriota bacterium
CAGAGCATTGACGACGGATACTTTCTCAAGGGCCTCTATCGTCGCCTCATGTACCTCTCGTTCAACCGATCGGGTGCGAATATCGCGCAGACCTCCATGGCCATCGTTTCGGATGTAGCGAGCGAATACCGGTCGCAGACGTGTCTAGAGGTAGGCGTCGGCCGCCCCGCCGCGATATACGCAGCAATTCCGGACAGTGCAAACACCTTCGTGTGCAAAGGCGCCGTGTATTTGTACTACGAGTTCTTGCGCCCGATCCAGAATCGCCTGAACGACTCAGAATGGCGAGATCTCTCCCGTGATCAGAGCCAACCGACCGACCGTCCGTGGATTTTCACGCGGCCGGAGGTGGGCCTCACAACGGAGCACTGACTTGCATTGAATGGGGTACAACCCGCCTAGTGCGCAGGTGCTCTGGTTGTCAGTTTCCGTCCTGGAACGCCGCTGCTCTATGCGTCTGCGGAAGAAATACGTAAACGCGGTTCGAGTCGCGGTCGTACGCGATCGTATGTGCTCCGCGTCCGGTGGGCACCGTCTCCATATTCGTCCAGGCGCGGGTATCGATGACGTCGATAATGCCGGGGTTCCCGATGGCGACGTAGAGGTGAGCCAGCGATTGGCTCAGAAATACCACGTCCGGCGGGCCACTCAGATCGAGTATCCCGAGGACCTCGCCCGACCCGGAATCGATCGAAACGAGCCTCCCCTCGTCGCACGCGCAGAGGAGGCGGTGACCCGAGGGATCGATCTCGAGGCCGTGGGGTCCGCGCGCGGGCACATCGATGTGCCGCTCGATCCTGCCGCGACTTTCCGGGTCGACGACGACAATCTCCGGCGGATCGGCGATGTTGACGAAGAACAGACGCCGCTCCGGATCGAAGATCGCCCAGCGTGTGCGTCCCGGCATGGGAATGGTCCCAATCACATTCCGCATCCGTACATCGATGAGGGTGATGCTCGGGGAACCTGCGATGCTCGGGTCTCCGACATTGGCACAAAGCAGAACACCGCGACCAGGGTCGTGCGCCAACCCATTCGGGCGAATCCCCGCCGCGACCTTCTCAACCCTGTCCTCTGAATGGGCGGAGAAGATCCCAACCGAGTTTTCACCTCGGTTGGATGTGAAGACGAGATCCTGACTTTCGTCCACGAGTGCACCAGCGACGCCCTTGAGATCGCTGATGGATCGAATGTAGCGGCCCTCTCCGGTGTCGATAACGTCGACCGCATCGTTGGCCGTATGCGCCAAATACAATTGGTTGCGACGATGATGGACCGCGGCATGGTCGAAGCCGCCATCGGCCCGATGCGCCGGCAGCTCGATTTCTCCGACGCGCTTCAGCGCCACGCTACCGTGTGGCCCCTTCCGGCCGGCGCTCACGGACCATCTGCTGGCAGTAGGCGTAGAGCGCGTCGTAGACAATCCACTCGGCCGCATTCAAGGCGTGATCATCCTTGAACCCGAGACCCCGAAAGCCTTCGGCAACCGCCTTGAGCCCCGCGGACTCCGGCTGGTTCCAGAGGGAGTTGTCGGTGTCGGCGCCATTCACGATTCTCGCGAGAAGCATGAGCGCGGGATCCGAGGTGAGCCCGTACTTCTTCACAATCGCGTCGAAGGAACACTCCTTCCCGTGGTGTCCCAGCTCCACGCCTTTCACGTCATAGGGGGTCGCCTTCTCCCTTTCGGCGACGGCCATTACCTGATCGGCGGGCACGAACAGAAACTCCGCTTGCGGATCGACGAATTTGCGGATGAGCCAAGGACAAGCTACCCGGTCGACATGAACGTTCGCTCTCGTTACCCATTTCATTGCAGGTTCCTCCTGAGGCCGGAATGGCGCTGCGTTTTGCGCCGTGATGCTTGGTCAAGGCGCCTGAGCACTCATGATTCGAAGAACAGGTCGCCCGTGAACGTTCTGCAGCGGAAGATAGACGAGATGGGTCCGCGGATCGACCGAGACGGTGTGCGCGTGGGGCATGGTGAGGTCGCCATCTGGAACCAGCCTGCCGGCTTGTTCCGTAAACACAGACACCGTGCCCGACTCGGACGCGACGTATAGCCGCCCCCCACCGGGGTCGAAGGCCAGTACGTCGGGATCCTCGCCGATACGGTGGGTGTCGACGACGACCATCGTGCGCAGGTCAACGGTCAGGAGGGTTGCGTTGCCCTCGTTCGCGACGAACAACCGGCGACCGGCCGCATCGACAGCCATACCGTGCGGGTTCGAGGCGCCCTTCAGCTTATGCCTCGCCGTCACCCGGTTGGTCCGGGGATCGATCTCCACCACCTCGTTCAGTGTCTGCACGGCCACGAGAATACGCCCCGAGCCAGGGTCATAGATCGTATTGCCCGCCTCTCCGCCGAGTGGGATGGTCGCCACCACGCGGTTCGTCGGGCCGTCAATGACCCGTTCACCTCCACCCGACTCGTCGGAGACATAGACCTTCCTCACCTCCGGGGCGTAAGCGATTCCATCCGGGAAGCCGATCTCCCCTACGCGCGCCACAACCCGCAGAGTGCGCGCATCGATGACCGCGACCTGATGAGTGCCGGGAACCGAAGCGTAAATCCTGCCGAGAGGGGGCACAGCCCGCACGCCTGTCACCCCGGGCAGGCCGCGAACGACGCCAATCACGCGGCGGTTCCCGAGATCGAAGACGACGACCTCGCCGGCGTTCATATGGGAAATGTAGAGACGGTTTGCTGTGGTATCGATGCTCTGGTAGTCCAACCGGACCGCCGGTCCGGGAAGCGGGACGTCCTCCAGCTGCTGGAGCGCCGGGGTGCTCCGCGTGGGCGCACCTCGGGTGGTACCCGCTCCAAGGAGCAGAACCCCAAGCGCAGCGAGCGCCCACTGAGTCCTCATCGGGAGGCCGTCCGGTCGAGTGCTGTGCGCAAACCTCTCGCGAGCGCCTCGGTCGAGCCCGTACCCCAGTAATGAAGAAACACGATCCGCGGCGACTCCCCGGTCATGTGCTGATGGATGGCCACGATATTGATCCCGGCTCCGCGCAGGGCTTTGAGGACCGGCTGAAGCTCCGATTCGAGCATCGCGAAATCGCCGTCCACCACGGCTTGATCGTCGGATCCGGCGAAGGCGGCCCACGTGTTGACCCCCATCGTGTTGCCCATGACCCCGCCATGCATGCGCGTCGTCCGGCCGACTACCACCTTGTAGACACCGTTGGTGAGGTCGCCCTTCCGATGCAGGATCGCTTCGATCTTGGCGGGATCGAGCGAGGACTTCGCGGGGTCGATCTCAGCTTGGGGCGTCTCACCTTTCCCGCCGCTCGTCTCCTTGATCTTCGCGAAGACCTTCCCTACGGCGGCCGCGAGTCCCTCCTCGCTCCCCATTCCGCCGAGGTGCATGAACATGACCCTCGGCGAATCCCAGAGGAAGTGATTGTGCAGCGCCGTAACCTCGAGGCCATTGTCGAGGGCGATGCTCATGACCGGGTTTATCTGATCCTCCAGCAGGACCATATCCCCCATGACGACCGTGTGCTGGCCGACGCGCTT
>QHRS01000237.1 GCA_003221435.1 Candidatus Rokuibacteriota bacterium
GTCTGGTCCAAGTACGGAAAAGTGTCTTCCATCAACCTCGACCAAACGTTGAGACCAACGGGAACCGACATCTTCACCTCTTTCGGGATCGTTCTTGTGGGACTGTACCATTGGACGTACGTGAGTCTCGCTGCGATAATCCCGCCTGGAGCGCCGCGGCCGTTTCCGGAGCCGCACCGATCGGCCCGTCACCGACGTCAAGGGATGAGCCGCATCGCCACCGAGGACTGCGCCGTGGCGCGCCTGGATGAAGGGGAGCGCCCGCGGTTCATCCGGCGGGGCGTGACAGTGGTCCGCAGAGACAGCTGGACGTGAGAAGAGTGCAATGACCGAGGACGACAAGGAGAGGGAAATGATGCGACATATCGCCGTTGGTTCGCTGACGCTGTTCATCGCCACCGCCGTGACCGCCCTGCCGGTGGCGGCGGACCCCATCGCCTTCAAGACGCTGTACATGTCCCGCGCGACCTTCACGACCGACGCGCCCCTGGAGACGATCGTGGGAAACACCTCGGGCGCCGGCGTCACCGGCTCGCTCACCGTCGACCCCGCCAAACCCCGCGGTGTCAAAGGCGTGATCAAGGTGGATCTGACGACGGTGAAGACCGGCATCGACAAGCGGGACGCTGACATGCGGGGCAAGGACTACCTGGATACCGAGAACGAGGCCAACCGCTTCGCCGTCTTCGAGATCAAGAGCGTCGATATCGCGGGCCCGCTCGAGCCCGGCCGGGAGATGCCGGCCAGGGTCAGGGGAATGCTGACGATCAAGCAGAAGCCGGTCGAGGTCGTGGCCGACGCGCGTGTCAGCTACGTCAAGCTCACGCCGGAGCAACTCGAGAATCAGGGGCAGAAGAAGTTCGGATTCACCAGCGACGTGCTCAAGATCAGGGCGAAGTTCGATACGAAGTTCACCAACCACGGAATGCAGGTCCCCCAGCTCTTGTTTCTGAAGGTGTCCAACGACATCCAGCTCGAAACCGACCTGACGCTCGTCCGCGAATGATTGCGTGATCCCGACCGAGAAATGTCTGAAAAGAGCGCGATCCACACGTAAGGGTTACCGCGTGCGGTCTCGGCAAGCTGTTCGAAGGGAAGAACGCATGGTGGAGGTACATCATCGCTGAGATCGTGGCGGCCGCGCTGACTGCGCACGCACCCCTCATCACGGGGAGACCCGAGGTGTCGAAGCCGGAGCAGCGCGACCGGCTCTACGCGGGCTTCCACGAGCTGCGCCGCGTGAACGATCACCTCCAGAACTTCGCCTACAACAACCTGCCAGCCTTCTGCGTCGGTCTCGCGGCCTCCTACGACGCGCCGAGCGAGGGAGGCGCGAAACTGATGCGGATCGCGCCCCGGAAGATCCGGGGCAACCCGGAATGGGCCATGGCGCTCCTCGAGGCCGGCCTCGCCGCCGGGATCGACTTCGCCTACTCGTACGAGATCGAGAGCTGGGACGAGCTCTCGGTCCCGCTCCACTTCCTGATGCGGGAGGGTGACGTACCCATCGTGACGGTGTACACGAACTGCGGGGCGCCTCCTCTTCCGACGCCGCGACGCTGCCGCGAGGTAGGGGCCTTCGTGGGCGAGTTCATCCGGTCCAGGCCGGCCCGGGAGCGCATCGCCCTGGTCGGGACCGGGGGGCTCTCGCACTGGGTGGGCACGCCGGAGACCGGGCGGATCAATCCCGACTGGGACCAGCGCGTGCTCGATCATGTCGCGCGGGGCGATGTGGAGCCGCTCAGCCGCCTCACGCACGATGAGATCGAGCGCGAGGGCGGCAACGGCGGGCAGGAGATCCGGAACTGGATCGCCCTCCTCGGCGCCGTCCCCGGGTGGAAGGGTGAGGTCCTCGCCTACGAACCGGTCGCCGAGTGGATCACCGGCTGCGCCACGGTCTGGGTGCACCCGTGAGCAAGATCTCCTACCCCCTCAACAAGATCTTGACCGCCATCGCGCGCCAGCATCTGCTGAAGGACGCCCTCACCGACGAGGAAATGGCCGGCCACGAGCTGGGCGACGCCGAGCGGGCTGCCCTCAAGGCGGGGGACATCGTGAGGCTCTACGAGCTTGGCGCCAACCCCTATCTGATCCGCCGGGTGTTCAGGCGCCGCTTCACGATCTGAAGGCTCTCGGACCGCTACGTCTTCGCTGATGGGTCAGTTCGGAATCGGGCAATCCGTGCCGCGCTTCGAGGACCCGCGCCTGCTCCGCGGAGAAGGCCGGTTTCTCAACGACGTGAACCTTCCCGGTCAGACCCACGCCGTCGTCCTGCGCTCGCCGCATGCCCACGCGTGGATCCGGTCGATCGACGCGGCGGCGGCCATCGGCGCGCCGGGTGTCCTCGCGGTCTTCACGGGCGCCGATCTGGCGCGTGACGGCCTGGGCACGACCCGGATGACGATTCGGCGGAGGCGGCCCGACGGCAAGCCGATGTTCGCGCCGCCGCACCCGGGCCTCGCGCAGACGCGCGTCCGGTATGCGGGCGACCCCGTCGCCCTCGTGGTCGCCGAGACGCTGGCCCAGGCCCAGGACGCAGTCGAGCTGATCCTGGTCAACTACGAGCCGTTGCCGTCGGTGACCTCGACGGCGGCGGTGGGGCCCGACAGCGCCCCGGTGTGGGACGAATGCCCCGACAACATCTCCAACGTGTTCGAGGTGGGCGACAAGACCGCCACCGACGCCGCCTTCGAGCGGGCCCGCCGCGTGATCCGCCGCCGCTACGTCATCACCAGGGTGCACGCGCAGTACATGGAGCCCCGAGGCGCCCTGGGCTTCTACGATCCCGGAGAGGATCGCTACACGCTCTACGCAGATGTTCAGTACCCCCACCGCGTCCGGAACGCCTTGGCGACCATGATCCTCCAGGTGCCCGAGCACAAAATCCGTGTCGTCGCCGGCGACATCGGCGGCGGCTTCGGAACCAAGGGCTGGCAGTATGCGGAACACCGGCTCGTGCTGTGGGCGGCGAGGAAGCTTCGCAGGCCCGTCAAGTGGACGTGCGAGCGCCACGAAGCGCTCCTGGCCGACGAGCACGCGCGGGACAACATCAGCGAGGCGGAGCTGGCCCTGGACGCGAGAGGGAATTTCCTCGCCCTCCGCGTCCGGACCATAGCCAACCTCGGGGCCTACGTGTCCTCGGACCGGAACTTGCTGCCCACCTTCGCCAACGTGTCCACGCTGGTGGGGGTCTACACCATTCCGGCCGCCCACGTGCAGATCACCGGGGTTCTGACCAACACCAACCCGACCGCACCGTACCGCGGAGCGGGCCGGCCGGAGGCGACTTACGTCATCGAGCGGCTGATCGACGATGCGGCCCGCGAACTGGGCGTGGACCCGGTGGGGCTGCGGCGGAAGAACCTCGTCTCGCCGGCCGAGATGCCGTATCGGACGGCGCTCGGCCTCACGTACGACTGCGGCGAGTTTGAGAAGAACATGGACCAGGCGCTGAAGGTGGCCGACGTCGCGGGATTCGCCGCCCGGCGCGAGGCGGCGCGCCAGCGCGGCGCACTGCGCGGCATCGGCATCGCCAATGCCATCGAGCGGGCGGCGCCGCCCGGGCCCGAGTTCGCCGAAGTCCGGTTCGACCCGAGCGGGACCGCGACCATCTTCATGGGCACCAAGAACCAGGGCCAGGGCCACGAAACGACGTTCAAGCAGATCCTCCACGAGCGGCTCGGCCTGGACCCCGGCGAGGTCCGCTTCGTCGACGGGGACACGGATCGCGTCGGGTTCGGCATGGGCACGACGGGCTCCCGGTCGACGGTCATTGGCGGCACGGCGCTGTGGATGGCCGCCGACAAGGTGATCGCCAAGGGGAAGAAGATCGCCGCGCGGATGCTGGAGGCGGCCGAAGCGGACATCGTGTTCGCCGACGGCCGATTCACGGTGGTGGGGACGCCGCTAGCTGTCGCCGTCCGGGAGGTTGCCCGGGCCGCCTTCCAGCCCGCCAAGCTGCCGGCCGGCCTCGAACCCGGCCTCTACGAGACGGGGACCTTCTCGCCGCCGGCCGACACGTTTCCCAACGGTTGTCACGTGTGTGAGCTGGAGATCGACGAAGCCACGGGCGTCGTTACGCTCGTCAACTACGTCGTCGTCGACGACGTCGGCACCATCGTCAACCCGCTGACCCTCGAGGGCCAGGTCCACGGAGGCGTGGCCCAGGGACTGGGTCAGGCGCTGATGGAGCAGGTCGTGTACGACCGCGAGTCCGGCCAGCTCCTGACGCGCACCTTCATGGACTACGGCATCCCGCGCGCCGACACCATGTGCGACATCACCGTCGAGAGCAACTCGGTCCCGACCAAGCTCAACCCCCTGGGCGCGAAGGGCGCTGGCGAGGCGGGGACGGTCGGCGCGCTGCCCGCCGCGATCAACGCGGTCATGGACGCCCTGGCGCCGCTGGGCGTCCGGGACTTCGACATGCCCGCGACGAGCGAGCGCGTGTGGCGGGCGATACAGGACGCGACACGCAAGCGGTAGGACGGCGAGGACGGCAACCCTGCGAGGAGGGCTCCAAGAAGCGCGAGCCACTATCCTCACATCCTCTGATTCAGGAGATGAGGATCCTTTCATCACTCGTTTGCATCCTGGCGGCTAGTTCCATTTGCTGGATGCTCGAGGCAAAGGACAGTGCAGCGAGGGGGGAGCGCCATGCAGGGTGATTGGAAAAAGGAAGCCGTTGAACAGGCATTGAAAGAATATGTTCCTATCCTGACCGTGTCGATGAGCGCTCCAGAA
>QHRS01000238.1 GCA_003221435.1 Candidatus Rokuibacteriota bacterium
CGATCTGCCGCCCCGTGTCCATCGTCTGGAACTCCGGCCGCCGCGCGAGTCCCTCGATCACCTCGGCGGCCGCGTCGTGGGACAGCTTTTCGGTGTTGATGACGACGTCGTAGAGCATCGGGTCGGAGATGTCGACTTCGTAGAGGTACTTCATGCGTCCCGAGCGATCGCTGTCGTCGCGCCGGACGAAATCGGTCGCTGCCCGCTGGTTCGGCGTCTCCCCGGTCAGCTCCGCGGTCCGGCGGATCCAGCTTCGGACCCGCTGCTCGAACGGGGCCATGATGCGTACGCGGAGCACGTGGGGGATGCCACGCAAGAGCCACTGGCCGCCCCGCCCCATCTGGACGATGCTGTCGGCTTCCGCGAACTCGAGGAGCGCCGTCTGGATGACCGTGATGTAGCGGCGCGTCTCCACGTCGAAGCGTTCGAACAGCGACGGCTTGGACTCGTCGAGATGCGAGAGCTTCTCCTCGAGGAGGCCGTACCGGCGCGCGGCATCCGAGATCAGCTCCTGATCGACGTACCGATAGCCGAGCCGCTTGGCCAGCGCCATGCCGATCTCCGGCCCTCCGGTGCCCATCTGGTGGGAGATGGTGATGATCATGGCTCACCCCCGGCGATACTTGTCTCGAAGCGCCGTCGGCGCGATTGCGATTCGTTTGCCGCTCACGTCGTCCAGGACGTACACCTCGTCGCTGAGCGTCCCGCTGGCGAACACCTCGAAGACTTCCAGGGCCTCCTCGAGTGTGGTTCCGGCAGGCCGCTCTCGCATCATTCGCTCCACCGCCTCGATCTTGAGCCTCATGTGATACAGCCCCCCCGGATCGGAGACTCCTCCCCAGGGCCGCAGGCCGCGTTCTGCGGGGAAGTGGTCAAGAGCCTATCCCAGCTGGCCGGGGCGGGCAAGCGACGCCGGCGGCATCTGGGACCTACAGCGAAGGAGACCAGCCTCTCACCTGGCCGATCGTGCCTCCCATGGCGGGCGCCGGCCCGGAGGCGCGACGATCATACCCGATGACGAAGGCGCTCTCTTGCCAGTTTGACCCACCCCCGCGCTGTTTCGGCATGCGGCACCTAAAGCAGGCAGAGGTTAACGCTGTAATCTTGAAATCTTTTTGAACACATCGCCGGCTGGCACTGCTATTGCTTCATTCACCGGGCATGAAGGCGAATGCTGCGGATCAACCAGGGCTGATGCGACACCTCCTCCCTCAGGACGGGGGCTTTACCCTGGTCGAGGTGCTGGTAGCGATGGCCGTTCTGATGGTCGGTATTCTCGGGGTCGCGCTCGCCTTCCAGCCGTCCAGTGGGACGGCCGGTGGCGCTGACTTCGGCATCGCCGCGGTCAGCCGGGCGAACTCCTATTCCACGGCGACGGAACTTGCCCAGGCCCGACTGGAAGAGGTCAAGAATGGCCGGTATACGAGCACGGGCCCGGTCGACCAAATAACCTCGGCCAATTTCCCGGCAGAGGCTTACGGCGCCATTGCCGGGTATGCAGGATTCCGCCGGACTGTCACGATCCAGGACGCGACCCCCGCCGCGGGGATGAAGACCATTAGCGTGCAGGTCTTCTTTACTCCGCAGTACCAGACGAGGAGGGGAAGTGAAGAAGCCGTCCAGGTGTCTACCCTCATCGCGCAGCGGCCCTGACTCATGACCACGATCAGCCGACGCCACGCACACGAAGCTGGGTTCACCCTGGCGGAATTGCTCGTCACCATCGCGGTCCTGGGCTTGATCATGGCCGCCGTCCTGGGCATCTATACGGTGACGCAGCGATCGACATCCATCGGGACGGCCGCCGAGGATGCCCAGGTGGTGACCCGGGTGACCCTCGAAACGATCGTCACAGACCTCCAGCTGATCAACGCCGGGCGCCCCACGTCGGCTGGCGCCATTACGACCGCGACCGCCACGAGCCTGACGCTCCTCGGAGACGTGGACAATGACACGCTGGATGCCACCGGGAACAACGCGACGGTGAACACCACAGACGCGGCGGCCGGGGCCACGCAGGTGCACGTCAGCTCGACCCAGGGGTTCTCCGTGAACGAGCTGGTCTCGCTCCAGTACTTTGGGACCCCGAAACTGATGTCGAGCGGCGCCATCTCGGAGACCCAACAAATCGCCTCCATCACCGGGCCGATTCTGGCTTTCGTGCCCCCGGGAAAACTCAGTAACTCGTATCCGAAGGACGTCAGCATTGTCCGATCAGTGGAAACGGTCACCTACAATTACACCAATGTGGCTGGGGGGACCTTAACCCGGACCATCGGCGCCCTCGCCCCCGATACGCTGGCCACCAACTGTCCGACCTTCCAGCTCACGTATTGGCAGGGATCGGTCCCGTCCGCGCAGATTCTGAATCCCAGCACGCAGGCGCTTCGTGATCAGATCAAGGAGATTCGGATCTCACTCGCGTGCCGGGCGCAGTCAGGCGATCAAACGGCGGTGCGGACGATGACCACGACCGTGAGACCGCGAAACTTATAGTGGAGGAGGAGTGAGGCGAATGAGCCGATGGAGCTGCCCGTTCAACGTGTTTCGGATCCACGCCATCGCGACCTGCAACGACACCCGCGGGGTGGTCCTCCCGCTGGCCCTCTTCACCCTTATGCTGCTGGGGGCCCTGGTCGCCACGCTCCTGTCGGTGGGCGCGATGGAGTCGCAGATTTCTGCCAACCTCCTCCGCGGTACCCAGGCGTTTGATCTGGCCGAAGCGGGGGCGGAGCGGGCCATCGCCCAGTTTGTGGCAAACCCTTCGACCGTGGGTAACGCTGTCCTGGGCGGGCCCACAGCGACTCTGTTCACCGCCCAAGCCCTGTCGGGCCTTCCGACAGCCCTGCAGAATCCTGGGACGTATACAGTCACCTGGCAACCCGTCGGTCCGGCCACGGTCCTGATCAAATCGACGGGCCAGTCCGCCGCCGGGAAGGGGAATGACAAGCAGACGGTCCAGGTCGTGGTCACGGTCCCCCCCGGTCTCCCGCCCTACGCCATCCTTGCAGATAACGTTCAGATGAGCGGAAGCGCCACGGTCAGCGGGGCGTTGGGGTCGGTGCAGGGAAACACGAATGGCTCCATCACTGGCACGGCCCACGTGAGTCAGACCGCAACATCGGCAAGCGCGACATGCACGGGTTGTACCGATGCCGCGCGTGTGGGGACCCTCGCAGGCAGCGGGCCCAACAAACCTGTTCAGACCCTGCCGACCCTTAGCGCGCTGGATTACAAGCAGTACGCCGACTATATCTTGCAGGATGACGGCACGATTACCGACGGGAAGACGGGCGCACTGCTCGCCACTTGCGGGTTGAAACCGGGTTGTACGACGGGGCCGTTTGCGGGGTGGTACCAGAATAAGCCAACAACAGAACCGGGGAATTGGCATTATAACGCGACGGTGGCCGGTCTTGCCGCCGGCACGACTCCGCCGGACGGCACCTATTACAGCTCCTGGGAGCTCTCAATCGACTCGAG
>QHRS01000250.1 GCA_003221435.1 Candidatus Rokuibacteriota bacterium
CCTAGCCACGACGCTCACGGAGCAACGCGAGCGCGCGATGCTGTTCCGGGAGCTGGCTACGCTGCGTGCGGATGCGCCGATCAGCACCGACGTGGACCTGCTGCGCTGGACCAGACCGCGCGCTGACTTCGCGGCGTGGTCAGAGCGACTCGGCACGCCACCCATTCACGAGCGCGCCTCGATCCTGGCGGCCGCGCGCGCCGCCGTCATGCGCTGAGCGAACAGTGCGTGCTAGGCCAGCCGACCCGACGAGTGATACCGCTGCTGCCTGGCTCGACCGAATCGGCCTCGTGAAGTGCGCGGGGCTCTTCGATGAGAATGATGCCGATCTCGACGTCGTGCGCCGCCTCTCCGGGGCATGAGAAACTCAAACGCCCTCCTGAGCTGCGCCTCGATGGCGTCCACGCTGGCGCCAAGAGAAGAGTTCCCCGTCCATACGTGATGAGGAGGAGCGCACATGATGACGAAGAAGAAGGGCACCGGGCTCCTGATGGTCTGGGTGGACGTGCCGGCGGACATCGAAAAGGAATTCAGCTCTGACGGACGTGCTCGGGCCGGGTGCCGATGCCGACCGCCGGGCCGGGATCCGCCGCAACAGCGGAACCAGCCGTCCTCTTGACGCGGCCCGGGTCCGGGCCGATGCTTCGAGTTCCTGAGCGCCGATCACGGGGTACATCGCCCACTGGGAGGAAGATATGCCGGACCGACCGTTGCCGACGGAGAAGGAAGTCCGCTCCTGGATCCGCGATCGACGGAACTGGGGGCGGTGGGGCCGGGACGACCAGGTCGGAGCCCTCAACCTCGTCACGCCCGCCAAGCGCGCGGCGGCCGCGCGGCTCGTGCGCTCCGGTCGCTCCCTCTCGCTGAGCCGACCGTTCCCCAAGGAACCCGGCCCGAACAACGCGTTTCCTGCGCAGCACTACATGCGGACGCTCCCGCGCGGCACGGGCGGCTTCGCCGCCGACTACTACGGCATTTTCTACCACGGCGTCGCTTCCACGCACATCGACGCGCTCTGCCATACCTGGGACGACGAGGCCATGTGGAATGGCCGCGACCCGAAGCAGGAGATCACCTTCGACGGGGCGACGTTCGGATCGATCGAGCACTGGGCAGAGGGAATCATCACGCGGGGCGTGATGCTCGACGTGCCCCGCCACCGCGGCATTCCCTGCGTGACGCAGGAGACGCCGGTGCACGGGTGGGAGCTCGAGGACATCCTGACCAAGCGCGGGATCGCGCTGGAGCCCGGCGATGCCGTCTGCGTCTACTGCGGCCGCGAGGCCTGGCAGGGCGCGAATCCCGACCGGCCCTACAGCCGTCCATTCGGGCCGGGGCCTCTGGAGCGACCCGGGCTGCACGTGTCGTGTTTGCCGTTCCTCCGCGACCACGATGTCAGCGTGCTGGTCTGGGACATGCTCGACCACCTCCCGATCGGCTACGACATCCCCTGGGCCGTGCACGCGGCCCTCTTTGCCTACGGTGTGGCCCTGCTCGACAACGCCCTCCTGGAGCCGCTCGCCCGGGCCTGCCGAGAGGAAGGACGCGACGAGTTCATGCTGGTCATCGCGCCCCTCAAGGTCGTGGGCGGCACGGGCTCGCCCGCCAATCCCTTGGCCGTCTTTTGAGGGGAATCGCCCGAGGTCGCCACGCATCGGGGCCGTCTAGGCCAGTGACGCGTCCTGCGCCATACTCACCACCGGGATCCATGGCCACGCAACCCGACCTGCCTCGGCGGCGTGCTGGAGGTGATGCACTCTCCTCCGTGACCGACGCGCCGCTGTAGTAAGAGGATCGTCATGACCGACGCGCTGACCGCGCAGACCGTGGAGCTGCTGCAACAGCTGATCCGCAACCGGTGCGTGAACGACGGCACTGTGGCCTCCGGCCAGGAGGTGCGCACCGGCGACGTGCTGAGCGCCTATCTCGAGGGCACCGGCCTCGACCTCGAGGTCTACGAGCCCGATGGGGCGCCGGGCCGCACCAGCCTCGTCGCCCGCATCGAGGGGACCGACCCGGCCGCGCCCACGCTCTGCCTAATGGGTCACACCGATGTCGTGCCCGTGACCCCCGAGCACTGGACGCGCGACCCCTTCGGGGGCGAGCTGGTGAACGGCGAAGTGTGGGGGCGCGGCGCGGTCGACATGTTGAATCTCACCGCCTCTCAGGCCGTCGCCCTCAGGGCGCTGGCCCGGCGCGGGTGGCGGCCTCGCGGCACCCTGGTCTACCTGGCGTGCGCCGACGAGGAGGCCGGCGGAGCGCTCGGCGCCGGCTACATGTGCAAGCGCCACTGGGACGCGCTCCGGGCGGATTACCTGTTGACCGAGAACGGCGGAACCGTCAGCGGGCACGGCGGCGAGCTGAACGTCACGGTGCATGTCGGCGAAAAGGGCGTGGCCTGGCGCCGGCTGCGGATCAAGGGCACGCCCGGGCACGGCTCGATGCCGTACGGCGCGGACAACGCGCTCGTCAAGGCCGCGCAGGTGGTCACCGGCCTGGCGAACTACCGGCCGGCCCCGTACGTAAGCGATCTGTGGACCGCCTTCGTCGGCTCGCTCGACCTCGACCCCAAGGTGAAAGCGGCCCTCGTCGATCCCTCGCGCGTAGACGAGGCCATCGCCGGGCTCCCGGCGGGAATGGCCAGGCTCGCGTGGTCGGCCACCCACACGACGTTCTCGCCGAACACGTGCCGCGGTGGCGTGAAGACCAACGTCATCCCCGACGTGGTCGACATCGAGGTCGACATCCGGACCGTCCCCGGGGACAACGAGGACGAGGTGCGGCGGCATCTCGACAAGGCCCTCGGCGCCCTGGCACAGGAGGTGGCGGTCGAGAAGCTTTTCTCCAAGCCGGCCTCGGTGTCGCCCACGCGAACGCCGCTCTGGGATGTGCTGGGCCGCGTCGTCGAGGCGCACTACCCGGGCGCGCGCCTGCTGCCGCGCCTGATCGTCGGGTTCACCGACGCGCCGTACTTCCGCGAGCACGGCGCGGTCGCCTACGGCTTCGGCCTGTTCTCGCGGGCCCTGACGGCAGAGGCGATGGCCGGGCGCTTCCACGGCAACGACGAGCGCATCGACGTGGAATCGCTGGCGCTCACCACCCAGGCCTGGCTCAACACCTGCGAACTGTTCCTCGGGTAGTCAGAACGACGGCCGTGCCGAGGATGAGCGGGGTGACCTCGGCGGC
>QHRS01000251.1 GCA_003221435.1 Candidatus Rokuibacteriota bacterium
AAGGTGAAGATGCTGTTCCTCGCCGCAGTCAGTTGCTTCCTGTTTGCCGCAGCGTATCGGCTGCTCGCGGTGCCGTCAGCGCAGGCCCAATCACCAGCAGGGCAAGAAGTCGCCTTTCTAACTGGAACTCTTCCAGACGGCGGCACGATACCCTTGCCTCACTACGCGGATGGCACCGAGGCGCTGGAAAGCGAGTGCCAATGGACCGTAAGTATCGACGGGTTGACATTCAGGCCGAGTCTCATTGAGACGTTGCACTGCTCCTCCGATGGGCGAACTGTGCATGTCTGGTCGTGCGGTTCGAGCGATACCAGCGCTTGCGCTGGCACCACGCCCGGGACAGCAAATTACGTGATCATTGGTTCGCGGAGCAGCACAACGTCGACCACGCCGAGCACGTGGGGTCAGGTGAAGGCTCGGTGGAGCGATCACGGCGTGCCGCAACAGGGCGAGGGGGCGCGGCCAGGCGTTCGCGACGCGCGCTGACGGATACCGCGCCAGAATCGCGCTAGGCCGCCGACGTTCGCCCAGGAACGCGCCGCCGCAGCGAACGCGAGAAAGGGATGACGCGCGCGGCCAGGGTTCATAGAGCTGGCGCTGTTGGGCCGCCCGGTGTCCATGATCCCCGCCGCCGAATCCGCCCGGCTCCGCACTCACGGCGCCCGCCGATCGTCGTTCCTGCGCGATCCTGCGAAGCCGTTTTCGCCGCCGACTGTCGGATGACGCCGTTTCGCGAGTCCTGAGCCTCCGCGCGTGCTCGCGGGCGTCGCCGCACGCTGCGCAGGATCGCGCAGGGATCGCGCAGGGATCGCTCGCGCATGGTCACGGCGCCCTCGGGTCGCGCCTGCTCGTGGATCGCGCGCACACCGCGCAGGGAACGCGCAGGAACCGCTCGCGCGGTGCGTCGAGGGTTCGGAAGTTCAGGCTGCGCGGTGGCGTGCCCTACGCGGCCAGCGCGAGCCGGAGGGCGTCCATCGAGCGCAGCCATGCGAGGACCGAGTTCGTCCCGAATCCCCGTATCGCCACCACTTGCTGCCCAATTGCGTGCCATCCGGCGGCCTTAACCCACGGTGGGGGGGTCTGCTGCTCCGGGGCTCGTCATGATCCGTCTCCACCGTCGGGCCGCCTTCACTCCCAGCCACGCACCGGCGGGAGCCAGGGCCAGCCATGTCCCGCCGGTAAACATGGCCAGGTTCATTGTGGGGTACCGCTGATCCGGCCTGAGCACGACGAGGGGGATGACAGCAGCGAACGGCGCGACGAGGGTTGCGACCAGCGCTCCACCCACTGCGCCATCCAATGCCAAGTCGGTCGCTCCAAGCTCCTCGGGAGGGGGGCACCGATGAGAGCTATGAAGGGGATGATGATCATGAAAAGGCCGCCGAGTCCTTCTTCTCCATGCTTGCCATGGATGAAGCGACGAACGCCATCAATCACCACCTCCGACCACAGGATCATGGACGCCGCCGCCGAGCCTGCAAGGACGCCGCGTCGGATACGGGGACAGCCTTGGCGGATCACGAACGACTTCCACACGAGCGGGACGACGATCAAGGCGGTGATAAGGGGAGCGTAATGGATAACCCCTTTGTCGAGGTCGGCGGTAGCGATCAGCCCACTGAGCCCGGCAAACATAGCCGTGGGGAGCCAAGTCTCCTTGAGGCAATGAATCATCGCCGGGTTATCGGCTCTCGCGAAGCGGTTCATTACCACTGGGGCCCGGGGGGGGTGGTGTCGGAATGTCCCGGGGCCGCCAGCGCCTCAGGCGGCGATTCCGGTGCCCCGGAGCGCGTCCATGGACCGCAGCCACGCGATGACTGCGGCCGGTTCGTATACGCGCTCCGAAGCGCTACCATCACTTACGCGATCGTCCTCGGCTCGTGTGGCCGAATGTGTGGCTGTTCAGCCTCTCGAACCGAGTTTCTTGACGGCCTCGGCGAGGTCACTCTCGCTCACGATCGCGTACGCGCCCGCGCGGGCGTCCGGGACGCGGATCCGAGTTGCGCCCGTTCTCGGACGGCAGCTACAATTCCCTGACGCGTATCGCGTCTTTGTCCCATCGAGGTGTGCCGTGCGTGCATCGCGCCGTCCAGGCTTGCTCGTCCTCGCGCTGTCCCTCGCTCCGGTCTCGGCGCAGGGGGTCACCGTTCCCCCTGTCTCGCTGTCACGCGCGCTACGCGCAGCTTCCGTGACGATTCCGGCCTCATGGGCGGGGATCTGGTCGGGCACCTACACGGCCCAGGCATGTGACCCCGACTCGATCGTACCGGTCGCGTTCATCGCCCTCGACACCCTGTGCACGGGCGCGGCGTTCGGCCCCGACACGACGCAGTATCAGTGCTCCGGAATGTTCACCGACACGGACTTCGATATCACGTGCACGGGCCAGATGGTGATCTCGCCGACGTGTTCCCTGACCATCAACGACCATCTACAGGGAACCCGGAGCGGCGACGCGGCGACGACCACATATACCGTCACCTACACCTATGTGCCCACCCTGTGCGCGTCCTTCCCAGACGAGTGCTCGGTGACGACGGGCACGCTCACGCGGGTGGGCAGCCCGCCGGCAGAGTGCAGCACGACGCCGGTGCACGCGAAGAGTTGGGGCCGGCTCAAGCTGCTGTACCGGTGATGACGACGTCCGAAGTAGACGCGTAGCGCGCATGCGACGGCCACCTACAACCGGACGTGGGGTGGCTTGAAGGCGCGTATCGGTAAGGCCGAGTGCCTACGCGGCGAGCGCGAGCCGAAGTGCGTCCATCGAGCGCAGCCACGCGAGGACCTCGGCCGGTTCGTATGGGCTCCCCGAAGGGCTACCATCACTTACGCGATCGCGACCATGGAATGTTCGTAGGTAGCCATCAGACCGTCGCGGGTTTCTTGGATTCTTGCGGTACTTGGGAGCTTCCCGTTCCGGGAATACGGCTCGAATTCCACCCATCCACGAATTGAAGCGGGTCGTTTAGGAAGACGCATCGGCGATATGATCGACATTCGCCTGCTGCTTGCCGTGCGTGAGAAGCTCGCGGCGACACAGAGGTCCATGCCCTGGTCACCCCGCGCCCCGGCGACGGGTGACTCAAATCGCCCGGTTCCTTCCAGGCAGGTGCTCAGATGACCACAACACCGCAGACCAATCTCTCCCCGCTCGAACTGGCGCGCGACGAGCGCCTCTTTCCCGTGCTCACTCCCGAGCAGTTCACGCGCATCACGTCGTTCGGAACCGCGCGTTCCGTCGGGGCGGAGGGAGTATTGCTCGCCCCTGGCACTCAGACCGGGAGCATCTTCGTCGTCCTGCGCGGCCAGGTCGAGATCTCGCGGCAGAGTCGCGAGCAAGAGATCGTGGTGGTGAGCCTGGGACCTGGACAGTTCACCGGCGAAGTGGCAGCGCTCACCGGACAACAATCCATGGTGACCATTCGAGCCGCGGCCCCGAGCGAGGTCATCGAGATCGGCCGCGACGTGCTGCTTCGTATCGTGCAGACCGATTCGGATCTGAGCGACGTGCTCATGCGGGCGTTCCTGTCGCGAAGGTTCGAGCTCGTAGCGCGCCACTACAGCGATGTCTTCATTGTCGGATCGAATTACAGCTCCGACACGCTGCGCATTCGTGAGTTCCTGGCCCGCAACGATCATCCTTACGAGCTCATCGACATCGACAGCGATCACGAGGCTCAGGCGGTGCTGGACCATTTCGGGATTTCCGTGGACGACACGCCGGTGCTCATCTGCCGCAGCCGGCAGGTGCTTCGCAATCCGACGAATCGACAGATCGCCGACTGCCTCGGGCTCAACGTCGCTGTCGATACACGCGCCGTGCGCGATCTCGTGATCGTCGGAGCCGGCCCGGCCGGACTGGCCGCCGGCGTGTACGGAGCCTCGGAGGGCCTGGATGTGTTCGTCCTGGAGTCGATCGCTCCGGGTGGGCAGGCGGGCTCGAGCTCGAAGATCGAAATTATCTCGGTTTTCCAACGGGGATCTCAGGCCACAACCTTGCGTTCCGTGCGCATACCCAGGCCCGGAAGTTCGGAGCGCAGATCATGGTCGCGCAATCGGCCGCCCGGCTGACCTGCGCGCACAAGCCGTTCAGGATCGAGCTCGACACGAAGTCGGAGATCATGGGGCGCGCGATCATCATCGCGTCCGGGGCCGAGTACCGAAGGCTCTCGCTCGCGGATGCGGGGCGTTTCGACGGTGCCGGCGTCTACTACAGCGCGACACCCATGGAGGCCGCGCTGTGCAAGGGCGAGGAAGTAATCGTGGTCGGTGGCGGAAACTCGGCCGGCCAAGCCGCCGTCTTCCTGGCGCAGACCGCGCAACGCGTCCACATGCTCGTCCGCTCCGAGGGGCTGGCGGACAGCATGTCGCGCTATCTCATCCTTCGCATCGAACAGCACGATCGGATCGATCTGCGCGTGCGCACTCAGAGCGTGGCGATCGAAGGAGACGGTCACCTCGGACAGGTAACGTGGCGCGACGCCTCGACGGGCGACGTCGCGACGCGCCCGATTCGGCATGTCTTCGTGATGGCCGGTGCTGTGCCCAACACGAAGTGGCTCGACCGGTGCCTCGCGCTCGACGAGAAAGGGTTCATCAAGACCGGACCTGACTGACGCATGAGGAGCTCCAGGCTTTTCAGTGGCCGCTGCCACGCCCACCCTACCTGCTCGAGACCAGCCGGCCCGGCGTGTTCGCCGTCGGCGATGTCCGTTGCGGGAACCTGAAGCGTGTCGCTTCGGCAGTGGGAGAGCGGGCGATGGCGGTGGCGTTCGTTCATCGAAGTCTGCGCGAATAGGCCGCCCCGGTCCAATTCCGAGTCGTGGCTGACACCACGCGCAGCCGCCTTCGCCGCTGCGATGGAGAACGAAGGCAGCAATCTCCTAGATGTCCGCTCATGGCCAGCGGTGTCCCCTCGAGACCGCTGCTGTCCGCTCGAGGGTTCCTAATCGAGGTCGAGCCAGTAATGGCTCGCACAGCTGGCCTCGTGTAAGTCCTTCGGAACACTCGCCAACGATCAGCCCCGCTCGAAGATGTCCGAACGGGGCGCTCTTTTTCAGGCGGACGCAAGACGCAAGCGGACAGGATGGGCCATTGAAGGGATAGCCAATGGGTAGGCAGCCCGCATGCAGGAGGCGTTGCCTACGGCGTCAGGACGTCGCTCGCCGCGTGCCGTGGAACATACTGCGGAAGCCGCGGAACGCTCGACCGGTCTGAGTGCCTCGCAGCCGCTCGAGTCGGCTACGACGATGCGTCGCAGTTGTACGCGACCGGCGTTCGGCGCGATCTGGGATAGCCGCCCGCCCTGCTCGCCGAGCGCCAGCCGGTACGATTTCGCGGATCGCAAGCGAAGCGCTCGCATCGGACTCCCGCGCGATCGTCGGTATGCAAGGGGGCAGGGGGATACCAGAGCCCACGGGGTCCGTCCATCATACTTTGGTGTCGGTCTGCGACCAGCGTGCGCTCCGCCTGTTTCCCGGCCATTGCGCCGCGCCTGCCTCTCCAGGAAAGGAGAAATCGATGAATGCACCCGTGCAACAGGGCGCAGCGATCCGCGATGACGATCGCCCGGGCACCGCCGAGCAGCGGTTGAAGGTGTTCGGCATCGTGCTCCCGACGCCCCCGACGCCGTTCGGCAGCTATGTAGAGGCGGTGCAGAGCGGCAGCCTGGTGTTTCTGAGCGGGATGCTCCCGACCGAGGGCCACAGCGCGAAGTTCGTCGGACGCGTCGGAACCGAGCTTGACGTCGAGGGAGGCCGCAAGGCGGCGCGCCTCGCGACGCTCAACGCCCTCGCCGTCGCGCGGCAACACCTCGGATCGCTCGACCGGGTGACGCGGATCATTCGGCTCGGCGTGTCCGTGGCGACGGCGGGAGACGTCCGCGATCAGCCCAAGGTCGCCGACGCCGCTTCGGAGCTTCTGCAGGACGTCTTCGGGAAGGACAAGAGCCCCTGCCGCCTGGTGTACGGCGTGGCCAGCCTGCCGCTCGGCGCCCCGGTGGAACTGGAGCTGATCTTCGAGGTGGCCCCG